>JAJTFM010000161.1 GCA_021298575.1 Saprospiraceae bacterium | reverse complement strand
CTGAAATTCTGGCCAGAGCGGCCAGAAAGCACAATATTCCCTTTGTGCTGAGTACGGTAACCACTGCCAGTCTGGAAACAATTGGCAAAATAACCGACGGGAAATTCTGGTTTCAGCTATATCATCCGGCAGAGACAGCGCTTCGCGACGACCTGCTTGACCGGGCGGAGGCGGCAGGGTGCGAGGTTCTCTGTGTCCTTTGCGATGTGCCCAGTTTCGGGTATCGCCCGCGCGATATCCGGAACGGACTGGCCATGCCGCCGAAAATGACCTTCTCCAATATGCTGCAGATTCTCGGGCGGCCCGAATGGGCTGTCCGGACCCTCCTGCACGGGCAGCCGGAATTTGCCAATATGAAAAAGTACATGCCCAAAGGAATGAACATGTCGGCACTGGGACAGTATATGAACCAGACCTTTTCCGGCCGGGTCAATGAGGCGCGCATCGCTCCCATCCGCGACCGGTGGAAGGGAAAACTGGTGCTCAAGGGCGTTGCCAGCGAGGAGGATACCGCGATGGCCATCCGTCTGGGTTTCGACGGCGTGATTGTATCCAACCACGGCGGACGGCAACTGGATGCCGGACAGTCGTCGCTGCGTTCCATGAAGCCTGTGGTTGACAGATACAAGGGTAAAATCAGTATCATGCTCGACAGCGGAATCCGCTCGGGCGTGGACGTAGCGCGCGTACTCGCGTGTGGAGCCGAATTTGCCTTCCTCGGAAGATCATTTATGTACGGGGTGGCGGCCATGGGTGATGCCGGCGCAGATCACGTGGCCGAAATTCTTAAAAAACAACTCGCACAGGTACTCGATCAGGTATGCTGCAAGACCGTTCACGACCTTCCTGCGCACCTGATTCAGTCTTCTTCCTCATAATAAGATACGGATGGATGGGGGGCTACACTTGGGAAACTCACTACTGGCTCTTTCTCTGCGCAACTCTGCGTCGTACTCTGCGTAACTCTGCGGTTAAACAGGCCTTGTTCGTAGCGCACAAAATCATTTATCAGCAAGAAAAAAGTGTTTTGGATACACCTGTGGTGTCAAGATAAGCCTGCTGACTCAGGCCGCTGTGTTTCCACGCCTGCAGGCAGATTTGGAGATCCTCGAAGCACCTCCTGTACTGGTTCGTGCCTTATGAAAATCTGTTTGGGGCAAAGGTCTTCATACCGAAGAAGACAGGGCAGGATGCTGTTGGTTGGGGGGGGGGTATTTTTGAACTTCCTTTTCACTGAATTATCTTCATTTCAAAACTGCCATTTTCAAAAATTACTTTCTCGGGAAAAAAACTGTTCTCCTTTCTGTTTTTGAAAACTACTCTGTCAAATTTGCCCGTGACAATGTTATTAACCGTATCAACTTTGGTTAGTTCCAAGATACCTTTATCATTATCATCATGATCAAAAGGGGGGCCAGCTACGTCTCCATCATCTTGAAATATTGAATAAAACCCTCCTATAAAACCGTCATAAGTATTGGCTATGTTTCCCTTAATTACATATTTCCCAACAGCAAGTGGAATCTCATTTAGTGATAAAGTTTCTCTATTAAATCCTTCTTCTGAAAAAGTCCATAAATCAATACCTATGTAATTCTTGCCATCCTGATGCTTTCTCGCGAAAGCCGTCGCTTCCCAGTTATGACCATCCCGTTTTGCTTTCCCCCAGCCTGTATCCCGGGGGCCTGGAGTATATATCGGGATTACAAATTCCGACCCCTGATCTTTATGACAACTAACAGCCAAAAGGGACACGATGAAAAATACTATTACTTGTTTCATATCCCTTATTTTTGAACTATTATTTTATGAATTGACTGGTTATTACCGGAATTTATCCTGACAAAAAACAACCCGGCAGGTATGTTTTTTGTAACCAATTCTATCTCCCCTGATTCACAAGATATGGTTTCGTAAATTACCTTTCCGAAATTATCCGAAATTGAAATCGTGGCACATTGCCCTTTTTCTTTCAATATATCGCTAACAATCACATTATCATGTGTGGGATTGGGATATATGACTGTGTGCTTATTACTAAAATCCGCCTGCTGAAAACGATCTTCGCCCTCCCCCTGAAGATGGGGGCAGTCTTCAAGTACTCCAACTCTCCTGACAATCGTCCGGGGAGCCCCGTCGGAAGATGTTACAGTTAATCGGAGCAAGAATACCGGCTCACAAAAAGGAGTAGAAAGGGTAATACTGGCCTGGTTTGATAAAAATGTGCCCGGGTTAAAAATTGGGCTGCAACTGGCTCTCCATTCATACTGATAAGGAGGATTGCCGAGGAGCCCCCAGCCTTGATTTGGTGGAGTTACCACAGATGCAAATGTAATCTCCGGTAGCAGATTCAGGCACCATTTAGGCGGCCCTTGAACGCCAACATTCCATTCTGCCCGGTTATAATCATCAACATAACAGGCAGCGTTACGTATAATTTTGGCATTGTCATTATCTGCTGTTCCTGTTGCCGCACCATTAAAATTGATGTTTGGATTTGAATAATGCGGTATCCGCCCCCCCCCTCCTGCCTGTTCATTGGCTGATAGTGCCGCCAAAATTGTCCGCTGTTCGGTTCCATTTTGATCATTAAATACCCAGGCATGGGAACAAACATCGGTATCATCATTCCCACACACATTAGCTACACTACAATTTGTGGATCGATTATGTCGTGCGCCTAAAAGATGGGCGAACTCGTGCGCGAATGTCCATCTGGGATCCGCAATGGATTGAATTTCGACAATTGCATAGGCGCAATTTTCAGAAGGAGCAGGGCACTCTGTGCTGGGGCCAGAGGCCACCCCGGCAAAGCCAGGGTAATCGTTGGCCGTCAGCATGATAACCACATCTGCTTGCCGTTGTTCACGTAAATTTGTGGCCTGGTTTGCAAGATCAACAATGTCGTTTCCCAGGTTCAATGGCATATCATATCCCGTGAAATTAAACTGCTCCACTCTCCACCGGACTTGCTTATTCGCTATACCACTATTGGCAAAAGCAAGGTTTACAGATTCAATACCTTGAATAACAGTTATCAAGGCCTGCCATGGGTCTCCTTGTGTGCCGAACCAATCCTGAACATCGGGCGATGAAACAAGTATCAAAACATCAATTTCTGAAAAACAGTCGTTTTCTTCAGGCTCACACCAATTTATTTCAGCATTAGTCCCTTCTGATTCGACCCAGCCACACCCTTCTGAAGAAAGATGAGCAAGGTCTATTTCCTTTAAAAGGCTGACCGTGCTATTGACAGGATAAATGCTGAAAAACTTTCCGGGCAATTGAAAAAAACCAGCCTTCCCCTCAGGTTTGGAAATAATTGACATATAACCTGGCTGATTGGTAAACCTTGCAGACCAAATATAGTCATTTGGACTTGTATATTCCACATGTACTGCTTCTGACTGTAAAGTTACGAGTATCCCGGGCAAGGAAAAATTTAAAATACCGTTACTCTCGTATTGGCTGATATCGCCAATCGAGATATATTTTGCCGTTTTTGTATCGGGTTGTGTGCTGATTTTTTGAGCAAATGCCTGCTCAGTACTTGATAAAACAATCTCGCTCGACGGCCTTTCCTGTAATAGTTGGGCTGTGGTTAAGCTCGGAATAAGGACTCCGATGAAAAAAAAGACCGATACTTTAAAACAATTTTTCATGGTTGGGAAATTTGTGTTTAACTATAGATGAAGAGCTTTGACCATAAACTTCTAATGTGCCAGTAGTGGGTTTGAGTTCATTCATATTAAATTGGTTTTCAGCAGATTGTCTAACTTTGAATTTCCGAATTCAAAATCTGTGACAAATGTACAAAAAAAATGAAATATGCAAATAAAGTTTGCATTAATTTTAGAAAATGAGCATATTTTTCCGGCAAAAAACCGGATTATGTTCTTTTAAATTTTGGAAAGATAAAGATGGAGGAGAAGTTTGTTTTTTGGACGTAACCCCCCGACCAACACCACCTTGTTTTTCCGGCTCCTGTTAGGGAGTATTCCCCGAAGCCCCTTTCTGCGGGTTCGGCTCAACCTGGAGCGCTGCTTTTTTTAACCGCAGAGGTACACAGAGGTAACCGCAGAGTTGCGCAGAGTAATCTTTCTCTGCGTAACTCTGCGTCATACTCAGCGCAACTCTGCGGTTAAACAATCCTTATTCTACTCACAAAAACCGGGAAATTGAATTGCCTGACCCACACTTTGTTGTAAATTTGACACTGGTTTTCGGTTGTTATGGAATAAGCGCTGTCAATTTCACAATCTGCTGAAAACCAGCTTTATGTGAAATATAAAATACGGCCATTTCCATCACACCATGAAATCTTTCAAGCACGCCTCATACCTCTGGGATGAAAATCAGGCAGCAGAACTCGCCGGAAACGAGGTAGATCTGTTCATCTATCGCTCCAATCTGCTTGGCGCGGACCTCCGGCTGACGAACTTCGCCGGTGGCAATACCTCGGTCAAACTCACCGAAACCGATCCGGTAACCGGCAAGGCAGCAGAGGTAATGTGGGTGAAGGGCAGCGGTGGAGATATCGGTACGCTCACCCGGAAGGGATGTGCCAATTTATACACCGAAAGGCTGAGAGCACTCAAACACCGGTACCGCGGACTGGCCTTTGAAGATGAAATGGTGGCGCTGTTTGATCATTGTCTCTTTGATCCCAAATGCGCCGCGCCTTCCATTGATACGCCGCTGCACGGACTGCTCCCGTTCAAGCATATTGACCACCTGCACCCGGATGCGATTATCTCCATCGCAGCCAGCAAAGACGGAGAGCAGATGATGCGCGATCTCTGGGGCAACAGCATGGCCTGGCTGCCGTGGCAGCGCCCTGGTTTCGATCTGGGACTGAAACTGGAAGCGGTGGTGAATGACAACCCCGGACTGAGGGGTGTTATTCTGGGCGGTCACGGACTTTTTACCTGGGGAGACAACAGTTACGACTGCTACCTGAATACACTGGAAGTAATTGAAACAGCCTCTCTGTATCTCGGGGAAAACTACGGAAAGAGACGCCCTGTTTTTGGCGGTGTTCGAATTGAAAATACACTGTCTGAAGAACAGCGGAGGGAAAAGGCCACAGCCATTGCACCTGTACTCCGCGGACTGGCGGGCAGCCGGCGCAGCATGATCGGGCATTTCACCGAAGATGAACGGGTACTGGAATTTGTCAATTCAAATGATCTGGAGCGGCTCGCGCGCATGGGAACCTCCTGTCCCGACCACTTCCTGCGAACCAAGATCCGGCCGCTGGTGCTTGACTTGCCCGAAGGACTGGACGAGACCGCACAGTTTGAACATGCAAGTCAACAATTTGAAGCATATAGAGCTGATTATCAGGCATATTATGACCGTTGCAGGCATCCTGACTCGCCAGCCGTGCGCGATCCGAATCCGGTGGTGATTTTATACCCCGGCGTGGGAATGTTCACTTTTGCCAAAGACAAACAGACCGCCCGGGTGGCCTCCGAATTCTATATCAACGCCATCAATGTCATGCGCGGAGCAGAGGCGGTGAGTGAATATACGGGTTTGTCCGAGCAGGAGGCATTCAACATCGAATACTGGCTGCTGGAGGAAGCCAAACTGCAGCGCATGCCCAAGCCGAAGCCTTTGTCGGGAAAAATCGCCCTGATCACCGGGAGCGGTGGAGGAATAGGCAAGGCTGTTGCCCGAAAATTTGCCGAAGAGGGTGCCTGTGTCATGTTGAGTGATATCAATGAGGAGCGGCTCGCGGGTGCGCGGGAGGAGTTTGTCCGATTATTCGGAAAAGATATAGTTGCTGCCACCCTGATGAACGTAACTGACCCGTCGTCTGTTGAGCGGGCCA
>JAJTFM010000160.1 GCA_021298575.1 Saprospiraceae bacterium | reverse complement strand
GGAACGGAGGATACTCTGAACATACAAGGACATATCCCTGTCATCTTCCACCAGGAGGAGGGTGCGTTTTCCCGGGAGGTGTGTTTTGGGTGTCGGCAGCGGATTGGTTTCCAAAGTCTGAATCGTTTCGGCTGAATCGGCTATGCCATCTTTCGTTAGTGTGGAGATAGCCAGCGGCCTGCGGAGTGTGAATTTGCTACCCCGTCCCGGATCGCTCTGTACCGATATGTCACCGCCGAACAGTTTGATGTATTCCCTGCAAAGAGAAAGACCAATACCGGTACCGCCCTGCAGGGTAGCACCCTCGCTGCGTGCCTGATAGTACCGGTCAAAAATAAATGGCAGATCGTCGGCGTGAATACCGATGCCTGTATCTTCTACCGATATAACCAGCTCGTCATTACTGATTTCAACGGTGACGATCACAGTGCCGCCCTGGGGGGTGAATTTCAGGGCGTTATTCAGGAGGTTATTGATGATTTTTTCCCATTTGGGTATATCCATCATGAGTATGGTAGTAGCCGGGCAGTTATAAACCAGATTCAGTTCTACCCCCCGGTGGTCGGCGTAGGGTGCAAAAGCTGCTACAAGTCGCGCTATGAACTGATACAGCCGGGCCGGTTTTTCAACCACGACGAGTTTTTTGGCTTCTACTTTTGAAAGATCGAGCAGTTCCTCCACCAGATTGAGCAGTTTTGCTCCGTTTCGCTGTATAATTGCGGCAGATTCGATGGTTTTTTCGCGTGAAGTTTCGCCTTGAAGCAGCCGTGCTGCGGGGCCCAGAATGAGTGTGAGCGGCGTCCGGAGCTCGTGAGTAATATTGGCAAAGAACCTGGATTTCATCTCGTCGAGCGACTGAAGTTCCCTGGCCTGTTGTTCGATGAGCTGTTTGTCGTTTTCGATTTGCCGGGTTCGGTTTTTCACTTCTTCTTCCAGTTTCAGATTGGCTTTCCGCAGCTGCCCCGAGCGCCAGTTGCCCATACCCCACGCTGTACCGAAAACAAGGCCCAGCAACAGTGTGAGAAATGGCCAGCTCAGGTAAAATGGCCTGTGCACGGTAATCGGAATATTCAGTTCGTTTTCCGACCACAGATTGCCCTGCATGGAGTAGCGCACACGGAGTGAATATGTGCCATAAGGCAGGTTGTACAATCTGATCAGGGGCGATTGCTGCTGAGCCCATTCGTCGCTGTAGCCTTCGATTTTCCAGGAGTATCTGATCTGGTTGACGTCTTCATAGACAAGCGGCGATACCCTGATGTCGAAGTAATCGTCGTCGGGAGTTACAACAATGGCCCCGCCGGCATCTGTTTCCTGCAGATGATTGATAAAATTGCCGTTTTTAATCCGGAAAGTGCGCGCCTCAAGCAGGCGGAGTTCGGGGGTATATGCATCCTGAACGGGAATGTCTGCGGGATAGAAAGCTGTAATTCCATTGACTCCTCCGAAAAACAGGCGTCCGTCGGGTGCCTGATAGTGCGACAGTGCGTTGAACTCGCTGTCGGCAATACCGTCTTTTTTAAAGAATACCCGGATACGCCCCGACTCTTTGTGCAGACGCATCAGTCCATAGTTACCTGGAAGCCATAAATGACCCACATTATCCGGATAAACGGCATGGATATCATTATTGGACAGGCCGTTGGATGTGGTAAAATGGTGTATTATCCCCTTTTCAACCGACCAGTGAATCAGTCCGCCACCCCGGGTGGAAATCCAGAAACTGCCGTTTTCATCTTCGTACAGATGAGTCAGCCGGTCATATCCGGTAGATGCGCCTTGTGGCAGGTAATGCGCGATGGTATGACCCTGATTGTCAATCAGGTAGAGTCCATTGGTGGTACAGGCCCATATACCCCTGTTGTTGCGGTACAGGTAATCAATGCTGATATTCTCAAGGGGCAAGGGATCCACCGAATGGCCGTCCGGGTGGAGTTTCAGCAATCCGTTTGCTGTGCCCAGCAGTATGCCGTCGGCTGTTTGCAGGAATACATTGATATCCGACCGGCGTTCAGGATTAAAATACTCCTCCGATTTTCCCGGGTTGATATGTGCCAGCATTCCGCCGTGTCCGCCTGCCCAGAATCCGTTCTGATCCCGGAGGAAGGATAATCCCTGTCCCATTAACAGATTAATATTTGACACAGAGAGATTGTCGAGGTTAATCCGGCAGTCTCCTTTGTAGCTGTTTACATAGAGTTGATTACCGATCTGTATCATTCCCCTGACGCTTCGGTCGAGGCTGGCATCGCTGAGGAAAGTCTGGAACCCGGTTGGTCGTTTTTCTGTCAGACGAATAATTTTATTTTTGGAGGATGTCCAGATACCGCCTTGCCTGTCAATGTAAAAATTACTGAAGGAGCTAATTTCCGGAAACTGGCGGCTGAAATGAATGGTGCCGCTGCCATCGCTCCGACTGAGATACAATTCGGGCCACTGTACATTCCACAGATAACCATATCGAAGTGGTGCTGTGATCATTCCTCCCGGGCACAGTGTTTCACCAATCCAGGAGAAAGGCGGCAGACGGGTCATTTTGGTGTCAATAATCCGGCCGTTTTCAGATTTCAGCTGGTGAAATACCGACTTGTCTTCCAGCGGGGCCGACCACAGATTCAGTTGATCATCTAACCAGACATATCCTTTATACGGTACACTGTCCATTACTTCTCCCGTACTGCTTTCGAGAAATATGGCTTTTTTACCGGGCCTGATTGTCCATACACCGTATGCAGCAGGCCACCAGCCATCGTATGATTCTTTGACTGTATTTCGATTGAATATTTGCTTCCATTGTCCATCATACAGGTATCCTGTATCAGTATTGCCCAGCCATATCCTGCCCCCTGTGTTGTGCAGAACCACGATATCTTCCCGCAACGGGATTTCTACCGGTTGTTCCAGTCCCAGATATCGGTGAAGGGGTATCACGGTCTCTGTTTTCGGGTTCATGATATCCACGACCATCCGGCTGTTGCGCAAACTGATAATCCAGATATTGCCGTTGACATCTTCTGCCAGCCTGATACTCCTGGCGGCGCTCAGGTTATATTCATCGGGGCTGTATAACTTGAAGTTGTACCCGTCGAACGACACCACTCCCGACGAGGAGGCAATCCACATCAGTCCGCGGCTGTCCTGCAGGTAGGAGTTCGGATTGATAGTCAGGTTGCCGATTACATTGCTCCACTCAAACTTGAGGAACTGTAGTTCGTCGTCCGGGCGCTGCGCCTGTAACGTCCAGGTCGCGCCAAAGATGATTCCCGCGACAATCAGAAAACGATTACGAAGGCTGATTTTTTTCATGATAAAGATGATCGGCGTGTCGGATGATCCGTGTAAAACACCATGCCTCCCGGAGGTATATGTTCTGCACTGCTGACTGCTGAACAAATGTACAAAACTGCCCGAATGAGTACTCTAAAAGAGTCTTTTGTGTGATTAATACCCCTGTTTTTGCCCACCAGTGAGCAATTGTTGCCCCGCAGTTAGTTCGGTTTGCAATGACCTTTGTGGCCGTGGTCGGGAGTAAACAGCAGTGAAATATCATGGTTGCTCCCGCTTCAGATCCTTTCGTTCATATCACTCAACTAACAGTTTTCCCATTATGAAATCTAAAATCTTGCTCCTGTTTTTTGCCTTGCTGGCAGTTGTCATGGAAATGCGCGCTCAGGCTACATTAAGTATGCAGGGTACCATTCGAAATTCTACCGGATCGGCGGTGTCCGATGGAATTTACAGTCTGACCTTCCGTCTTTATACGGCTGAATCGGGAGGTGCGCCTGTCTGGACGGAAACTCAGGATAATATCAAGGTGACCGGAGGGGTGTACAGTGCCCTGCTTGGTGCAACCAACCCGCTTAGTGCGGCATTTAATGTGCCCTATTTCGTGGGTATTTCTGTTGATGGCGGTTCAGAATTGCTGCCGCGCTTCCGCCTCACCAGCGCACCGTATGCGCTGGCACTGATCGGACAAAGTAATACATTCCCCTCGTCGGGCCCTGTTGGTGTGGGAACAAGCAGTCCTCAGTCAGGTGTTGAACTTCATGTGAGTGACAACAGCGGGGGCGATGCCAGTATCCTGCTAAGTGCTGCCGATGATAAAACCCCGATGATTCAGCTGAAAAAGGGCACCACCCTTGCCGATGTGGATGTCAGCGGCGGTTTTTTGAATGTGGATGGCAATACGATGCACACGCGTTTGCTTGGTAACGGACAGGAACGTCTCAAGACAACTGACAGCGGTGTAACTGTCCCGGGTGATCTGACGGTGGGCGGAGGTCTGGTGATGAGTGCCTTTAATATCAACGAGATTACAACCACCAATATTCGATCCTCTCCCCCCGCTAACCTGAATCTTTACCGCGGTACCGATGTACATATTGCCTGCAAGGACAATGTTACGCAGCTTTATAACTATGTTTATATCAGTGGATTCCAAAGTCAGAATTTGTCAACCGCACACTTAAAAGCGACAGTAGGTGACGGTGGCTGGGAGGGTGATTTTGGTACCAGAGAGATTGGTCTGCTTGTTGATAAAAACATACGTACCAGTGGTATCCGGATATATTCCGATGCCCGGATTAAAAGGGATATTCATCAGAGCAACAGTCTCAACGATCTGTCAACGCTGATGAAATTGCGGGTAACTGACTACAAGTACATTGATTCTGTATTTGATGTAGTTCGGGTGGACGGAGATATGAGGTTCACAGTGAAAGGCTGGAATGAAAAAGGCGAGCCGGCCGGTGAGTATCCGTTCTTCGTTTACGGGAAAGAAGTACGCGATTTCAAAGAGGTGGACTATGACCGGATCCACAATTTGAACGTGTCGGCTACTCAGGAACTGGCGCGTCAGGTGGAGCAACTCCGCACCGAGAATGCCGAACTGCGCAGCAAATACGAGAATATGCTCCGCGCCAATGAAACGGTAAACGGACGACTGGCGAAACTGGAAGCCTTGCTCAACAGCAGTGACTCCCGGCGATAAGCCACGCGTGTGTCCTGATTATTTCATCAAAAAATGAAATTTAACCGTGAAAAAAACGTATATTCCCATACTATTACTCCTCGTGTCGCTGTGTACAGCTGGTGCAGTATGGTCGCAGAACAGCCCCAACTGTTCCACATACACCGACGACGATTTCCTGACTGGCCAGGTATTTTTCAATTACGGAGGGGTTACCAGTTCTTTTAACCAGGAACAACTCCGGATGAATTCGACTGCCGGTCAGCTCCTGATTGGCTCAGCCATCAATCAGGAGTATACCATGTCGGCCGGTTTCTGGTCCACTTTACTGTTACCGCCTGCCGCTCCGGTAATTAAGGCCAGCGAGGGCGACCTTGATGACCGCATTCAGGTTGAGTGGGAGCCGGATCCGCTCTCACCTTCGGCCAGCAGTTATAAACTGTACCGTAATGGTGCCCTGCTGGTTACGGTTGATGGTGAAACGACATCCTTCATTGATTTTAACGTACTGGCTGGCCGTTTTTATACGTATGAAGTGGCCGGAGTCAATGTCTTTGGTGAGGGGCCCCGGGGTGGTTCACTCGGTTTCCTGAATCCCAACGGCAGCATTACCGGACAGGTAAAGACATTTAGTGGAAATCCGGTTCCCGGAGCAGTGGTAACACTTTCTCCGACCTTCGGCGCAGCCCTTGAGTTCGATGGTGAAGGCATGGCTTTCGCCGAGTATCAGCCGCACTTTCCGCGGGAAGAATTTACTGTTTCCTGCTGGGTCAAACTCGGTGACGGCAATGATAATGCTCCCGTATTTGATTTTGGCAGCGACCAGTCCAAAAACTGGTGGCTGCATACACTGCCTGCCTCATCTGGCAAGGGGGTGCGCTTCGGTGTCGGTAACGGCCCGGGCAGCGTTACGGAACTCGACTGCCAGTTCCCGTCTGCTACCGCCGACGACTGGCACTATGTGGCGGTTTCATATAACGGATCCTCTATACTGCTTTACGTTGACGGAGAGCTCATTGAAACTGCCGTGACTGGTATCCAGCCGGCAAATTCAACTCTTTTCCTTGGTCGTAATCCCCAGGGCACCAAATTCTACGCAGGCAAACTGGATGAGCTTCGCTTCTTCAACCGACAGCTTCCGCAAACTGAAATCCAGATGGTTATGAACCAGACTGTCAGCGCCACAACGCCCGGACTGGTTGCCTACTGGAAGTTTGATGAGGGGGTAGGAAGCAAGGTTTTCAATATTTCGGTGAATAAAACCAAACTTTATCTGTGCGGAGCCTCCTGGACGAGCGACAAGCCCCCGGTAGCAAACGCCGGAATTACTGACGAAACCGGATTTTACAAGATTGAAGGAGTTAATTACGGTGCCGGCGGTACATTTACAGCCAAAGTCAGTAAAAACTTCTATTTCAACCAGTCGCTGGAGTTTAATGCAGTAAATGAACATTATGCCAGTCTGACGGAGTTTGGACTGCCCGATAGCGCTACCGTTACGCTGACGGTCAAGCCTTTCGACTTCAGCGGACAGCAAACCCTGCTGAGCAAGGCAGATGCGGGCGGTACCAATCAGTTTTCGCTCGATCTGAATGCAGGTAATCTGGAACTGACTATTGGCAATACCACGGAGAGTTTCGGCGCGCTGGGTATGGGCTTCCACTACATTGCCCTGGTGATGCGGAAGGACGGCACGTCTCTGTATGTGACGTGCTATGTGGACGGTTCCGCAGTGTCCACCAAGACTTTCAATGCCACCGACTGGGCGGGTTTGCCCTGGAAACTGGGCGCTCGTGCCCAGGGTGCGTCTGGTCATCAGCGGTATTTCACCGGACTGATAGACGAGGCCGCTTTTTTCGGCGAATTATTGTCGCTCCCTGCCATACAAACCTATAACAATATCGGAACATCCGTTACCAATCCCAATCTGCGTTCGTATTTCAATTTGAACGAGGGTTCGGATGAAGTATTGCACGATATGGGTACTGAACTGACAGGCGAAGGTTCGATCCACGGAGCTCAGTGGAGCACGGTAGCTGCTATTACCGACATACTGCCTCATCTTTTCACGCCTTCAAGCCGTCTGGTGAGTCTCAACCCGAGTAATACCAGTACCGACGAGGTGGACTTCACCGACCAGAGCACGATACCGGTAACTGGTTATGTCCGTTTTGAGAATACCAACTGCTTCCAGAAAAAGGTAGAGATACTGGTGAACGGCAAGTCGAATGTACCGCAGATATTCACCGATGAAGACGGCAAGTTTTCAGTAGACTTCGAGCCGGGTAAAAATGTGGTATTGACCCCCAAATTTGAGGAACACACCTATTATCCTGCTTTTTGGGAATTGCCGAATATTTCCTCTCCCGTTGCAGGTATTCTCTTCCGCAATCAGGTGAAACGCAAGGTATTTGGCCAGATGGCGGGCGGTTACTGCCGCAAATCGGTAGTGCCCGACGGTTCCATCGTGAAGGTAAAGGTGGCCACGCTGAACGGCTGTTATGAACAGATTAAACAGCTCCCCGGTAATGGCAAGTTTGTATTCGACGGAGTACCGCCCGATTCGGTAACAGTGGCTGTAATTGAGCACTCCAACCCCGTTATTTACAACTATTTCCAGAATCTGGGTGGCGCTACGGTAGATCTGAAGATGAAAAATGATACGACTGATTTCATCTATTTCGCTCCCCCGAATGTGGAAATATCCCCACTGCCAACCAATGAATGTGGCGAACCCATGATGTCTATGTTGCAGCAGGGCAAGGTAACGATCAAGGTGTATGAAGAGTATGATGGTGGTGTGTGCTACGTGGATACTGCCAAACTGACGATCAATAATGATATTGCTCATTTGATGCAATTCGATACGCTGATGACGGAGGGCAGTCTGGTACACAAGTTCCGCGTAGAGGAGCCGAATATTGCAGCCCCTTACAAGAAATTCCTGCAGGTTACAGCCGAAGCACACGATGAACAGGCTACTGAAACGCTCGAGGCGGTGGTACTGGGTCGTCGTCCGCGACAAACGACCTTTACCTCCACGTCTCCGGATATCCCGATGCTGATCCTGCACGATCCACCGGGTGATGGATCCAGTGCCTTCATGGAAAGCGGGGAAACAACCTGCCAGAACTGGTCGTTTTCAGCCAGTCACTCGCAAGATCTGAGCTCCAATATCACTATTCACGCTGGCCCCGAGATTGAAACCTCGATGGGCACCCCGTTCTTTGCCACCTCACTGAAGGTTAACGTGACGGCCGATCTGGGTTTCAATATTGAATCCAGTACCACAGCGTACTCCTCCACTGAAATGGAGACCTGTATTACTACCACCAAAAATATCTCCACAGGTGGTGGTGATGTGATTGTGGGTAGCGACCAGGGCGGCGATGTGTACATGGGCGGTGCGATGAACTTCCTGTATGGTATCACTGATGAACTACTGTATGACTCCAATACATGTGAATTCTATCTGGATAAAGGCCTTTTTGTATTCCCGGAAGGGTTTGCTACCACCTTTATCTATTCCGAGTATCAGATACTGAATTCAGTTATCCCGTCGCTGCAACTGATTGGCGATAATGCCAGTGCAGCAAGGTGGCAGGAAATTGTGGAGCGCAACAGGAAGAACCGCAAGGAGGCGGTCTTTTCCAGAAATATTTCCTTTGATTCAAACGTGATTTACTCCGAATCTGAAACAACGGAAGTCAGTCAGTCGAACAGTACCTCCTGGACTCAGAACTTCAGTGCCGGTTTTGCTACTGAATTCGGTGTTCGGGTAAACGGTTTTGGTGTGTCTGGTGGTATAGCCATGAACTTTGGGACCGAAAAGAGTAAATCCGTGGGTAACTCGGCAGCCCAATCCCGTACGGTAGGCTTTACACTGGCCGACGATGATATAGGCGACAACTTTACGGTAAATATCAAAAAAGACCGGGTGTATGGCACTCCGGTGTTCGACCTGGTATCCGGTCAGTCCTCGTGCCCGCACGAGCCCAACACGCAGCCGCGCGACGGTCTCGACCTCACGGTGGACAAGCAGGTGGCAGTCAATGTGCCGATGAATGATGCTGCTGTGTTCAAGTTCAACCTGGGCAATACGAGTCAGTCGGAAGACTGGCGCTACTACACGCTGGCGCTGTACAATGCCACCAACCCCGACGGTGCGGTGGTGAAGATACAGGGTTCCAACAGCCAGAGTGGTACTTTTCTGGTAGGCCCGAACCAGTCACAGGAAGTCATTGTCACAGTAGAGCGTGGTCCGAACGCCTTTACCTATGAGAATCTGGCCATGTATGCCATTGCTGACTGTGAAGGTGTGCGTTATGATGCATTGAACAACGGCGGCTGGCCTCCGGAACCCTTCTTCGAGCAGATAGATCTGGATGTTTACTTCCTGGAACCCTGCAGTCCGATAGACATTGGCTTCCCGCTGCAGAACTGGGTGCTTACACCTGCAGACGGCAATATTCTGTTCATCACATTGAATGAATATGACCGCTACGACGCTGATCTGGAACTGATCCGGGTACAATATCGCCGTAAAAATGGCGACGGTGCGTGGATTAACATTGCCGAAGTGCCGAAGGATTCCCTCACCAGCGATGTATTCAAAATTGTGAAATGGGATACACAGGGACTTAAAGACGGCGAATTTGAAATACGGGCGATTACACAGTGCTTCGGTGCACAGAATCCGGGTATTTCAACAATTGTATCCGGACGCATCGAGCGCACCCCTCCGGAAATATTCGGTGTGCCCGAGCCTGCCGACGGTTTCCTGAGCTCTGGCGACGAAATCAGTATCCGTTTCTCGGAACCAATCCGCTGCGACCAGATTATTCAGGCCGATTTCTTCGATAACAACAATATAGGTCTGTACAATTCGGAAACAGGGGAACTTGTTGATGCTGTTATCACTTGTCAAGGCGACAAGATTATCATTGTCCCCAATGTACCCAACCGGTTCATCGAAAACAAGATATTGCGGGTGGAAGTGGACAATATTAAGGACCTGGCCGACAATCTGTTTGTCCACACTTCCTGGGAATTCTTCGTGGACCGCAACCCGATGCGCTGGAGCGGCGGTAACGTGAAGGTGGGCAAGTATCAGGATGATATTATTACCGTAACGCGCCAACTGGTGAACACGGGCGGTCAGGCACTGTCGTACGAGCTCTCGGACGTACCCGGATGGGTACGCGTGGGCCCCGCGAACGGTATTATCGCTCCGGGTGCCGCGCAGGATATCACGTTTGTATTCGATAACTCGCTGAGTTTCGGTACGTACACGGATACTATTTTCGCTATCACCCCGCTGGGCAACGAACCGCTGCCGCTGTACTGCCGCGTGATGTGCCCCGCGCCCGACTGGGAATTCGATCCCACGGCTTACTCGGGTTCCATGAACTTCACGCTGAAACTCGATATCGAAGGCACGCTCAGTACCGACGAGGAAGATATCCTCGCCGCCTTTATTGACGGCGAACTGCGCGGACTGGCCAAGCTGCAACTGCTGCCCACGCTCCCGCCGGTGGGCACGCAATACCGGGTGTTCCTCACGGTATTCGGCGATCCGGAAGACGACGGCAAGCCGATCTCGCTGGATATCTGGGATGCCTCGAGCTGCCTGCGCTATGTGGACCTCATCGAGTCGTTCGACTTCGAGATTGACAACGTGATTGGTA
>JAJTFM010000021.1 GCA_021298575.1 Saprospiraceae bacterium | reverse complement strand
CACAGAAAGCGTATTGAGCAGCAAGAAAGGTCTCGATGGCCTGCTGATCGGATGCTACAGCGTCCTGACCGGCCGCGACCAGCTCTTCTATTCCGGTTTCGGTAACTGGGTACACGGTTCTATCCTCGGCGGTGAAGCCAACAAGGGTACCAACGGTGGTGACCAGGCGGTTGCCAACCCGGTTCAGCGCTTTGAAACTCTCCCGAACAACGATCTGCCAGCTCAAAAATGGCGTATCTGCTTCGAAGGCGTTTCACGCTGTAACCAGGTACTCCGCGTCGTTGACGTGTCAACTGACCCGAACGTTACTGAAGAGGTTAAAACTCAAATGAAGGCAGAGGCCCGCTTCCTGCGCGGTTACTACTACTTCGAACTGCGCCGCCTCTTCGGAAGTGTTCCGTACATTGACGAAACAATGGACCCGGACGTAGCCCTGAAAGTGCGCAACGATGCGGATATCTATCCCAATATCGAAGCTGACTTCCAGTTCGCAGCCGACAATCTGCCCGGTACGCAGGCCGCTATCGGCCGTGCAAACAGCTGGGCTGCCAAGGCCTATCTCGCCAAGGTTTACCTCTATCAGAAGAAGTACTCCGAAGCTAAAAATCTGTTCACAGACGTGATCAACAACGGCAAAACTTCCGGTGGTGCGTCTTACGACCTGCTGGCTAACTATGCCGATGTGTTCAAACCCGAGTTCGAAGCAGGTCCTGAATCTGTTTTCGCTTCTCAGTCTGCCGTAAACACTGGCTCTACCGCCAATGCTAACGGCGAACACGTGCTGAACTTCCCGTACAACTCTGGCTCTGATGGCCCTGCAGGTTGCTGCGGTTTCTTCCAGCCAAGCTTCGACCTGGCTAACTCTTTCCGTACTTCAAATGGCCTGCCGCTGCTCGATAACTCGTACAACAGCGCCGCCAACGAGATCAAAAGTGACTTCGGTGTGAAGTCTGCCGATCCGTTCACGCCTGATGCCGGTACGGTTGACCCGCGCCTCGACCACTCTGTTGGCCGCCGTGGTATCCCTTACCTCGACTGGATTGATCACCCCGGTGACAACTGGATCCGCGACCAGGCTTACGCAGGTCCGTACTCTCCGAAGAAGTTCGTATTCTACAAAGGCACACAGGGCACTTTCACCGACGGCTCCTCCTGGACTCGCGGCTGGACTGCCATCAACCAGCCTCTGATGCGCTTCGCTGACGTACTCCTCATGGCCGCTGAAGCTGAAATCGAAGCAGGTAGCCTCGAAAAAGCACGCGAATACGTGAACCGTGTACGCACACGCGCTGCCAACGCAAGTGGCTGGGTTAAACGCACCGACGGCTCCAATGCTGCCAACTACGCTATCAGCACATACAACGCTGCATGGACTGACAAAGCTGCTGCTACCGCCGCCGTTCGCTTCGAGCGCAAACTCGAGCTCTCCGGCGAAGGTCACCGTTTCTTCGACCTCGTTCGCTGGGGCGTAGCCGAGCAAGCGCTCAATGCTTACCTGACTTACGAAGGTGCCAGACTCACCAACGCGCTCGGTGGAGCTCGCTTCACTGCCGGTCAGGATGAAGTTTACCCGATCCCGCAGGCTCAGATTGATATTCAGGGTGCCGATGTTCTGAAGCAGAACCCCGGCTACTAATGCTGAATTGCATGAATTAATTCGCGGTGCCGCTGCCGCAACCGTCAGCGGCACCCGTTTTTTGATCGTATGAAAAGTCCCGGATTTTTTCTTCAGGAAATTATCCGGGACTTTTTCATGAATTTACTATACTGAAATTACCTTCACGACCAGTTTAAACAATCCGTTACCCAGTTGTGAAAAATATCATTATTCTCCTCCAGATCTCCCTGCTCGCGCTCGCGTGTACCCGCAAGGACCCCGCCATGTTTGTGCTGCTTAACAGCAAAGAAACCGGAGTCACTTTCAATAACGATATCACCGAATCCGATTCCCTGAATATTCTGGATGATGAATTCATCTACAACGGCGGTGGGGTAGGTGTAGGCGACTTCAATGGCGATGGTCTCTCCGACCTGTACTTCACCGGAAGTCAGGTGGATAACAAACTCTACCTGAACCGCGGCAATATGAAGTTTGAGGATGTTACTGGCGTATCCGGTACCGCCAAGTCGAACGGCCAGTGGTCTTCAGGTGTGAATGTCCTCGATATCAACCGCGACGGGCGTGCAGATATTTATGTCTGCAATACTTTCATCGCCAACCCGCAAAAAAGAAAAAATCTGCTCTTCATCAACCAGGGAAATAACGAGCAGGGTGTCCCCGTTTTCCTCGAACAGGCCGATCAATACGGAATCGCCGATACCACACACAGCAGTCATGCCCAGTTCTTCGACAGCGATAACGACGGCGATCTCGACCTGTTCATTGGCGTAAATGTCATGGATACCAAAATACCCAACCGGTATGTGGAAAAGGTAACCGACGGATCCGCACAGAATACCGACCGCCTATACAGAAATGATAACGGAAAATTTACCGACGTTTCTCTGAAATCGGGTATTCGCTACGCCGGGTTCAGTCACTCCACGCTCACGGCTGATTTTAACGGGGATGGATGGCAGGATATTTATGTGGCCAATGATTATGTCTCCAACGACCTGCTTTACCTGAATGACCGGAAAGGCGGCTTTGAAAATCAGATTGCCGGTATTTTCAAACACCAGGCCGCCTCCGCGATGGGTAGTGATCTGGGTGATATTAATAATGATGGCCTGTCCGATATGTTTACCACGGAAATGCTGCCCTACTATAACAAAAGAAAAAAGCTGTTCCTCGGAGCCAATAACTATTCCACCTATATCAATAATAACCAGTACGGGTATGAATACCAGTTCGGGAGAAATGTCATGCAGCTCAACCGCGGACTCGACCCCAAAACCGGACTCCCGGTTTTCAGCGACGTGGCGTTCATGACCGGCACGCAGGAAACGGAATGGAGCTGGGCCCCGCTACTGGCCGACTACGATAACGATGGAAACTGCGACCTCTTCGTCACAAACGGTTTCCCGCGCGATGTCACCGATCACGACTTTGCTTTGTACTACAGCACCGATCGCTACCTGATTGCTCCCGTTGACCTGCAGGAACGTATCCCGCAGGTGAAAAGTCCCAAATTCCTCTTCAAAAACTATGGTGAACTGTCCTTCGAAGATATCTCCGAGTCTGCAGGAGTAGCCGTACCCGCTTTCTCCAACGGAGCCGCTTATGCCGACCTCGATAACGACGGCGATCTCGATCTGATTGTCAATAATATTGATCAGGAAGCTTTTATTTTCAAAAATACCCTCAACGACAGCGAAAAGAAACCAAATTACCTGCGCATTAAACTCGAGGGACGACCGGAAAACCCCGACGCATTCGGCGCTGAAGTGACGGCCTGTTTCAATGGTAAAAAGCAAAAGACAAACGCTGTATCGGGAAGGGGGTACCTGTCCTGCAGCGAAAGGGTATTTCACTTCGGTCTCGGTAACGCCACAACCCTGGATTCTGTTATTGTTAACTGGGGTAGTAATGAAACAAGCATATTTAAAAATTTGAATATAAACAGTTTAAATATAATAAAATATTCAGAATCAAAAAAGTTTCCAGCCTTTGCTGTTGCACGTAACGCACTGCTGAACGAACTGGAAAAGGGCGCGCTCGGCCTCGATTTCACTCCTGCCGAATTTGATTATATTGATTTTAATGCTCAGCCAACGCTGCCCCACAAGTTTACGCAGTACGGACCGGCACTCGCTGTAGGCGATGTAAATGGTGATGGCGATGATGATTTACTGTGCGGAGGAAGCGCCCAGCACGATGCGGTACTTTTTTTCTCCAGCGTGGCTGAGGGATTCGACCGCAGCACCCTTTCTCTCAAATCGGAGTCAAACAAACAGGAAGAAGACCTTGGGTTGCTGCTCTTCGATGCAGACGGCGATTCCGATCTCGATATTTACATTGCCCGGGGAAGTCCACAGCAGGCACCTGCCTGGCCCTATTATCAGGACGTACTCTTCGTCAATGACGGCAGCGGCGCTTTTGCTCCGGCCCCCGGCGCCATTCCGAAAGAAACCTCCTGTAACCAGAGCGCACGGGCAGCTGATTTCGATGGCGATGGCGACCCCGATATTGTCTCGTGCGGGCGCGTGATGCCCAAAAATTATCCGAAACCCGACCGCAGCTTCATCCTCAGAAATGATACGCAGCGAGGTGGGCCGCCTGTCTTTACCGATGTGACCAGGGAAGTTTGCCCCGAACTGGAATATATAGGTATGGTCAGCGACGTACTCTGGACCGATTTCAACAACGACTTCCATCCGGATCTCGTAGTCGCCGGAGAGTGGATGCCGCTGGTCTTTTTCGAGAATAAAAACGGTAAACTGGTGCGTATCAGTAAACCTTTCGGTACCGTTGAACCGTCGGGGTGGTGGACCAGCCTCTCTGCTGCCGATTTTGATAACGATGGCGATACCGATTACATTGCCGGCAATATCGGTACCAATACCTACTTCCAGTGCAGTGCCGAAGAACCAGTCAGGGTATATGCCAAAGATTTCGACAATAATGGCGTTTATGATCCGTTCATCTCCTGTTACTGGAAAGATTCTCTCGGCCGGAAACACGAATACTTCTATCATACACGTGATGATATGCTGAAGCAGCTCATTTCGCTGCGCAAGAAGTACAATACATACGGACAACTGGGAGAGGCAACCGTACAGGATATTTTCACTCCGAAACAGCTGGAAGGCGCACAAATCCTCCAGGCAGATTTTATGGCCTCCTGCCTGGTCGAAAATCTGGGCGGTGGAAAGTTCAGGCTTTCGCCGCTGCCCCCTATTGCTCAGGTGGCACCTGTTTTCGGTGTGCTACCCCGCGATGTTAATAATGATGGTATCGTTGACGTGATTCTCACGGGTAACGACTATGGGATGGAGCTCATTCAGGGGCGCGCCGATGCTTCTTACGGACTGGTACTCATCAATTCCGGGAACAGTTTTCGCGCACTCGAGCCCGGGGAAAGCGGTTTTTCTGTTTCAGGTGATGCCAGAGCGCTGGTTTCCCTGATGTTTCCCGGCCGCGAACTGGTGGTGGCCTCCCAAAATAACGCCCCGCTCAGGGTGTTTGAATTACCTCATCCGCGCGGGATAGCTCCCATCAGGATCGCGCAGCAGGAAACAACCGCTGTAGCACTTTTCCCGGACGGCAGGAAAACGCGGTTTGAGTTCTACACAGGAAACGGATTTCTCTCTCAATCGTCGAATACACTGTTTTGGCCTGCCGGTGCTCAAAGTATAGAGTTGTACAATTCCAAAGGGCAAAAAACAAGAACTTTGCAGGAATCAGAACTGATTGCCAGGTAAAACCACAAACCGGACAAATCCGCATTAAAAATCTCTTTTCATGGATAGAAGAAAAGCATTTCAACGAATTTCACTACTGCTGGGCGGTATCGCACTGGCGCCCGAGTTGATGGCAAAGGCACTCGCCGACTCATCCACTTCGGTTTCCGCTGCTCCTCCCGATCGCCTGCGCCTGCTGAATGAGATGGCTGAAACCATTATTCCGGAAACGGACACCCCGGGTGCCAAAGCGGCCAATGTCGGCGGGTTCATTATTCACGCTGTGGAAACCTGCCTGCCTGCGGACCGCCGTCGCGCGTTTTACGACGGTCTTGATAGCGCAGAAGCTGCCTGTACAAGCAGGTTTGGTCGCTCTTTCGCCGACTGTAACGAAAGTCAGCGGGTATCATTGTTTACCGATCTGGAGAAACAACCATCCACGGAAGAAGGAATGCCTCCATTTTTCACTGCGCTGAAGATGCTCACCCTCCACGGATACTTCACATCCGAAATTGGAGCAACACAGGCGCTGAACTACGACCCGGTACCGGGTGGCTGGGTGGCCGATATGGTCATCAACGACCAGACAAAAGCCTGGACATCCATGTTCTGATTTAAAGCTTGTTCAGGATTCTCTGCCGTTTTTGACTCGGTGAGAGAATCCTGAACAAGCTCTTAACCATTCAAACGAAGAAAATGAATCTCAATATTGATTCCGTCAAAAAAAGAACTTTCGATGCAATTGTGGTCGGTTCCGGTATCTCGGGTGGCTGGGCAGCCAAGGAGCTTTGTGAAAAAGGCTTGAAAACAATTGTTCTCGAACGTGGTCGCAAGCTCGATCACATTACCGGATACAAAACTGCCCTGATGGCGCCCTGGGAGCTGGAAAACAGAAATATGCACACCACTTCCGACAAGGAGGATTATCATATTCAGTCCAAGTGCTATGCTTTCAACGATGGTACCCGTCATCTCTTTGTGAGCGACAAGGATAATCCGTACGAGCAAAAAAAGCCTTTCGACTGGATTCGGGGTTATCATGTGGGCGGCAAAAGTCTCATGTGGGCGCGTCAGACCTACCGGTGGTCTGATTTCGACTTCGAGGCCAATGCCAAAGACGGACACGGCTCCGACTGGCCCATCCGCTATGCCGATATTGCTCCCTGGTACAGTTATGTTGAGCGCTTCGCCGGTATTAATGGCAATAAAGACGGTCTGCCACAGATTCCGGATGGTGAATTTCTTCCCGCTATCGAACTCACCGTACTCGAAAAGCATCTCCAGAAGGTGATCCGCGACAACTTCAAGGGAATGAATCTGGTGCAGGGCAGAAGTGCAAATGCCACTGCAGCCGTGAATGGCCGCGGTCCCTGTCAGTTCCGCAACCTGTGTCACCGCGGTTGTCCGTTCAGCGCTGCGTTCGCCAGTCAGGCCGCTACTTTACCCGCTGCGGCTGCCACCGGCAACATGACCCTCCGCACCGACAGTATTGTACACTCGGTAATTTACGACGAAAGTAAAAAACGCGCCACAGGCGTTCGCGTTATTGATGCTGTGACAAGGGAAATGACCGAATACTACGCAAAAGTCATTTTCGTAAATGCCAGCACCGTTAATACCACCACTCTTCTGCTTAATTCGGAATCGAACAGATTCCCCGATGGCCTCGGCAACGACAGTGGCGTACTCGGCCATTATCTGATGGACCACTGCTATCGCGGGCGGGCGGGCGCATCGTACGATGGCTTTGAGGATCATTATCACAAAGGCCGCAGACCTACTGGCTTCTATATTCCACGTTTTCGTAATATTCTCGGCGATAAAAACGACAATTTCCTTCGCGGTTACGCAATTGGTGGAAGCGCCGAACGCGGAGCAGCCTGGGAGGGTGGCGCCTGGCAGCCCGGATTCGGAGCCGGTTTCAAGAACGCCATGACAAAACCGGGAGGGAGGGGCGCCGGCTTCCACATGCAGGGCGAATGTTTGCCACGTTTCGAAAACAAACTGAGCATCAACAAGTCGAAAACAGATCAGTATGGTATGCCAACAGTCGAATTTGATGCACAATGGAGCGACAATGAAGTGGCTATGCTCAAAGACGGAAAGGAGGTGTTCACAGCCATTCTGGAAAAGGCCGGATTTAAAAATATTGAATTTTACGACTCCAACGAGGCCCCCGGCAAGGGAATTCACGAAATGGGTACTGCCCGGATGGGTAAAGACCCCAAAACCAGCATGCTTAACCGGAATAACCAGCTCCATGCTGTTCCGAATGTCTTCGTGACCGACGGGGCCTGTATGGCTTCCACCGGCACGCAAAATCCGTCACTCACCTACATGGCACTCACCGCACGCGCAGCCGATTTTGCGGTAAATGCCCTTAAAAGAAGAGAAATTTAAATATCATGTTCATTCATCACGTCTTTTTCTACATGGCTCCTGATGCCACCGATGCCGACAGGGCCGAACTTCGCAAAGGAATCGAATCCCTCACACAGATTGAAGCCATTCAGCAGTGGCATATCGGTGTGCCGGCAGACACACCCTGTTCACCTCGAATTCGTCAAGAACTACAACCAACTCTGGACAAGGGTCGTTGTGTACGATTCACTGTAATCATGATGCGATTCTGGATTTCATTTCTGTTCTTTCAAGCTATGGCATTGCCGTCTTCTTTCGCTCAACTCAAACTGGCCGATATTTTCACCAGCCGGATGGTTATTCAGCAGCAATCGCAGCTCGATATCCGGGGGTGGGCAACCCCGGGCTCGTCTGTGAGTGTCACCTGCTCCTGGGCTGGCAGTACACCACTACTGTCTGTTGCTGATGACAAAGGAAAGTGGCAAGCCAGCGTGCAAACACCCGGGGCCAGCCTGATACCGGTTGAAATTTCCGTTGTGTCGGGCGCAGACAGTATCCTGCTCACTGATGTTCTCGTTGGCGAAGTATGGCTGTGCTCCGGTCAGTCGAACATGGAATGGTCCACCGCAGATTCCCGTTATGAGCCAAGTCAGCTCAGAGGCAGCAGTTATCCGAATATCCGGCACTTCAAAGTGCAGCGTGCAGTGGAACTTGCTCCGCAGGACAGGCTTGTTTCCGACGGATGGGAGATCTGTTCAGATGAGAGCGTACAGCATTTCAGCGCGGTCGCCTATTTCTTCGCCCGCGAACTGGCCGACAAACTGCAGGTTCCGGTCGGACTCGTAAACAGCACCTGGGGAGGCTCTCAGGTGGAAAGCTGGATCAGCGGGGAGGGCATGGCATCTTCCCCGCTGTTCAGGGCATATATGGAGAGTTTTCCGCGGGACTGGGCTGAAGCAGATGCGCGTATGATGAAAAAAATAGCTGAATACGCACTGGGGAAAGGTAAAGCCTGGCCAACCTCTGCAGATGAGTCAGCCTATCAATACCCGGCACACGATATTTCAGGCTGGAAAACCGTAAAACCGACTTACGCATGGGACTGGCAAAATCTGTGGGCTTTTCGTGGAACCGGTTTTATGGCAACCGATATTGTCCTGAGTGAACGTGATGCATCAGAGCAGTCGTTACTGCATCTGGGGCATGCCGATCTGGATGCCGAAATGTTCATAAACGGCGTTCTTGCCTGGACAGGCAAGCATGTAGGCGGTGCATCAATCACCCTGCCTCCGGGCGTGCTCAAAACCGGGAACAACCGCATACTTTACAAGCAAAAACTGAACAATGCTTCCGGCTGGGTCGAGATGGGTATGCGAGGTGCCGAGTCGGACTTTTACCTGCGGACAGCCGATGGAACCCTGTCGCTGGCCGGCGACTGGCGGGCTATGCCTTCGTTCAATGATCCTTATTATTTCATTCATTCGAGCAATAACCTTGGTACCGCTGTCTATAATGCCATGATTCATCCGCTGGCCGGATTTCCCCTGCAGGGTGTAATATGGTATCAGGGAGAATCGAATGCTGCGCGCGCATACGAGTACAGGGAATCATTCCCGCTGCTGATACGCGACTGGAGGCGAATATGGAAACGCGAAATGCCTTTTTTGTTTGTGCAACTGGCCAATTATGAGGCAGGAGGAGGCACCTCGGCTACCGGCAGCGAATGGGCGGAACTCAGAGAGGCACAGGAAATAGCACTCCGTTTGCCTGCAACCGGGATGGCAGTGACCATAGATATCGGAGAAAGCAAGGATATACACCCTAAAAACAAGCACGATGTGGGATTTCGTCTTGCCTACGAGGCATTAAGGGTGGCATATCAGTCGGGTACAGCGCCCGGCAGCCCTATAAAACCCAAAGTGAAGTTCTGCTGGGACAAGGCAAAAGTCACCTATCCGGATGCTTACCAGCTACAGACTACCGACAAATATGGTTATGTGAATGGCTTTGAGGTGGCTGGCTGTGATGGAGTATTCAGATATGCCAAAGCGGAGATAAAGAAAAACCGGGTAGTGGTGAGAGGCGATACCACAGGAAAACCTCGCGCGCTGAGATATGCCTGGGCGGATGATCCCGTTGACGTCAACCTGTTTACTTCTGACGGCACACCCGTAGCGCCTTTCAGAACAGACGACTGGAAAGGAAGGACAGAGGGTGCAAAGTTCGAATAGAATCCTGAACAAGCTCTTACCAATCGAGGCGGTGAAAACCGATTTATTGCGAATAAAGATGGTTTTCACCGCCTCGATTGGTAAGAGGCAAATCAGCCCCGCGAATACATGCGCTGTACGCAGTCTTCAGTCTTCATCTTCATCGAACTTTCGGCGCTGATAACCGGCGTCTTCGATAGATTCATTATCCATTTCCCAGTCTTCGCCGCCGCCCTGAGCAGGTTTTTTGCCACCACCAATCCGTACCTTGTCGGATACCGGTCGTGCAGCGGCAGATTTCTCCTCGTTTTCACCCGGGAAAAAGTCGTCGTTTCCGGAATCTCCGCGCACATCACGACCTGCATTGGCAATATTCTTGCCATCAATACTTTTGGTAGCGTGTGGCACAAGACGCAGTCTCTCCTTGCTGATTAACTGACCGGTCACTATGCAAATTCCGTAGGTTTTATTCTGGATACGGAGAAGCGCATTTTTCAGGTCCTGCACATGCCTTTGCTGGCGCTGCAGCAGGCGTTGCAGCATTTCCAGGTCAGTGTGTGCAGTACTGTCGTCGTACCAGTCGCCACCCTGCTGATTAAAGCCGTTTTCATTCAGATCAGCAATCTGCTGTTCGGTGGTGTGCAGCTCATCCTGAGCCATTTTCAATTTGGCCTCCACAATCTCCCGAAACTCCAGCAGATCCTCATCGCTGTACCGTACTTTCAATTCATTCGACATGTTTTCGCTTTTAGAACGTTGTTGAAAAATGGGATCTAATTTCGGGAGGCAAAATTAGGGCAAAAATAACTTTGGCAAACAGATAGATTAAAAATTAATCATTTCTGAATTTCATGGTATGATAATAATCTATACAAATATTGTAGAGATTGGCACTTGCGTGCTGCGAATATTCTCTCCGATTCTCATTTTCTTTCACTACCTTTGCAACATAAATTCTGATGTTCAGATGAAAACATATCTTCCGGCTATGGTTCGGAAGACCTCCATTTCAACGAGTTCAGTTCGCCCTGCTGACGAAACGGCTCTCTGGTCGCCTCCAACATCTTAAATCCTGATTGTATGGTATTCAATAATATCCTTGAAACGATCGGCAAAACACCTCTGATTCGCCTCAACAACATTGTAATGCATATACCCGCTACCGTTTATGCCAAGGTAGAAGCATTCAACCCCGGTATGAGCGCCAAGGATCGTATTGCCCTTCACATGATTGAGCGCGCTGAAAGACTCGGAAAACTGAAACCCGGCGGCACTGTGGTGGATGCTACGAGTGGCAACACCGGCTTCAGTCTGGCTATGGTCGCTGCAATCAAAGGATACAAGTGTGTACTGACCGTTACCAGCAAGATTTCCGAAGACAAACTCAATAACCTGAAGGCAATGGGTGCAGAGGTTATTCTCTGTCCACAAGAGGCAAAACCTGACGACCCCAATTCATATTACAAAATGGCCCAGACACTCGCAAAAGAGATACCGGGAGCCTATTATGTAAACCAGAACTACAATCTCGATAATGGGGAGGCGCATTATCTGACCACAGGGCCCGAAATATGGGAACAGACTCAGGGGCGCATAACCTGTCTGATCGGCAGTACAAGCACAGGTGGTACCCTCTGCGGTACCGGTCGTTACCTGCGCGAGCAGAACCCCAACATCAAGATCATCGGTGTTGACGCTTACGGATCAGTACTCAAGAAATACCATGAAACCGGTGTTTACGATGAGAAGGAAATTTATCCCTACCGCATCGAAGGTACGGGAAAAAATATCATACCCGCCAACATGGACTTCGGACTCATTGACAAGTTTGTAAAGGTAACCGATAAAGACAGCGCGCTTCGCGCGCGCGAACTCGCCCGTATGGAGGGAATGATGGTCGGCTACTCAAGTGGTGCCGCTCTGCAGGCCCTCGAGCAAATTCAGAACGAATTCACGGAAGATGATGTGGTGGTATTGCTTTTCTCCGACCATGGCTCCAAGTATGTATCCAAGTTCTTCAATGACAAATGGATGCGTGAACAGGGTTTCATGGAAGAAGGTGAAAAAGTAGCAGCAGCGAAGTAACTGTTCAGATTTTCAATTTTCAACCATAATAACACGATGGATTTATTCGATCGAATTTTGAAGCAGGCGGGTCCGCTCGGTCAGTACGCCAGTTTTGCCGAAGGGTACTATATGTTCCCGCAACTGGAAGGTGAGCTCGGAAACCGCATGAAATTCAGAGGGAAAGAGGTGGTCTGCTGGAGTATCAATAACTACCTGGGCCTCGCCAATCACCCGGAAGTGCGCAAAGCCGATGCCGAAGGTGCTGCCGAGTGGGGACTGGCTTACCCGATGGGTGCCCGTATGATGTCGGGAGAAACCAATCTTCACCAGGAACTGGAAACCAAGCTGGCCAACTATGTAGGGAAAGAGGCTGGTCTGCTGGTGAACTACGGCTATCAGGGTGTCATGTCCGCAATTGATTCGTTGCTTAGCCGCCATGATGTGGTCGTATACGACGCTGAAAGCCATGCCTGTATCGTTGATGCCGTGCGCATGCACATCGGCAAGCGCTTTGCCTTTACACATAATGACATAGACAGTCTGGAAAAATGCCTGGTTCGCGCCAAACGTATTACTGATGGTACAGAGGGCGGTATTCTGGTTATTACAGAAGGTGTTTTCGGTATGCGCGGTGACCAGGGCAAACTGAAAGATATTTGTGCCCTCAAGGACAAGTACGGCTTCCGTCTGTTCATAGATGATGCACACGGATTTGGTATGCTCGGCAAAACGGGCGCCGGAGCCGCCGAAGAACAGGGTGTCACCGATCAGATAGATATTTACTTCAGCACATTCGCCAAAAGTATGGCGCTGATTGGAGGTTTTCTGGCCGGCCAGCCAGAAATCATCCGCCACCTGAAATACAATATGCGATCCCAGATTTTCGCCAAGTCGCTGCCAATGCCACTCGTGGTCGGGCTGCTCAATCGCTTCGAGTTGCTGAGAGACCACCCGGAGTACCGCGAAAAACTGTGGAGCAATGTTCGTATGCTTCAGAACGGACTCAAGGAGCGAGGCTTCGATATCGGTGATACCAACACCTGTGTAACCCCTGTGTATATGCATGGTGGAGTGGAGGAAGCCACAGCACTGGTAAAAGATATGCGCGAAAACTACGGTGTCTTCTGCTCCATTGTGGTTTATCCTGTAATTCCGAAAGGAATGATTATTCTGCGCCTGATTCCTACTGCCGTTCACACGGAAGAGGATATCCGCATTACGCTGGATGCCTTCTCCGCTGTGCGCGCCAAAATGCAGGCCGGCGAATACAAGTCAAACGTGCTGGAGCCGGCATAATACTGCTTTTAATATTTGAGAGCCATCCAGGGTATTCCTGGATGGCTCTCGCTGTTTTTATTCCTTTCCGGCGCTCAGTTCGTCTTGCAGTTTTTTGAGTCCTTCCAGGTCGCCGGAATCTGCCAGGCGAGCCTGCTCGGGCCAGGTGGCAGGGTCGTGCATCTGGAACGCACTGCCCGCCGCATCGAGAATCTCGCGGATTTTGTCCGCACTTGTTTCTGCCAGAGCGAGCCAGGTATCAATACCCGCAACTTTGAGAACCTGGGCAATTTTAGGGCCGATTCCTTCCACAATTTCCAGGTCGTCATATTTAACTTTGGCTCCGGCAAACATCACAGAAGCAGGTTTTGCCTGCTGACTCTTCAGGATATTCCGCTCGCTTTCACAAATTATCAGGTCGTTTTTCAATTTTTTGATCTGTGCGCCCAGATTCTCGATTTCGGCATCCAGCTGTGTGATTTTAACTTTCAGATCGGTATTGTCGGATGTGAGCGCACTTACTTTTGCATTGAGCTCCCCATTGTCGGTAGTCAGCTCGCTGATCGTTGATTTCAGGGAGCCTACCTTGTGGAAAATCCAGGCAGCCAGCCATCCGAGAATGAAAGGCACAATGCAGAGTGCAAGCGCCATGGGCAGATTGCCGATGAAGGTGCAGTTATTGAGAAGTATGATTGCGGTTGTCATATTTTTGAATTTAAGAAGTTTACTGATTTACGGTGATCACAACCCTTCTGTTCTGGTGGCGTCCGTCTTCCGTGCTGTTGTCGGCTACGGGATCGGCCTCACCTTTGGAGTCAACGGTGATTCGTTTCTGGTCAATACCGTTCTTGTTAAGGAAGAGCCCGATGGAATTTGCCCGGCCACGACCAAGTTTCAGATTAACATCTGGATCGCCCACATCGTCGGTATAGCCGATTACAGTGAAAGTGCTGGTCGTGGATTTGTGCTTTTCGATGAGTTTCTTCAGGTAATCATCTACCGCCGGGTCTCTGTCGCGCTCTGTAGAGTTGGTCGGGAACAGGAATGTGACCGCGTTGTCTGATTCAATAATAGCGCCCTCATCGGCTTTCAGTACCATCTTCAGCCAGTTGAATGAGGCCGATACTTTCGGAGGAGTACCCTCGGCCAGTCCGTCATCGGCAACTGCTTTGGCAACAAACCTCACCCTGCTGTCGGGCAATTCGGGTCTCATTAATGCCCTCAGTGCTTCGGCGCGTTTCATACCCAGTGCTTCTCCGTCTTTTTCCGATGCTCTGTACCAGCCAGTGATTACGAGCGTATCACCCTGGCCGCCCTTCGATAAAAGCGTTTTTTTCCATTCAGGAAAACCGGTATCTCTGACGGGTTCCGGATTGTTCCAGGAGAAGACTGGTTCTCCTGATGAGGCCGTCACGGCGGAAACATCCTCGCAACAGCGCTCCTTGCAGTAGTTGTGCCAAAAATTGGCACACCATACTGTGTACCCTGCAAATAGCAGGATAATAAGCCATAGTGGAATTTTCATGTTACAAAAGGTTAGTTTTTCAATTTCATGTTTTGACAAATGTATTATATGTGGAATAATTAATTCGTTTTTTGAAATTAAATTATAAATAATTGTAATTGGATTGTTTACGCGCAAAAAAATCCCGGATATTGCACGGGGCAATATCCGGGATCGGAATGAAGACTGCAGGATTGCTGCTTACCTGTCTTCGTAGTTGAACGGGAGAATCTTCACATCTTTTACTGTTGACAGTGTCATCAGTGTTTTAAGGCGTTCGATTTCCTCGATCTGGCTGATTGTTTTGAACAGAAGCTGTTCGTAGGTCGGGATGTCCTTGCAGATGATTTTCATCAGGAAATCAGCTTCGCCCGTAATGATGTAACACTCGGTCACCTCATCAATTTCCCGGATACGGTCGAGGAAGTTGTTCAGTGCGTTTTCTTTTTTCCAGGCGAGGGAAACCAGTACGAAAGTCTTTACGTTCAGGCCCATCTGCTGCGGGTTTACCTGTGCGTGATAACTTTCGATGATTTCACTCTGCTCCAGCTTTTTTACGCGCTCGAGCGTGGGTGCGGGAGAAAGACCGATCTTCTTTGAGAGATCAAGGTTGGTGATTTTGCTGTTTTCCTGAAGAATTTTGAGGATTTTCAGGTCAATTTTATCCAATTTTTCAGACATAGCTCAGTCAGGAAGTATGAAATTTTATTTCGGTTCGGAAAAGTTGGTCAAAGGTACGCCTAATGAAAATATTGTGCAACTAAATATTAGATAATCATCTCAATATTTTGTTAATTCCCTGAAATGTCATCTTTGAGCAATAAAATTTAGTTAAATAACTGTCAGATGAAGTATTTATACCAAAATAAATTTGCCTGATAACCAGAAAGTAAATTGTTTAAATAGCAAGGGGCCTTGTCCGGGCCCTTGTTGGAAAATTGCCAAACAAAAGCACTGGATAAGGCCCCTTATATGTCTGTTGCCGGATATTTACTGTATTTCCGGGTTTTTGAGTACCTGTTACGGGAAGATACCCATGGAAATATAGTCGCCAGCTATCTTCTTGAGAGAGCAAACAAAGGCAGCCGTACGGATATCCGGAATTTCCGGGTGCATCTTCAGTGTTTCTCTTACTTGCTGATAGGCAGTAATCATGGTGTCTTCCAGTCCGGAGTTAACCAGTTCCACTTCATTGCCGCCGCGAGTGAGAATTTCGCGATCACGTTCAGATACTTCGCGACCGGTGAGTTCAACTACTTTGTCGAGGAGTCGGCCGAAGGCATTGTGCTGGAACCTGTTCTCGAGTCGTCCGAAGCGGTGATGCGACAGGTTTTTAAGCCATTCGAAGTACGATACGGTTACTCCGCCCGCATTGATATAGAAATCGGGAAGAATCAGTACTCCCTTCTTGCGCAGTATGGTATCTGCATCGGCAGTTACCGGACCGTTGGCAGCTTCTGCTATGATTTTAGCCTTGATGCGATCGGCGTTTTCGGTAGTGATCTGGTTTTCAAGTGCTGCCGGCACGAGGATATCACACTCCAGTTCGAGGGCTGTGAGTGGACCGCCGATATGTGTGGATCCCGGGTACCCGATGATTGTCCCGTGCTCTTTGCGGAAGGCGAGTAGTTGTTCTACATCAATTCCGTTGGCGTCAAAGATTGAGCCTTCGCGCTCGGAGATGCCGATAATTTTTACGCCACCCTCTTTCTGACTGATCAGTGCGGTGTTGCTGCCAACGTTTCCTAGGCCCTGTACTACCATGGTTTTGCCTGCAATACCCTTGGTCAGGCCAATTTTTTGCATATCTTCCTCATAAGATACACACTCGCGCAATCCGTAGAAAACACCGCGGCCGGTAGCTTCGGCGCGGCCACGGATACCGTTTTGTGTCACAGGTTTTCCGGTTACGCAGGCGATAGAATCTACCTCACCGTGGCGCAGTGCCTGGTAAGTATCGAGGATCCATGCCATTTCACGCGGACCGGTTCCGTAGTCGGGAGCAGGAACGTCAATACCGGGGCCAATGAAGTTCTTTTTTACCAGTTCGGCTGTGTAGCGCCTTGTGATATTCTGGAGTTGGTCAACGGTGTACTTACCCGGATTGATACGGATTCCTCCCTTGGCGCCTCCGAATGGTACGTCTACCAGTGCACATTTATAGGACATAAGAGCAGCCAGTGCCATCACTTCGTCCTGATCAACAGATTCAGCGTAGCGGATACCGCCCTTCGTTGGCAGCCTGTGGTGACTGTGCTGCACGCGATAGGCTTCGATAACTTCATAATCATTGCCAATCTGAACCGGGAAGCGAATCTGAAGCACGAGGTTACACGCTTTGATTTGCTCGATTAATCCGCGAGGGATGTCGGTGAAGGAGGCCGCCTTGTCAACGTAATCCTCCACACTCTTGAAGAAACTGATGTGATTACTCATTTTTTCCTTCCTTTAATTGGTGCTCTATGTTGGTTAGTTTTTTGTCCAGACGAACCAGATACAGTACGATTCCGGCAAAAATTATCAGAATAACGCCGGTAACGACGTAAATCTTGCCCGTTTCACGCATGAAATCTCTGTTTCCCTGAGCCTGAAGCGGCTGCAAATTTACAATAAGAAACAGAATTAATGTTAAAAATTGAACCAATTTAAAAAATTTCATCTTCTGAAAAGCGGCTTTTTTTTAGAAAAAAACGGAAAATGTATGCCCTGATGGGCCTTTTTCGTCAGGAATAACTGGATGGTTCTACGGATTTTTTTTGAGAATCCTGATCAAGCTCTTAATCCTGATCATCTGCCAGCTGCTGTATACGCAATATCCGGTACCGTATATTGGCGATCCAGACTCCAAGCAAAATGAACCCGATAATAGAGGGGTAAAAAACGAGCCTCATGGTGTTGTCGAGATCCTGACTTCCGAAGGCCGGATTGCCTGTTGCTCCCGGGTGCAGACTCGCAAATAACCGGGGTACAATGTAAAGGAGTGGAACAAGTGAGGAGAAGGCAAAGATATTATAGACTGCGGCCAGCCGGGCTCCCTTTTCCGGTTCATCGAAGGAAGCACGAAGAATGAAGTAGGCAGCATAAACCAGCAGAGCCACCGCAGTCATCAGTTGCTTTATATCATTACTCCAGGCCTTCCCCCAGGCATAGTGTGCCCACAGCATGCCGGTTGTGAGTCCGAGCAGTCCGAATAATAAACCCGTTTCTGTGAACGCCACCGCCTTCTGGTCGGAGGTTTCATCGGGTCGGGTCAGGTACTTGATACTGTAAACTACAGATACCAGAAACATGAACATCAGTGCAAACCACATGGGCACATGGAAGTAGGTGTTCCTGATTGTTTCATAAATTACGTTTCGGTAAGGGTAGGAAAAATCTCTGACTACATGCAGCTTTTCCACGGGATTATCCGTCCAGTTGGCCGCAGAGGATGATGCACTGGTGTCGGCTTCTATTTCCAGGGCACTCGGAAGCAGCGATACTCCGTCGGTCGGGTGACTTACAATCAGATTTAGCATATCGCTCTCGCCGCCGTCGGGCAGGGTGGTGGGTAGCTGGAAACTGACTGCGAGCGTGGTGTCACTTATCACCCTGATATCTGTGCCCGCTACAGCACGCAGGGAATCGTACTGGAGCCATACCCTGATATCAGCCGTGTTGCCCCGGGAATACCATGTATTGTACCCGTGAATCTGCATGTCGAGCCGGCTGCCCGTCAGAGCGCTGTCGGGCGAGACACGGTCAATTCCAGGCTTGAGCGGCACAAGAAGACCCGCTACAATGGCATAAATCAGAAGAATGACCGAAGTTGTTTTCCACCACATATATAATATTGTGTGAGAAGTTGGTTTAGAAATGGTTAGTCGCGCCAGATAAACGGGAAAAGAACGAATGCCAGTGCAACAAGAATTACGTCAATTGCCACCAGATTGATGATGTCTTTCCGGTAGGCAGTATCCTGTATCAGTCGCAGTGAAACCGAAGACAGCCGCAGCAGGGTGAGCAGAACAGGAAGGATCACCGGAAAGCTGAGGATGGCCATGAGTGTGGCACTGTTGCTTGCTTTTGCTGCTATGGACGACAAAAACGTGAAGGCGATACTGAAGCCAAGGCTGGCGAGAAAGAGTACCAGCAGGAACAGGCCCGGATCTTTCACCGGATTGCCGGCAACCACACTGTAGGAGCCGTAAGCCAGTGACGTGAGTGCCATAAGTAATATGGTGTTGTAAACAATTTTTGCCGAGATGAGTATGGAGGGGTCAACCAGCTGGTAATAGTAAAGCTGTCGGGTGCCACTTTCCTGTACAAAACTCTTGACTACTGCATTGATACCAGCAAAAAGAACAATCAGCCAGAAAAACACATTCCATTCCTTGGGACCCACCTTGATACTGCTCGCATACACCACAAATACCATGCTGATAACATACAGCACGATGCCACTGATAGCATAGCGCTGCCTGAATTCAATCACGAACTCTTTCCGGAGCAGTGTCAAAAATTGATTTGCGAAATTTGTGTTCATAACGAGGCGCAAATTTAAGCCCGTGCACAACATTATTGTCCATAATAACAACCATTATGAAAAAGAGACGTTTTAGTCTTACTTTTGTGACGGATTTATGACCATGACGAACGAATTGCCATACACATTCCAGTTTCTGGAGTCTTCAACGGAGACACTCCGAGCTATTGCGCACCCGCACAGGCTGCTCATTATGGAGATGCTGTATCATGGGAAATCGCTGAACGTGACGGAAATCTACGAGAAGCTGGGTATTGAACAGGCGGTAGCCAGCCATCACCTGCGTATCCTGAAAGATCGCGGTGTAGTACAAGTACGCAGAGACGGCAAGAACAGTAACTATTCTCTGACCGATGAACGCTACTACAAGATCATTCAGGTATTGAGTGAACTGCTCTCCTGATTGACATAAGCCGGCTGCTTTCTTCCCCCGCAGCGCCCCAAACGTATGGTACTAGTTCCTTTTGGTTCCGGCATTTGTGTAAAACTCCATAAAAAGAGCTTTCATTTCGATTTTTTTGTTTTTAAAAATAAAAAATGGTTCCTGAGCTCATTTTTGAATTCAGGAACCATTTTTCTATGCTCTATGTGAATGGCAGGATCGATTTCAAAATATTATATCTATAAAACAGATTAATCTGCCATTTTCAGAATTTAAAGAAAGATACGGCGCTTATTAAGTAGTTTTTCAAAAAAAAATTCTTTCAGATACACAATACATATAGATGTGTATATACTTTTGTTCCAACGTTCATCTAAAACTCTCTTTAAATTATGACCAGTTCATCTACAAGCGAGCCCATGGAAAAGAAAGGGCTGATGAAGGTGATTACTGCATCGTCGGTGGGTACACTCATTGAGTGGTACGATTTTTACATCTACGGTGCGATGTCGGTAATCATTGCCAGGCAGTTTTTCCCCCAGGACAACCCTACGGCTGCTTTTCTGGCCGCGCTGGCAACATTCGCGGCGGGTTTCGTCGTTCGTCCTTTCGGGGCACTGGTGTTTGGCCGTATCGGCGACATCATTGGCCGCAAGTACACTTTTCTTCTCACGCTGCTCCTGATGGGGGGCTCTACCTTCGCGATTGGTCTGATTCCCGGTTATGCCAGTATTGGTATATGGGCACCAATCCTGATTCTTCTCCTTCGTTTTGTACAGGGTCTGGCGCTCGGTGGCGAATATGGTGGTGCAGCTACCTATGTGGCCGAGCACTCTCCGGTTGGCCGCAGAGGGTACTTTACAGCCTACATTCAGACAACTGCCACGCTTGGCTTCTTTCTGTCGCTTGGTGTGATTCTGACTACCCGCAAAACTGTAGGGGTGGAGGCATTCAACGACTGGGGCTGGAGGATTCCGTTCATCGTTTCCATCTTCCTGATTGCTGTATCGGTTTATATCCGACTGAAAATGGCAGAGTCTCCTCTTTTTGCCAAAATCAAGAAAGAGGGCAAGGTGTCTGCCAACCCGTTGAAGGAGTCTTTTGCCAATAAACGCAACCTCAAAATGGTACTCCTTGCCCTGTTTGCTGCCGTAATGGGTCAGGGTGTGGTATGGTACACCGGCCAGTTTTATGCTCAGACGTTCATAGAGCGTACCATGTCGGTGGAGTTTGAACAGGTGCGTTATCTGCTTTGCTTTTCCATTCTGGCTGCCACTCCCTTCTTCCTTGTTTTTGGCGCGTGGTCCGATAAAATCGGTCGCAAGACGATCATGCTGGCCGGTATGCTTCTGGCTATTGTGACCTACCGTCCGATCTACAAAATGATGTACAGTTATTCAGATGTGAAGACAAGGACGGAGATAACGGAGCGTGGGAGCAAAGGCGTTGCTGTGGCAGTGGCTGCCAATGGTGATTCTACCATTACTACTACCACTGTTGCCGCTTATACCGATGGCTCAACGCTAAAAACGGTGAAAAAAGAGGTAAAGCTGGCAGATGTATCAAAGCCTGCCGTCAAGCCTGAAACTACCAAAACACTCTGGTTGTCGTCAGGCGGATTCTGGATGATTGCCTTTCTGGTATTCATTCAGATAATATATGTCACAATGGTTTACGGTCCGATTGCTGCATTTCTGGTCGAACTATTCCCGACACGTATCCGCTACACGTCCATGTCGCTTCCATATCACATCGGCAACGGTATTTTCGGTGGTCTTACTCCGTTTATTGCAACCCGTCTGTTTGATGCGAGCATAACGGCAGAAAACCCTGGCGGTGATCCCTATGTCGGACTCTGGTATCCTATTCTGATTGCCAGTGTCTGCTTTATCATCGGATTGCTCTACCTGCCAAACAAGAACGACGAGGATATGAATGACTAACCCCGCAGTTCAATCCCGTTTTCACTCATTTCTTGACCTACTAAATTGAAAAATATGAACTCATTAAAGCGTCTTTCCGGTTTTATCTGGATTGCACTCGGAGTGGCAGCTGTTTACATGATGGCGAGTCAGGCTGGTACGGAAATTTCCGCTGCAGCTGCTGCCAACAAAGCTGTTCTCGACACCAAGATGTTCTGGTACATCATCATACCAATTTTCGCACCCATCATGGCCGGCCTTTGTCTCTTCGGCTGGTACGCCTGGAAAGGCGAATATGATGTTATCGTGCGCGATTCTGAGCATCCCAAATAAAACACTGACTATCTTTGGCGCAACCTTATGCCAGTGTTTGTTCAGTTGGCCCGGGTTAACTGACTCGCCTGAGAGAAATACACCTAAATCATCCTTCGGAGCTCAACCGCATCAGTGAAATGACTAAAAAAATTACATCGTTCGAGGATTACCAGGAAACCTACAAACGCTCTGTCAGCGACCCCGAGGGTTTTTGGCATGAACAGGCTTCCACTTTCCAATGGAAAAAACCTTACAAGGAGGTGGTAAAATGGAATTTCCGCCAGCCAAAAGTCAAGTGGTTTTCCGGCGGCAAACTTAATATCACCGAGAACGTCCTCGACCGCCACCTGGCCACCCGGGGAAAGCAAACGGCCATCCTCTGGGAACCCAATGATCCTGACGCCAAAATCCGTAAAATCAGCTACAAACAGCTGTATCAGCAGGTATGCCAATTCGCCAACGCACTCAAGGCCCAGGGAATCAAAAAGGGTGACAGGGTGTGTATCTATATGCCTATGGTGCCCGAACTGGCTGTCGCCGTACTCGCGTGCGCACGCATAGGCGCAATTCACTCAGTCGTTTTTGCCGGCTTCTCTGCTATATCGGTAGCCGACCGTATCAAGGACGCCGAATGTTGCGCCGTTATTACATCCGACTATAATGCCCGGGGAGCGAAAAATATCCCGGTAAAAGCTATTGTTGATGAAGCAATTAATCTCGGCTGCGACTCGGTCAAGTCAGTGATTGTCCTCAAGAATACCGGCGAAAATGTGGCCTGGAATGAAGGTCGCGATATCTGGTGGCACGATGCCATTGCCGGCAAGCGCAAAGCCTGCAAGGCGCAGTCCATGGACTCCGAAGACCCGCTCTTTATTCTCTATACCTCCGGTTCTACGGGCAAGCCAAAAGGAGTAGTACACACGCATGGAGGCTATATGGTTTATACTGAATATACCTTCCGCAACGTATTCCAGTACCAGGAAGGAGAGGTCTACTGGTGTACAGCCGATGTTGGCTGGATCACCGGCCACTCCTATATTATTTACGGCCCGCTGCTCACGGGTGCCACGAGTCTGATGTTCGAGGGGGTTCCAACCTATCCCGATGCTGGCCGTTTCTGGGATGTCATCAAACGCCATAAAGTAAACATTTTTTATACGGCACCCACGGCTATCCGAGCCCTCATGGCTGCGGGCGATGAATGGGTAAAAGGACGCCGGATGCCCTCACTCAGGGTGCTTGGAACGGTGGGTGAGCCTATCAACGAGGAGGCGTGGTACTGGTATCACGAAAAGGTGGGTAAAAAGCGCTGTGCTATCGTGGATACCTGGTGGCAAACTGAAACTGGCGGTATTATGATTACGCCTATCGCCGATATCACGCCCACCAAGCCATGTTATGCCACCCTGCCTCTTCCGGGGGTACAGCCCATACTCGTGGATACCAATGGCGAAGAAGTGAAGGGGAATGATGTGGAAGGTATGCTCTGTATCAAGTACCCCTGGCCCAGTATGATCCGAACCACCTGGGGCGATCACGAACGCTGCCGGCAGAACTATTTTGCCACTTTCCGGAACCTGTATTTCACCGGCGACGGCGCCCGCCGCGATCACGACGGGTACTACCGTATCATTGGCCGCGTTGATGATGTAATCAATGTATCCGGCCACCGTATCGGAACAGCAGAAGTAGAAGATGCACTCAACAAACACGACAATATTGTCGAAAGTGCCGTAGTAGGGTACCCACACGATATTAAAGGACAGGGTATTTATGCTTACGTAATTGTGACCGATCATATCGCCGATTCTCCCGAATTCAGGAAGGAAGTACTTCATGTGGTCACCAAAGAAATCGGCCCTATCGCCAAACCCGACAAAATTCAGATTGTTCCGGGCTTGCCCAAAACCCGATCCGGCAAAATTATGCGCCGTATCCTGCGCAAAATTGCAGAGGGAGACACTTCGAACCTCGGGGATATCAGTACGTTGCTGAATCCTGAGGTGGTGGAAGATATAAAAAACGGAGCCAAACATCTTTAACACAAAGAAAAAGCCCGTCTGCGATTGCTCGCAGGCGGGCTGACTCCATCTTTATTAAACCATGAATCAACTTCAGGGATTGTGGCACAGACTTATGCCATTGTGGCCTCCACCCGGTACGTTTCCTGGTGCTCGTGAATAAGCCCGGGATGTTCAAAGAATTTGATACGGCCTGTCTCCACATCATACATGCCCCCTACGACAGCTATACTACCCTTTTCTATCATTTCCTTGAGAATCGGGCTGCGTTCAGGGATCTCGTCCATTACGCAATGAACATTATTCGTGGCTACTTTATTCACTTGTGTCATGGTGTACTGACCTTCCCATCCTGTCTTGGTGATGGCAGGACTCATCTTGCGCAAAAGTGAGGTTAGGTTACCCATTTCCACATGTTCGCAGGCTCCTTTGATAGCGCCGCACTTGGTATGACCGAGCACAACAACAATTTTGGCGCCGGCTACCTTGCAGGCAAACTCCATAGAGCCTAGAATGTCTTCATTCAGTACATTGCCCGCTATCCGGATGCTGAAAACATCACCGAGGCCCTGGTCAAATACCAGTTCGGCGCTTGTCCGGGAGTCTATACAACTGAGTATGACAGCGAAAGGGTGCTGCCCGTCTCTTGTTTCGTTGACCTGTTGAAGCAGGTTCCGGTTCATTTTGAGGTTGTTTACAAAGCGCATATTGCCGTTTTTTAGCAATTTAAGCGCGTCCAGCGGACTCAGCTGGCTCTGAATCTCTTTAGTGAGTGTACGCATGTTGGTAGTTTTTCTTCGTTTGAAAATGGATTAAAAGCTTGTTCAGGATTCTCTGCCGGTGGCAAAAAATTAGACATTTTTGACTCGGCGAGATAATCCTGAACAAGCTCTAAAGCAGATCCTGTTACAGGATCGTTAAAGGGACCAAGTGGTTATACAGACGTATAGCCGTAATCATATCGGGTTACACAGGAACTTGTGTCAGACAGAGGCCATAATACAGTAAATGTATCATGACAACAACTGGAAGGATAATCAGGCAACCTCTGGAGGGGGTGATGCCACGCTCGTGCAGGCATCATCGGGTGCTGATTCTGAAAAATGGAAGTGTGACGATTTTTTCAGTGCAGGAGAAACGGTACAAGGGCTGAGGCTGTAATCCTTGCAGTGAAAAATATACTCTGTGTCAGATTCTTTCAAATCATCAATTTCGGAAAAATTGATCTCGAATCCCGCTATTTCAGCATACACGCAATCCTGATAACAATAAAAGGTACTCTCCGCCAAAACGGAAAGAACAAGCAGGATTGATATGAGTTTTTTGATAAACATCTGAACGACGCAAATTTAAACAGTAATCTGACTTCAGTGTTTAATCTTTGCTCTTAAATAATGTTTAAAATGAAAGCGCTCGTTCTTCATACAGTTAATTCGCCTCTCTCATACCAGACGATAGATGAACCTGTCGTTCATACTGGTATGGTTATAGTTGATTTACAGGCCTCGGCCCTGAATCACCGAGACCTTTTTATCGCACAGGGTTTATATGCCGGCATCAGATTGCCGGTTATTCCCGGATCTGACGGGGCCGGATGGCTTGGTGAAAGAAAGGTAGTAATTTATCCGGCACTGGAATGGGGGCACTCTCCCGATTTTCAGGGGAAGGACTTCAGGGTGCTGGGCATGCCCGATAACGGTACTTTTGCCGAACGTATTGCCGTGCCCGAGTCGTCTGTGTTTGATGTGCCGGCTCATCTGAACTGGGAACAGGCAGCTGCACTGCCACTCGCCGGACTGACGGCCTGGCGTACCCTGTTTTCGCGTTGCAAACTGAAATCTGGAGAAAATGTACTGATTACAGGCATCGGAGGTGGTGTGGCTTTGACAGCTCTTCAACTGGCCACTGCCGCCGGCGCAACAGTGTATGTTACCTCGGGCAGTAACGATAAAATCGACAAGGCACTGGGGCTCGGTGCTGCCGGTGGCGAAAATTACAGGGAAGAAGGCTGGGACAAGCGCCTTAAACAAAAAAGCGGTGGCTTCGATGTCATTATTGACTCTGCCGCTGGCGACGGTTTCGCTCTGTTGCCCGGAATATGCAACCCGGGTGCACGAATAGGTTTCTATGGCGGTACCCTGGGCAAGGTAAATGGCCTGGCATTGCAACCTGTTTTCTGGAAGCAAATTTCACTGCTCGGATCTACCATGGGTAGTCCTGAAGAGTTTGAGGAGATGCTTCGTTTTACAGCGCAACACGGAATCGTCCCTGTTGTTGATGAAGTATTCAGCCTGGAAGAGGGAAACAGAGCGATGGAAAAAATGAAAAATGGAAATCAATTCGGCAAACTGGTACTCAGAAACTCCGCCTGAAAATACCCCATACCCTACACCCCATACCCTTCATCTCACCGTATCCACCGCTTCCTCTTCAGTATTCAGCCCCTCGGGCTGTTCGGAAAGCGCCAGATGTAATTCAAATCGGGTGTTGTTGGCATCAAATGCCAACACAAGCGTTGAGTCGGTATGCCTTATAATATCGTAACTTATGGAAGAGTTGCCCTGCTGAACGAGCTGTTCCCCCGACATGGTATAAGCCGACATGGCATCTCCCGCATGAGGAACATTTGAACGCATGGTTCCGTCGCCGTTAAAAAGGAAAAAAACATCGGCAAGCAGACTGGTTTCTACCTTGTCTCTGTAGGCCTTTGTAACAACCCAGTATCCTGTTACAGACCCGGAGCCACTTGCACCGGTAGAACTGCACGCTCCCGGGGCGATAAAAATAATTGCACAAATCCAAACCCGCAACAGTCTGATCATGGCACCCTATTTTATGTCAACATAACCGAAACCAAGATGAGTAAATTCTCCGAAACCCGTATAGTAGCAGAACTCCATGAGGTGAATGGGGAGACTGACCTCAAACTCATAGGAAAAGCCGCGCAGCTGAGAAATGCCTTCGGGATTTGACTTTAAATGTATCAGCCGTGACTTGGCCTGTCCGAGCAATCTGTAATGCATGGGAAATGCAGGGTCGAGCAACTTTAACTGTGCCAATGACCTGTACTGCCGGGCCGCCTTGAAGCGGCGCACAAGATGGTGGAAGAAACTGATATCGTACTCCGGATTGTCGGGAAGTATATAGGGCGAGCCTGCTTTGGCTTCTTCAATACTGGTGACTGATATGGGAGACGCAGCCTTGAATTGCATGGTTTCCTTGAAGCCGGGGCGGGGCAATACCTGCCAGTGCTTCACTTCAAAAAATGCCGGCTGCCCGTCGAGCGATCCCAGTTGCAAAGGGGTCTGCCGGAACAGATTGACGAGTTGTTGCTCAAATGCAGGACTGATATAAAAGGAAACACCAACTTTAACCTGATTACCAAGCAATTTGAACTCCTGACGCACCTGATCCATTTCATATGGATAGATGGCCAGCGGGCTGAATGTAAAGAGTTTGTAACTTTTGGAGGCAAGATCGAAACCCTGTTGCTGTACCCACATGGACAACTCAGCGCTCGCATTGCTCAATACGGCGAAGATCCAGCCTGAAATTTCAGACTGATAATTGATCGGAATGATTGTTCCTTTCTGGCAGGAAAGGCTGAATTGTATCCGCATAAGTGCCGGGCGATTATAAATGCAGGTGCAATCCTACGGTTTTTTTTTGGTGTGTGTTACCATTTAAGAGGCGAAATTACAATTTTTTGATTAAGTGGTTGGAAAAAGTTTGTTTTTGTGCAAAAAAAGAAAAAAGCGGTTACCGAAAGGCTGAAGGAGCATTGTCAGTTGTTATTCACAGAGGGTCAGATTCCTGAATTTCACATCCTTCAGGAAAATTTGCACAGTAAGTACTGTTGCCCTACCTTTGCATCGTATCAAACCCCCGACGTGAAGCCTGCCGCGGCTTGACAGGCTTCATCCTTCGGGTTCCCCCCCGACAACTTTATGACGAGGAAGGTAATCAGGGTAGGGGTGTTTTCACTGGCATGGGACTTCGCGTTTGGTTTTCGGGCTTTGACAACTGAATTTTCCGAAGACAGAAGCCCTGGTTTAATGGGGCTGCGGGTGATCAACTTTCCGACCTGTCTGACTTTTCAGACAAGTTTGTCAACGTATGAGTGTAATTGTCTGCTCCGTACCTGGTGTGGCACAGCCTTACATCGGGTGAAATCCCGAATTCCATGTTAATCCCGTCGTTCGGGAATGGCAGAATATCATCGCCAGGCAAAACCAGCGGCATGCGAAAACATGTCGGGGAAAGAATGGCAATCAGTAAAGCAATGCTCAGTTTTCTCATAGCATGAGTTTTTTGAGTGGCATGTAGAGGGCTCGCCGGAGCGTACGCCCCGACGAAAGTCTGATTGCAGTTTTGTTGAGCTAAAAACAAAAACAGCAAGCAGGAAGATCCTGAATGCAACTGGAAAGCTTTACTGAAAGATTGTACTGAATGTGCAGATAATGAGAGCTGAAAATAAACAGCATTGCGCCGCTTACGAACCCGAAAGGTTCTTAGAATACACATCAAAGTGGCGTTGAGCTATTTGCCTTGCGACGTGTACCTCATTTGTACAGCACAAAGGTAAACACATTTTCTGTTTCACAAAACTGTTTCGGTTTTTTTTTGAAAAAATATTCCGGTTTATCAAAGGTGTTCCTTCAGGCCGGTTTTCTGATTAATGCATCGGCCATTTTATCCCAGGTGAAGCGCTCTTTTTCTCGTTGCACGCCGATTCTCATTTCTTCATTTCGGTTATTCTCAAAAAAATCGTTCAGGGCATCTGAAACGGAAGCTGCATCCGGGGTAACAACATAACCGGATACTTTATCCGTCACTATTTCAGGCAGTCCGCCCACGTTGCTCACAATCATCGGCAATCCGAAGTGGTAGGCTATCTGTGAAATACCGCTTTGGGTGGCCGAACGATAGGGTTGTACCACTATATCTGCCGCAGAATAGTACAGACTTACCGGTTCCGACGGTATGAAATCGGTCACTATATGTACTCTTTCGGTCATATCGTTATCGTCTATGATTTGCTGGTATGATGCCCAGTCTTCATAACACTCTCCTGCGACAAGTGCATGTATATGTGGTGTATGCGCCAGTGCCCGAAGAAATAGATCAAATCCCTTGTACTGGCGTATGAATCCGAAGAAGAGCGCGACCTGTGCTTCTGCGGGAATACCAAGGGTTTTCCGCGCGGTATCCCTGTTCTGCAGTTCTCCGTAGTTGTCGTACAACGGGTGCGGAGAAAACACCACAGGTTTGCCCGAAAACAACCTGATCTCTTCTCCGACAGACTTTGACATCACCAGAAAATCGTCGCAGGCTCCTGTGAAGTACCGGGCAAACAGCCGGTCGCCCGGCCTTTTTTCGTGGGGTATTATATTGTCAACAAGCCCGGTCACGCGTGTGCGTGTGCGCCACCGCGCGATGCGCAATAATGTACCCAGAGCTGGACCCATAAAAGGTAGCCAGAATCTCACTATTACCTGGTCCGGTCGCTCCGATGCAATCCTGAGTCCTGTCAATATCCAGCTGAGCGGATTTACCGAGTTGATGCACGTGACAATGTGTAGCGGCTTCCCGTTGGCTCCCAACGGAGGCGGATCACTTGTGAACTGCGTTTTGCCGGGAAATAAAAATCCGGGGTACTGCAGCGAATATGAATAGATGACAACTGAAAGTCCTTTCTTTTGTAATTCAACAGCCAGGCGCTCTGTTGAAGCAGCTATACCACCTCTCAGTGGATGCGCAGGGCTAACAATGACTATTTTTTTATTCACGCTTGTTGCTGTTTTAGCTGCCAAAGTAGTGTATTTTCATGTTACCAGCGGTTTAATTCAAACATATTGGAGTCTATTCACGTTTATTGTGTGCGTTATGAAGAAGACACTTGTTCCCTGGTCGGATGTGCCTCAACTGGCCAAATCCGATATTGCCTATGTTACCGGCGACCCGCTCCTCCGCCCCTTTTATGTTTATGAACCGAAGTTGAGCGCCTTCGATGAGGTAATCCGGGCAAGATCCGCCTTTTCCACGCCGCGAACGGCTTTGGCCGATGTGCTGGAAGCACAATATGCCTCACTGCCGCACACTCCGGCCGTTTCAGATCATATCAGCTCGCTGCGTGATGATAACTCATTTACTGTTACCACGGCGCATCAGCCGTGCCTGTTTCTGGGTCCCCTCTACTTCATTTACAAGGCGGTTTCCACGATAAAACTGGCCCGAAGTATCACTGCTTCCAATACGCATGGAAGCAGGGTAATACCTGTTTTTGTGCTGGGGAGCGAAGATCACGATCTGGAGGAACTGAATCATGTGCAGCTGTTCAATAAAAAACTTGTCTGGGAACCCGAGCAGCGGGGACCTGTAGGCAGTATCGGTACAGCTACCATGCAGCCGGTCATTGAGGAACTCCGGACTCTTTTGGGTGAAAGCGATGCTGCCAAATCTGTTTTCAATCGTATTAATTCGGCTTGCGCCGGCGGAAGAAGTTTCGCCGAGGCCACGCAGGCGCTGCTGCATGATGTATTCGGAGCTTATGGACTGGTAGTTCTCAATACGAATGATGCCAGGTTGAAACGGCATTTTATTCCATCAATGAAGGATGATTTGCTCGAACAAACGGCCTTCAGGGTGGTGGGAGATACTATTGGCGAACTCAATCACGCCGGTTTCAGGGCGCAGGCCGCCCCCCGTGAAATCAATCTGTTCTATATGCGCGACGGTTTCAGGGAGCGTATTGTTCGTGAAGACTATCTGTACAAGGTACTCAATACCGGTTTTTCCTTTACGGAGAGCGAAATACTGTCGGAACTGGAAACGCACCCCGAACGATTCAGTCCGAATGTCGTACTCAGACCCCTGTTTCAGGAAATAATTCTCCCCAACCTCGCCTATGTAGGCGGCGGCGGCGAACTGGCATACTGGCTCGAGCGTCGTGCCTTCTTCGAACTGTCGGGTGTTCATTTTCCTGTACTGGTGCGGCGTCACTCTGTGATGTGGCTCGAACAGGATGTTGTCCGGAAAATAGAGAAGGCCGGTTTCACAGCGGCCACTTTTTTCGGCGACACGGAGGCTCTTATCAGGGAGTTTATTCTAAATCACGCATCAGGGGAAGTGAGCCTGCAGGATGAAATCACGAATCTGCGCCAGATATACAACATGCTGGCAGCCAAGGCTTTGGTGATTGATCCAACGCTTGAAAAGGCTGTCAGGGCTGAAGAGGTGAAGGCTGTTTCAGCTTTGGAACACTGGGAGGGCCGTCTGGTGCGCTCAGAAAAGCAAAAGCACGAAACGACTGTCAACCAGATCAGGTCGTTAAAGCAAAAGTTGTTTCCCAACAACGGCCTGCAGGAACGCACAGAGAACTTTATTCCGTACCTGCTAAAGTACGGCGACGGGTTTGTTGCCTCCCTGATGGAGCAATTTGAGCCTTTTGACCCCGGTTTTTTAGTGCTTCAGCCCGAGGACTGATTTTCTGAGCGACAGCAGCTTGTCCCGGTCGGGGTGGGAGAGCGCTTTCCGTGCCGACCACCAGTTGCGCATCCTGTCTGTGTAATACCAGTAAAACCAGAATACAATGGGCAGAATCAGGGCCAGCGCAATCAGTGTCGCATTTCCCTTTATCAGCCCTGTGATGAGGGTCCCGACATATATAAACATGTTAAGCACAGCGGTTACAGCCATCCAGACACTGGTTCTGAACTCTTTTTTCTTCATGCGAGCCTTTACAATACGCTGGGCAATATAGCGCCCCGGCCAGCTCAGCGCCCCGCCAAATATGGCAGGAAGCAGTCCTGCAACGAACAGGAGAATCCACTTCCAGCTGCCTTGCCCGGGCTGAACCAGGGTTTCGTCGTCCAGTCCGGCTTTTT
>JAJTFM010000159.1 GCA_021298575.1 Saprospiraceae bacterium | reverse complement strand
CCCCGATGGTCATTTTGAGTACTACGACAAACGGCACCTGTTCACGCTCGCGGGCGAGCACGAAGTGTTCTCTCCCGGCAACCGGAAACTGGTGGTGGAGTGGATGGGGTTCCGGATATGTCCTGTAATCTGCTATGATCTGAGGTTCCCGGTATGGAGCAGGAACGGGGTTGGAGCCGATGCGTATGATTTGCTGCTGTACGTGGCCAACTGGCCTTCCAGACGCAGTCAGCACTGGCGTTCGCTCCTCCCGGCCAGGGCTATCGAAAACCAGTCTTATGTAATTGGTGTGAACATAGTGGGCCGCGACGGTAATGATCTGGAGTACTCCGGCGACTCGTGTGTAATTGATTATTCAGGACAGCAACTCGTGTCGCTGACCGCCTGCGAGGCAATGGTGACCGTTTCCGTTTCCTTGCCGGAATTACACGATTTCAGAGCCAGGCTGCCGTTCCTGAACGATGCCGACCAGTTCTTAATGAAATGAAAATATTTGTATATTTGTTTTGAACATTAGTTCAGTTTTCTACCTTTGCCATAGTTACAACCAATCAATAGCTCTTCAGGAGCAAATAATCGCCCTTCACCCTGTCTTTTGGGCGCACTTTCTGCGAATTTTCTGTCCTGTAAACAGGCAGATCTGACCTTTTTGTGGTTTGATACCGCAGAAACAATTAAGACAACATGACCGAAACAATGTACATTCCGTCCCCCCGGAAAAACCGCATCAGTCGCCTGTCGGCAGTACTCCTGCTCACGCCACTATTCATTATGCTTGCCTCATTCAGGCCCGCAGGTTACCCTCCGACATTCGGAGCAAGTGATGCCGAGTCGCTGCAATTCAGAACTGAAGTTGTTGGCTATGCACAGAATTTCCTCGGACTTCGATATCGTTCTGCCGGCCGCTCACCAAAGACCGGGTTTGATTGCTCAGGCTTCACCCGTTTCGTACTCGACGAATTTGGTATAAATGTCTCTTCAAGTTCCACACTTCAATCCACTCAGGGGGTCAAGAAATCGCTGAAAGACGTACTTCCCGGCGATCTGGTCTTTTTCGGGAGCCCGGGTAGAATACAGCACGTAGCTATGGTAGTTGAAAATATCTCCACATCAAAGTACTGGAAACCGAAGATTTTGTTCGCACGCGATGTTATTCGCGGAGGCGACCTTTGAAGTTGCCTATTTTTTTTGCTCCCTCTGCGTGTCTCCTTTTGGATATGGGAAGTCTGCTGTCATTGCTCATGATCACCTCCCATTCCTGCCTGTCAATCATGTTCACATGACTCATGTTCAGCAAGTAGGAGTTGTGACAACGCAAATATCTGTATTCCGGAAAACTGTCCTCAAAACTGCCGATGTTTCTGGATACAAGTATGTTCTCTTTCTGCGTAACAATCAGGGTATATGGCCCCTCGGCCTTTAGATAAAGAATTTCGTCGTGCCTGATATTCCGCTGCTCTCCGGTCGTATTTATTGATACAAACTCGGCTTCATTTGTCCTGCTAATGCCTTCTATCACCCGTTGTACGCCCTTGCAGAATTCATCGTCATCAACCGGTTTCAGCAGGTAGTATGAGGCGCTCTTGTTCAGGGCTTCTATGGCATAGTGGGAGTAGGCTGTCAGAAAAATCACATTGAACGCTTTTTCGGGGAATTCAGAAAGAATATCAAAGGCAGTGCCTCCTTTTATCTGTACGTCCATAAAGACTATTTCCGGCTTCTCGGCATGTAGCATATCAATGGCGGATTTGACACTTTCCGCAACTCCGGTTATCCTGCACCGGGGAAAGAAATGCTGGATTTTCCGGATCAGGATATCCTGTCCAAGTTTCTCGTCCTCTACAATCAGGCAGCGTATTTCATGCATGGTAACTGATTTTAAGGGTAGCTATTGTTCCCTCTCCGCTGACGGGGTCGGCATCTTCAAATGACAAACTGATATTCATATCATAGATTTCTCTGGCAATTTGAATCTTCTTTTCAATTAGCTCGAGCCCTTTAGACTGGTGATTTGGTTTGTTTCGGTTGATTTTTCCTGACTGCGTCCTGCCAATCCCGTTATCCCTTACTACAATAACGAGTTTGCCTTCCTCCCCGGTACACTCGACTTCGATATGACATTCCTTTTCGCTGTGTGCGATACCATGAATGACGGAATTTTCAACCAGAGGCTGCAGAATAAACGAGGGTACTTGTTTGTTTTTGAGGATTTCCGGGCACCTGATATGAAAAGTAAAACTGTTGTCGAATCGTTCCTGTTGCAACTTGAGGTAAAGCTCAACCAGTCCAATTTCTTCACCAAGCGGGAGTGCCGTTTCACTGCTCTTCTCGAAAGCTTTCCTGACCAGTACCGAAAAATTACTGATCATCTTCTCCGCCTTGTCGGTTCGGCCCAGCGAAACCAGGGATTTGAGGTTGTTCAGAATATTGAATACGAAATGAGGGTTCATTCGCGACTGAAGTGCCTGCATTTCGAGTGTCAGTATGGTAGTTTTAATCTGAAAGGCTTTTTCACGCTCTTTCTCCCTGTTTGTCACAATCAGCCGGATAATGATTGCGCTCAAAACAAGCCCAATGATTATCCCTGTAATCTGAAACCATTTATTCTCATAAATATGGGGTTTAATGGTGAAAGAGTACACCCTGACCGGACTGAATTCCGGATTACAGGCATCAACTACGCGCAGGTAGAGCGAGTAATCGCCCGGAGCCGACAGCAGTAAGCCAAATTTGGTTTCCTTGGACAAGGCACTCCATACCGAAGCCACACCTTCTCTTTCAAGTTTGTACTGCAAGTATGAATTTCTGCTGCTCTCCTGATTGATGGATGCAGCAATGATCTCTATATTTTTTGTACTACTGTCAAGTATGCCCGGTAGGGTATCTGAAGATATTCCATCTATCAGTACGTGATCTATGTAGGCTGAAAAGGGTGTTTCAACTGTGGCAGGGGGAGTGAAGGTCACCAGGCCCTGAACAGTGGGAAAAAAAAGGCGCCCGTCGTTTCCGATAGCGTAGTTGTTCTGGAATCCTCCGTTGAACTCGGTATTGAGTATGCCGTGGGCTTCGTCGTAATGGAAGGGTACAAGTTGATTCAGTTTGTTCCTGTAGAAATCCCTGAGTTTGGTTTCATCAACTGCCCATAGTCCGTTGTTGGTTGTGATGTATAATCTACCGTCTCCTGCTTTGGCCAGTGTGAAAATATCCGGTGGCAGTGCACACTGTTTCTTCCTGTTTATGGAAGTCAGAACCCCTTTCTCGTAGCAGTACAGGCCTCCGGCGCTGGCCCCAATCCACAGTAATCCCTCCTGGTCCTCGTAAAAGGCGCGAACTTCCTTGCCAACCAGTCCGTCTGCGGAGGTAAGCATTTTTTTGATTGTACCATCTTCCGTGAGTATAACCACACCTGTAACTCCTCCAGCACACACATCTCCGTTTGATAACTGGTAGAAATTGATGAACAATTTTCGAATTTTGTCAGGATGCAGTGGGCGTATCTCCTGGATGGTTTTTCCGAAGGCGATTCCTTTGTCAGTAGCAATCCAGTATCCACCCTTGCGATCACGGAAACAACCGGTCACAACCACTCCGGGAATTACCGGTGGTGACAGCCTGCCTGCAAATCTGCCGTTTTTTATCATTAAAACACCCCTGCCCCATGTTCCAATGGCCAGTGTATCGCCAAATGTGGCAAGGGAAATAAATGTACCCTCAGGAAATCTGTGCTCCAGAATGCATTGTATGCTGTCTGTCCGGGTATTCATCATCAGAATCCGGTCATTTTCAACAATAGCCAGTTTCTCCGCACCTAACCGGACAACGGAACCAAGTGAGCGATCGCCTATCACACCTGCACGGTAATATGTCCGGGCGCACTTGGGCTCAAGCCTGAGTACCCCTTTGTTACCTGTCGCAATCCATAATCTGTCGCTTACGGAGTCATAGGCCAGTCCGTTCATGGAATGGGAGGGCAGGCCATCATCTTCTCCATAGCATACCGACTCACCGGGAAAAATACTGTATAAGCCTGTATAAGAGGTCAAATAAAAGCTGTCTCGGCCCGCTACAACCATTTTGGTGAATCCGGCAGGCGACTTCCCGCTGTACAACAAACTGATTTGGCCATCCCTGATTCGGTACAGTTCATTACTGCCCACCAGCAGGAATGAGTGGTCGTATGGATCCTCCGTAATCTGTTTTATACCGGTTAGCTTGTATGTTTTCAGTAATTTTTTTGCATCACCCGAAAATTCATATACCCGGTCAGGATCCGATATGATGATAGTACTTCCGTTGTAACACAGTTGTTCGCAGTTGCGTATGCCCGTTCCAATAGAATTTAACGGGGTAAAGTAAGGATGCAGATAACGGGTGATCACCCCGACGGTGCTGATGGTAAGCAATTCATCGCCCCGTGTACACAGTGCACTCGAAGTGCCCAGATATCGGGCTTCGTGGGTTATCTCATATAGATCATAGTTTGATGTACGTCCGAATGTGACGTTATGCTTGTCACTATGATATAGTTTGTCAACCGGAGACCCCTGCACTTTTAGAGGTAATAATTGGAAGTGGTACCCATCGAACATATAGATACCATATTCCATGGCAAATAAGATATGTCCGTCTGACTCGTAGAGTATATCGAGTGTACTGTTGCCTGAAAGTCCCTTGTTGCGGTAGTATTGATGAACGGAAAATGGCAAGCCGGAGGTAACCGACTGAGGAATCAGCACTCCTGTTTCCTGCGCGAACGCGGGATGAACGGTGAATATGACAATGAGTATCTTGAGGAGACGCAGAGTGCGCATGAATTTTGTTTAACGCTAATGTACCGGAAATTTCAGAGTAATGTATATTTTCATCTGAATTATTTCAATGAATTGAGTGTTATAATCCACTTATTAGGTAGAGATGCCCACTTATTAAGTTGTTTCAGCAGCGAATCTTTTCCTGTTTATATTTGCATCAACGTTGTAATTCACCTCCTCATAACCTTCATAAAAGGACATCATACGCTTCATATTCCGGCCGTAGAGGCTTTTTAATCCGGTTTTCAAAATGAATGCCCACTAAGCTCGGTGGGCATTCTTCATTTATATCATACCCGTTCCAGCAATTTTCCCGCTTTCTCAAGTAAGTCTTCGGTTTTGGCAAAACAAAGCCTGACCACCTTTTCATCTTTCAGGTTACTGTAGAACGAGGAAACCGGTATTGCAGCTACTCCAAAATCCGTAGTCAGCCGCTTGCAGAAGTCAAGGTCTCCCTCATCGCTGATGTCGCTGTATGAAAACAGCTGGAAGTATGTTCCTGAGCACCGCAGTGGCCTGAACCGGGTACCCGACATGGCCTGCAGGAAGGAGTCGCGTTTTTGCTGGTAAAAATCCGGTAATCCCAGATATTCATCTTTATGTTGCATAAAATCGGCAAATGCCGCCTGCATCGGGTGATTGGCACTGAATATATTGAACTGGTGAACCTTCCTGAACTCTTTTGTCAGCTCGGGAGGTGCAATGCAATATCCGGTTTTCCAGCCTGTGTTGTGGTATGTTTTTCCGAACGAATAAATCGCCAGCGATCGCTGGTACAAAGATGGGTACCTAAGCACGGATGCATGCGGTTCACCATCGTATATCAGGTGCTCGTAAACCTCGTCGCTCATCACAATTACGTCGGTTCCCTGAAGGATTCTGTCAAGTTCCAGCATGTCCTCCTCCCTCAGGATGGTCCCGGTCGGGTTCTGCGGCGTGTTGATACACAGCATTCGTGTGCGAGGGGTAACAAGCTTTTTCAATTCCTGCCAGTCAACCCGGTAGTCGGGGGCAGAAAGCGCATAAACAACAGGAACACCGCCCATCGTTTCCACTGATGGCCGATAGGAATCGTAACAGGGCTCGATGAGTATGACCTCGTCGCCCGGACGAACAAATGCACCGATTGCACAAAAGATGGCCTGAGTACCACCGGAAGCCATATGCTTGCTTACCAGCGACTGTAACTCGGGTGACGGGTCGTAGTTTGGAAATCCCTGCGACAGATTGATGGCTCCAGCCTGATTGGCCAGGCCCGACATGACGGTAAAAATGGTAGTGCCGACATTGGGCAGTTTGGAGTCAATACGCATCTGTTTCCGGTTAGTAGTCCGAGTCGTCGGCGATGTCGTCGTTGTCCTCTCTGCGGCGAGTAACGATGATGTGATCATCCTCATCACTGGATCCTTCGGCGAGATCATCGTCGTCTTCGCCCTCGCCATCGAATTCATCGTCAACGTCAACGTCAACAATTTCCTCTTTTACAGGAACTTCATCATCAAATTCTTCATCATCTTTTACCAGGCGTTTGGCCTCCTGGATAGACATGCGAATGAGATAATAAGTGTCCTCCGTTTCAAATGGAAGGGCAGATACTTTCTTGCCATCCTTGTCGCTGTACGATACAAGGTGGTCAGCATATCCTGTTGGATACTTTGCTTTGATTGCGCTGATGATCTCATCGGTGAGCGCATTGTAATCTTTGACGACGCGTTTTTTAGCCAAGGGTCGGTAAAAGGTTGTGGTTTTGTAAATTAGTCAGGCAGAAATGCTGTCGCAGTCTCTGATGGCGGCAAATTTAAGCGAAGAGGATTTTAAACCTGAAATATTTTGACCTTAAAATTTTAAATCAATTATTCTGACGATCTCAACGCGGCGCTCTCTGGCTGCGTCTGGATGGTAAATTGAGTTCTTTTCGTCGGTTATTTTGTCACTTATGCCTGTTTTTGAGGTTGTTTCACCCAAACTCAGCTCATTGATTTTTAATTGCGCGCTGTCAATATATTTTTTCAGTGAACCCTCCTGCCAGGTCTCCAGTTCGTTCATTACGCTCTTTATTCGCCGTTTGGCCAGGTACAGGTTGTAGTCGCTCTCTGCGCGCGGACTGGTGAATCCGCGCAACTGTATTTCCCAGATTTCTCCGGCTTCCAGGCGCTCCAGCAGCAGTTCGCACAACTGGTTGAGCCGCTCGGCTCCCGTCCTTACCTCTTCATCAAAAAAACTGTCGGAAGCGCTGGCAGCCTCCTCTGCACTGCTCCCCTTCAATCCCGCGGTGTGGCGTACTCTGTACTCGTCGCGCCGTGCAAGGTACCGGACAACGGTTTCAGAGTATGATTTCCGGGTTGCCGGGTTTCTGGTTCTGCTGTCGGGCTGGTCGTTGTCGAAATAGAGAGGCAGACCTCCGAAATCATCCGGGCGTTCCTGATCTGGAACAATCTGCGGGGGAATGGTGTCGGTCTGTTGTTGAACGGCTTCCGGCACTGGTATAACTGGTATTGACAGGGTTGTATCTCGCTTCAGTTTGAATGAAAAAAGGTCATTGCAGCAGGTCTTGTTCTTTTCATCCAGATAGAACGATCCCGGACGGTTACTGCTGAAGTAACCTGCGTCGCCCCGTTCCGACAGTGACAGATACAGATCATTATAGCTTGAATTGATTTCTGAACCAGCGTTGACAGGCGCTTGCTCTTTTTCAGCGTAGAATATATCCTGACCGCCATGTCCCGGCCAGCTATCGGAGCTGAAGTAAAGTCGGCCCGTATTCGTGTCGTAAAAGGGG
>JAJTFM010000158.1:7316-13741 GCA_021298575.1 Saprospiraceae bacterium | reverse complement strand
GGCGACGCCGCTGCATGGCCCGTCAACGCAGCTATCAGGCACTTCCGCGAGGAATTCGAGTGGCACGTGAAAGAACCCAAACTTTGTATGGAACGCAACTTCGGTCTCGCCAGCGAGCCGGTAGCTGTCAGCAACCAATAATTAAAGCTTTAGCATCGCCATGCCAAAAGTAACTATAGATGGTCAGACAATTGACGTCGCCGAGGGTACAACCATCCTGAACGCTGCCCGCCAGATTGGCGGCGAACTCGTTCCGCCGGCCATGTGCTATTACTCATCGCTGAAAGGCTCGGGTGGCAAATGCCGCACCTGCCTGGTGCGTGTCACCAAAGGTTCTGAAAAGGACCCCCGCCCCATGCCCAAGCTGGTAGCATCCTGCCAGACGATGGTAATGGATGGTATGGAGGTGGCCAGTAAAAGCGACCCATCCGTCGTGGAGGCGCGCGCAGGGGTGACCGAGTTCCTGCTTATCAATCACCCCCTCGATTGTCCGGTGTGCGACCAGGCAGGTGAGTGCCACCTCCAGGATCTCGCCTTCGAACACGGCAAGGCCAATACCCGCTATGAGTTCGAACGCCGCACTTTCGAGAAGATTGACATCGGTCCTTATATCAAACTGCACATGACCCGCTGCATCATGTGCTGGCGCTGTGTTTACACGGCCCAGCAACTCTCGCCCGAGCGCGTGCACGGAATCATCGGCCGCGGCGACCACGCCGAAATCAGTACGTATATCGAGAAATCAATCGAGAGTGAATTCAGCGGAAACGTCATTGATGTGTGCCCTGTTGGTGCGCTTACCGACCGTACCTTCCGCTTCAAAAGCCGCGTATGGTTCCTCAACCCGATGGACGCCCACCGCAACTGTCCTGCCTGCTCCGGCAAGGCAGTAGTGTGGATGTACGGCGATGAAATATATCGTGTAACTGCCCGCAAGGATAAATACGGTGAGGTACACGACTTTATCTGCAACACCTGCCGTTTCCATACAAAAGACAGAAACGACTGGGTGGTAGAGGGCGCCCGCGATATTGACCGGCACTCTGTCATTTCACAGGGCCACTACGCTGAAAACGCAGTAACCGTCCGTTAATTATCTACAGAAGAGACCATGAGCGCATTCTTGTTATTCATATCAGCCGTTATTATCGAAAAAACGGCGCTCGTCCTGGTGATGTTCCTCATTACACTGGGCATTGCCGCGTACTCAACTTACGGAGAACGCAAGGTGGCAGCCTTCATGCAAGATCGCCTGGGCCCCGATCGCGCGGGTCCGTGGGGTATTCTGCAGCCGCTGGCCGACGGGGCGAAGATGTTCACCAAGGAGGATTTCATCCCGAAAGACTCCAACAAGTGGCTGTTCATTTTGGGTCCGGGTGCATTTATCTTCGTCGCGCTGATGACTTCAGCAGTCATTCCATGGGGCACTTATTTCACCGGATTCGGACTCAACGTTGACCTGCAGGTCGCCAACGTAAATATTGGTATCCTTTACGTGATGGGCTTTGTTTCTCTCGGTGTTTATGGTATCATGATCGGTGGCTGGGCTTCCAACAACAAATATTCCTTGTTTGGCGCTATCCGGGCGAGTTCGCAGATGATTTCCTACGAACTGGCCATGGGACTGAGCATCATCTCGGTTATTCTGATTACCGGTACGCTGAGTCTGCGGGACATCGCCGACGGACAGGCTGGTACCTGGCTTGGTTTCATTCCGCACTGGAATGTATTCCTGCAGCCGCTCGGGTTCATTATCTTCTTCGTTAATATGTTCATCTCGTCGGCCGTCATTTCGACTGTTTACTTCGGCGGTTACAACTTCCCCGGTATTGATCCTTCATGGCTTTGGGGACTGATGGGCCCGGTGGTCATATTTGCCAAGACCTTCTTTTTCATCTTCGTATTTATGTGGATCCGCTGGACGCTCCCGCGCTTCCGCTACGACCAGCTGATGCACCTGGGCTGGAAATCACTCATTCCACTCTCCATCCTGAATATGCTCCTGACCGGCGCCGGAATTCTCTGGCTGGGTTGAGTAACTGAGTCATTTCACTGTACATTCAAGTTGAACGAACTATGCAATCACTATCCAATCGCTCAAAACTGGTTGTCAATAAGGAAATGACGTTCATGGAACGCATTTACCTGCCCGCCATCCTGAAGGGGATGTGGACTACGCTCAAACACTTCTTCCGCAACGTGTTTGGCAAAACGGCTACGCTCCGCTATCCGGAGGTAAAACGCGACTTTGCGCCGGTTTACCGCGGGTGGCACGTCCTGAAACGCGACGAACAGGGCCGCGAAAACTGTACAGCCTGTGGCCTCTGCGCCGTAGCCTGTCCGGCAGAAGCTATTACCATGACTGCCGCCGAGCGGGAAAAGGGAGAAGAGAACCTGTACCGCGAAGAGAAGTATGCTGCAGTATATGAAATCAACATGCTGCGCTGCATTTTCTGCGGATTATGCGAAGAGGCTTGTCCGAAAGAGGCCATATTCCTCACTGATCGCATTGTGCCTACCGATTATGTGAGGCAGAATTTTGTTTTTGGTAAAGATATGCTGGTAGAAGGCGTCGAACCTGAAAAAAGGATTGACGTCAAAGTACGCCAGAAACATGTAACTGAAAAAAAATAATTGTCTGAAACCGCTCGTCCGGTTTGCAGAAAAAGTAACAAGTCATGTCTCAATACCTGTTTCTGACCCTTGCCCTTGTCTCGGTTGCAACTGCGCTCCTGATGGTTCTTTCCCGGAACCCCGTTCACAGCGTGTTGTACCTGATAGCCACCTTCTTTGCCATTGCAGGCCAGTATGTAACCGGCGCCATAGCTGCCGGGTCGCTGCTCGTTGTGATGGTTGGAGCACTCAAGGGAAGCACTGCCGCCGTGGCTCAGGGGCCCCATAAGTCTGACGTAGGCCTGGTGGAAAATCTGGGCAAGGTACTGTTCACTGATTTTGTGGTCCCCTTTGAGATCGCCGGTATCCTGTTTCTGGCAGCAATGGTAGGCGCCGTACTGGTGGGCAAGCGCGATACTAAACTCTGACCGTTTCACGGCTTTTCATTCATCCAATTTCAATTCAGAGAAAATGCTTGAAACCATACAGCAAATCCCGATCGAACACTATGTACTGTACAGTTCGGTACTGTTCGTTATCGGCATATTCGGCGTACTGACTCGCCGCAACGCTATCGTGGTGCTTATGTGCGTGGAACTGATGCTCAATGCAGTCAACCTCCTCCTCGCTGCATTCTCCACCTACCTGTCGGACGCACAGGGACAAATCATGGTGTTTTTCATTATGGTCGTGGCCGCGGCAGAAGCAGCAGTCGGCCTCGGTATCCTGGTAATGATTTACCGGAATACCAAAAGTACCGATATATCCCTGCTGGATAAACTGAAAAACTAAGAGAAGAATCATGAACCAACTTATACCACTCATACCTTTTCTGCCACTCATTGGCTTTGCTGTGAATGGACTTTTTGGCAGAAATCTCTCCAAAAACACGGTGGGAATCATCGGATCCGGGGTGCTTCTGGCGTCTTTCCTGCTCAGCATAGCCGCATTCAATCAGGTGGCTGCCTCCGGACCCATTCAATCCACCCTGTACAATTTCTTTACAGTGGACAGCCTGAGTGTCAACTTTGGCTTCCTGGTTGACCAGCTCTCGGTCTGGATGATGCTGATTGTAACCGGGGTCGGATTCCTGATTCATGTTTACAGCGTAGGCTATATGCACGATGACGAGGGCTTCTACAAGTTCTTTGCGTACCTGAATCTGTTTATATTCAGTATGTTGCTGCTCATCATGGGCGACAACTTCCTGATGTTGTTCTTTGGCTGGGAAGGTGTGGGCCTTTGCTCTTACCTTCTGATCGGCTTTTGGTACACCAATCGCGAGTACGGAAAAGCTGCCCGCAAGGCATTCATCATGAACAGGGTGGGCGACCTCGGTCTGCTGCTCGGTATTTTCATGATTTATCAGCAGTTCGGTTCCATTGCCTACGCGGATGTGTTCCCGCGCATCGGAGAGATGTCGCTGGATGCAGGTGTTGTTACTACTATATGTCTGTTGCTGTTCATTGGCGCCATGGGTAAAAGTGCGCAGATTCCGCTGTACACCTGGCTACCCGACGCCATGGCCGGTCCAACGCCGGTTTCGGCACTTATCCACGCCGCCACCATGGTGACTGCTGGTATTTACCTGATTGCCCGCTCCAACGCACTCTATTCCCTGTCGCCCGACGCCATGCATTTCGTGGCTATTGTCGGTATGGCCACCAGCCTGTTTGCGGCGGTTATCGGCCTCCGGCAGAACGATATCAAGAAAGTACTGGCTTACTCCACCGTTTCCCAGCTCGGACTCATGTTCGTGGCCCTGGGCATGGGCGCGTATGCGAGTGCCATGTTTCACGTAACCACGCACGCATTTTTCAAGGCACTCCTCTTCCTGGCTGCCGGCAGCGTGATTCACGGAATGGGTGGCGAGCAGGATATCCGTCAAATGGGTGGACTGCGCAAGGCCATGCCGATTACATTCCTGGTATTCCTTATCGGTACTTTCGCCATTTCCGGCTTCCCGCTGTTGTCGGGCTTCTTCTCCAAAGATGAAATTCTCGCATACACGTACGCGCACGGAGGCTTCGGCTGGTGGGCCATAGCGAGTTTCAGTGCACTGCTGACGGCTACCTACATGGGTCGCCTGCTTTATGTAACTTTCTTCGGCGAGTTCCGTGGCACACACGAACAGGAACACCACCTGCACGAGAGTCCGGCAGTGATGACATTGCCCCTTATCGTACTGGCTGTATTGTCTGTTGCCGGAGGCTTCCTGAATGTACCGCACTTCCTTGGCGGGCATCAGTGGATGGCGGGCTGGCTTTCACAGGTAATACCGACAGCCGAGCTGCACCTCGATCACCATACAGAAACCCTGCTGATGGGTACTGCAACAGCGGTAGCACTCGTGGTACTGACAGTCACCTGGATATTGTACAGTAAAAAGGCGAATCTGCCCGTTGCAGACAGTGCACAAACCGGGCTTACCCGCTGGATTGCCAACAAGTTCTATGTGGATGAACTGTACGATGCCCTGTTTGTGCGTCCGACCGAGCGCCTCTCAAAAGCGTTTCACTATTACGTTGATATACAAATTATTGACGGAATCGTGAACGGAGTAGGGGCCGGTGTACAGCGACTGGGCGCCGAATTCCGGAAAGTTCAGAACGGCAACATTGAATACTATCTGGTTGGAATGGTCGCAGGAGCAGCGGCACTGATGCTCACACTCTGGCTTTAATCCATCAGAATCCATCAAAAGAAATACTGACGCATGTCACTCTCATTTATACTGATTCCTTTCGTTGCCTCTGCGCTGTTACTGCTGGCTCGTCCTGCAGCAACACGTCAGTTGGCACTGCTTGCAACGCTGGCCAATCTGGCAGTCACGGTTTATTGCTTCGGCTGCGACTACAGTCAGGGCATGAACTGCACCTTTCAGGCACCCTGGCTGCCCGAGGCGGGTCTTTCATTCAGTCTGGGGATGGACGGTATCACGCTGCTCATGCTGTTACTGACGAACCTGGTTTCTCCGCTGATTGTTTATGGAAGCTGGAGCCGCAACTATGAGAATGAGCCGCGCTACTACGGACTGATACTCCTGATGATCGGCGCGCTGAATGGCGTTTTCCTCGCTACCGATGGACTACTGTTCTACATATTTTATGAACTGGCGCTGATACCCATTTACTTCATCTGTGCCATCTGGGGAGGTCAGGATCGCATTCGCATTACCCTGAAGTTCTTCATATACACCTTTGTTGGCTCTCTGTTCATGCTGCTTTCACTGTTGTACGTCTATCTGCAGACGCCGGGCGGACATTCATTTGCGTGGAGCGAACTGGTGAATGTACAACTGCCTGCGGGCACAGAACTGTGGGTCATGCTGGGCTTTTTTATCGCATTTGCCGTTAAAATGCCTGTATTCCCGCTGCATACCTGGCAGCCTGATACTTATGTTGCAGCGCCAACCGGCGGAACCATGCTTCTCTCCGGTATAATGCTGAAAATGGGCACTTACGGTGTTATCCGCTGGATGATGCCCCTCGCGCCCGAGGCCGCGCACACGCTCGTGCCCACCTTCATCACACTGGCCATTATCGGAATTGTTTACGCGAGTATCATAGCCGTGAAGCAGACCGATTTCAAGCGACTGATTGCCTACTCGTCTATCGCACACGTCGGACTCATTGCCGCTGGTATCTTTGCCTGGAACAAGGCCGGTCTGCAGGGCAGCCTTATACAGATGCTCAACCACGGTATCAACGTGGTGGGACTGTTCTACATCAGCGATCTCCTTGAGCGCCGGCTGGGAACACGTACCCTGAGCGATATGGGCGGGATAGCCAAATCTGCACCAGTTTTTGCCA
>JAJTFM010000158.1:0-7301 GCA_021298575.1 Saprospiraceae bacterium | reverse complement strand
TTATTATGCTGGGTTCGGTGGCAGTGCCGCTCACCAACGGCTTTCCGGGCGAGTTTCTGCTGCTCAACGGCGTATGGAACTACAACTTCTGGGCCGGACTGATAGCCGGACTGACCATTATTTTCGGAGCTGTATACATGCTGCGTGCCTACGGACTTGCCATGTTTGGCGAGCCCGGTGAGCAGACCGCCGGCTTTGCCGACCTGAATACACAGGAACGCATCATGCTGGGAGCGATTTCCCTGCTGGTAATCATTCTGGGTTTCTTCCCCGGATTCATTCTGAACCTGACCGACAGTACTGTTAACCGGATTCTGGGTGCTGTACAGCTCTGATGCTGAGCACCGGAATTTGTTGACCCTTTCAATAAAAAAATATGACCGCTTTACTCATACTCTTCTTTACCGCCCTTGCTGCCCTGTTCGCCGGGCTATCGAAGAATCGTAAAAGTGTGCAAACTATCTCCCTGATTGGCAGCCTGCTCGCACTGGCAAGTGTGGTGGCTGGCCCCGTTCGCGGCTGGGACGACATGTACGCCTCCATGTTTGTGTTCAACGACTATGCGATGGCCTTTTCTGGCGTAGCTATCCTGTCAGCAGCCCTTATTCTGGGCTTGTCGGGCTGGGGGTTTAGGACACTTACATCCACACTGGGCGATAATTACGGACTTATACTTTTCAGCCTGTGCGGTGCACTGTGCATGTTCTCCTATACCAATCTGGTAATGCTTTTCCTGGGTATCGAGATACTGAGTATTCCGCTATATGTGCTGGCTGGCAGTCGTCGCGACGACCTGCGCAGCAACGAGGCTGCCCTGAAGTACTTCCTGATGGGTTCATTTGCCACAGGTATCCTGCTTTTCGGAATTGCGCTGGTATATGGTTCAACGGCCTCCTTCGACCTGTCGGCTATCGGAGCCGCGGCGGCACAGAGTGCGTCTTCCTCCGGCATGCTGAAGGTGGGTATCCTGCTTATGGTAGTTGGTCTGAGTTTCAAGGTTTCTGCAGCTCCCTTCCATTTCTGGGCTCCCGACGTTTATACCGGGAGTCCGAACCTGATTACAGCCTTCATGGCCACCGTGGTTAAAACAGCCGGCTTTGCTGCCTTCTTCACCCTGTTCGCTACCGCTTTCGCGCCTGCTGCCTCAGTCTGGACACTCCCGGTTTCCATTATTGCCGGACTTACCATGACCCTGGCCAATACGACCGCCCTGTTTCAGGACAACTTCAAGCGCATGATGGCCTATTCGTCCATTGCGCATGCCGGTTACCTGTTGCTCGCCATACTGTCTGTTGAAAATACCAGTGCCGACCGCGCGCTGATGTTTTACCTTCTTTCCTATTCCATTGCTACCATTTGTGCGTTTGCCGTTTACATTGTGGTTTCCGAGCAGAAGGAAGACGAGACTTTTGCAGCTTTCAACGGACTGAGCAAATCGCACCCCTTCCTTGCGCTGGTACTGGCCATTTCAGTACTTTCACTGGCAGGTGTTCCGCCCTTCCCCGGGTTTTTCGGTAAATACTTCCTTTTCACGGCAGTATTTGAAAAATATCCCGCTCTGGTTGTACTGGCAGTCATTAACTCGGCTATTTCCATTTATTATTACTTCAAGGTCATCATCGCCGCCTATTTCCATAAAGGCAGCGAAAGCGATACAGCACTGGTTCTGCCGGGCGGAATACGCCTGACAGTTTCCGTGGCACTGGTACTCACGGCTGTACTGTCTGCTGCGCCGTACCTTGCCTTTACAATATTCTTCCGCAACTGACAATTCCGGATCAGACACCCATGAAAACAACATTCAACCTTTTGCTATTGTGTGCAGGCTGCTTTTTTGCTTCCTGCGGGTCTTCATCGGAGAACAGCCAGATTACGCCACACGAAATGGCAACTTCTGGTCAGCAAACTGCCAGTGCTCCTGAATCGGCCCCTCCACAGGTATATATCTATGCGGTTGAGGTTGACAAGCTGAATTTGCGTGAGCAGCCATCCAGAACAGCCAAAGTTGTTGCCCAGTTTGCTTCCGGAGATCTGGTAGAAGGAACGGGAGAGGCATCTTCCAACAAAGAAGAGGCCACACTGCGCGGGATACCCTACTTTGAACCATATATAAAGGTTGCCACCACTGCTGGAGCCACTGCTTCAGGGTGGGCATACGGGGGAGCCCTCAAGCCGGTGTATGCCGGTCCGACCAACATCAAGCCTGATCTGGAACGGGTGCGTTCGCTCTCAAAATACCTGAGCACCCTGGATGTGAAGCAAGTGGAAAATGGATCGAAGGCTATCGGATACGTCAGCAGCAACTTTTCGTCAGCCAGCGGATCGCTGGCCGATGCTGCCTTCCTGTTGCTGGAGCGCTTCCTTTTCAGAATGGAAACAGAGGGAAGCCTGTACGACATGTTCGGTACAACAGCGTGGAGCGAACAGGATATCAGCGATATCTATGAGAATCGTTTCAATATGGGCAAGTACCCGGTTACGAAGAAAATGGCCGAAAACGGATTTATGCTTGCTACCGGTGAAGGCATGGTGTTTCCCATTGTTGACTGGGTGAAACTGGCGGAAATTTTTGAAAACAAGGTTACCCCGCCCATGAAAAACTACCTGATGGAAAACGTCGCTGAACGCCGCGAGAACGGATTTGAGGACGGAGGAATAACCATCGGGCTCGACAAGCTGGCCGAGCGAGCTGTTTTCTGGGAGAAATTCAACGACCAGAACCCGTATTTCGTCGGTTCGGTTGAGACCGTAGAAAACGAGCGCTGGCTCACGCTGGTGTTGCTGAATGGCTCTGACAACACACCCGCCTACGATTTCGAGACAAAGGCTGCCCGTGACGATTTCAAAAACAACTGGAACCTGATTCTTCAGAAATATCCGGGCTCGGCACTTGCCATGAACGTGAAAGCACTGATGGATGTATATGCCGCCAACGGCTGGAAGCGCACCCCGAAAGTGGAGGAGTTTTTGTCGAAATTCAGCCAGACAGAAGGTGAATAACCACCCAAGGCGTCTGGTCTCACGTTCCTGTCAACAAGCTCTTAAATGATCAGACTACTGCGATATTACGCTCCGTACAAGCGACTGATAGGGTTTGCTGTAATCTCAAACCTGCTCATGTCGCTGTTCATGGTGGTGAGTATTCCGGTACTGCAGCCTTTTCTGCAGATACTTTTCAACCCCGACGAGTTTAAAAAGAGCAGCGACGGTGGCGGATTTCAGCGCGTTGAATCGCAGATAAACGGCTTCTTTGCCAATCTGATAGAGAACTATGGCCGCGAGCAGGCCCTGCTGATTGTCTGTATTTTCCTTGTAGTCACCTTTTTTGGCAAAAACCTGTTCAGGTACCTGTCGCTGTACTTCCTGGCGCCCGTGCGCAACGGGATCGTACGCGACATACGCGGGAAACTGGTTGACAAAACACTGGAGTTACCGCTGTCCTACTTTTCCGAGAAAAGGAAAGGCGACTTGATGAGCAGGGTATCGGCCGATGTACAGGAGATAGAATGGAGCATAGTAGGAGCTACCGAGGCGGTGGCCAGGGAGCCGATTGTCATGCTGGGCAGTCTGCTGTTTATGGTGTCAGTATCGCCACAGTTGCTGATATTTGTATTCGGGCTGATGCTTTTTTCCGGACTTATCATTGCCCGGGTGGGAAGAACCCTTAAAAAACAGTCGGGCGAGGCTCAGCGCCGGCTGGGCGTACTTGGCTCGTTACTGGAGGAAACCCTCGGTGGATTGCGTATCATCAAGGGTTTCAACGCAGAGCCGTGGCAATCGGCCCGATTTGGCCGCGAGAACGACGACTATGCAAAAACACTCACCGGGTTATATCGCCGCCGTGATCTGGCATCGCCCCTTTCCGAGTTTCTTGGAATCTCCGTAGTATCGGTATTGCTCTGGTTCGGCGCCCGTCAGGTATTTGCCGGGCAGCTTTCGGCAGCTACCTTTATTACATTTCTCTACGCCTTTTACAATATTATTGAACCAGCCAAACACCTCTCCACCGCCTGGTACAATATCAGAAAGGGACTCGGGGCCCTCGATCGGGTAGAATCGGTGCTGAATGCGGAAGTGACCGTTTCCGATGCGCCGGATCCGGTGGTTCCCGTTGCCTTCAAAGACAAAATTGAATTCAGGAATGTCTCGTTTACTTATCAGAATGCCGAGCGCCCTGCGCTTGACAGGGTGAGTTTCGAGTTGAAGAAGGGCCAGACTATAGCGCTGGTGGGAGCTTCCGGCGCAGGAAAGAGCACCATTGCCGACCTGCTCCCCCGGTTTTACGACGTGACTGGCGGACAGATACTCATAGACGGTGTGGACATCAGAAAAATGAGACTGCGCGACCTGCGGGGGTTGATGGGTATTGTGAGTCAGGAGGCCATACTTTTCAACGACAGCATCAGGAACAATATTGCATTTTCCACCGGTGAAGTGCCCGATGAGTCAGTCGTTGCCGCGGCGAAAGCCTCCAATGCCCACGAATTTATCGCGCAGATTCCGCAGGGGTATGATGCGAATATTGGCGACCGGGGCAGCAAACTGAGTGGCGGGCAGCGGCAGCGGCTCACTATTGCCCGCGCACTGCTGAAAAATCCACCGGTGCTTATACTGGACGAGGCGACCTCCGCTCTTGACTCCGAGTCGGAGAAACTGGTACAGGCAGCCCTCGAGCGCCTGCTGGAAAACAGGACAGCACTTGTAATCGCTCACCGCCTGAGCACTGTACAGCACGCCAACGAGATAATCGTGCTGGACGGCGGCCGTATTGCGGAGCGGGGCAGACATGAAGAACTCATGGCACAGGGAGGAGCATACAGGAAACTGGTTGACTTGCAGGCGTTGAATGACAAGTAATACAGGCCTCCGGGGCGGGCTCATGCAGTTTTTAGAGCATTCGCATAAAAAATTTCTGTGATACTGTTCCAGTTTTCCTAATTGCACCCGAACTTTGCGCATGGAAAATAAGTCTGCATCTTCCGATCACCCCAAATTTCTGGGCGAATCACTTACCTTCGACGACGTACTGCTCGTCCCTGCCTACAGCGAAGTTCTTCCCCGTGAAGTAGATATCGCTTCCCACGTCACCCGTAACATCAGGCTGAACACGCCTATTGTATCCGCTGCCATGGATACCGTGACCGACAAGAATCTGGCCATTGCCATAGCGCGGCAGGGAGGGCTGGGTGTTATCCATAAAAACATGAGCATTGCCGAACAGGCTGAACAGGTACGCGCCGTCAAGCGCTCCGAAGCGGGTATGATTATAGATCCTGTAACGCTGCATCCCGATGCGCCGCTCAGCGAAGCCCACGAACTGATGCGCAGGCACAGTATCGGGGGTATACCTATTACCGATAAAAAGGGAAAACTGGTTGGTATTCTGACCAATCGGGATCTTCGTTTTGAAACCAGTCTCGGTCGCCCGGTGAGAGAGCTCATGACCAAAAAAAATCTGGTTACGGCTCCGCTCGGCACCACCCTTGAGCAGGCGCGCGATATACTGCAGCAGCGAAAAATAGAAAAACTGCCTGTTGTAAACGAGCAGTTCGAGCTGGTGGGTCTCATCACCTATAAAGATATTATGAAGGGCGTCAACTTCCCGCAAGCCTGCAAGGATTCGTTCGGAAGGCTGGTGGTGGGTGCCGCAGTAGGCGTTACCCACGATACCGAGGAGCGGGTAGCCGCGCTGGTGGCTGTCGGAGTGGACATGATCTGCGTTGACACCGCGCACGGGCACTCGCGCGGGGTGCTCGACACCATACGGGCGCTCAAACTGAAATTTCCCGGACTGGATATAGTTGGCGGCAATGTAGCCACTGGTGCAGGTGCCAAAGCACTTGTTGACGCCGGAGCTGATGGTATCAAGGTGGGTGTCGGGCCGGGCAGTATCTGCACCACGCGCATCGTGGCGGGCGTGGGAGTTGCCCAACTTTCTGCTATTAACAACGCGTATCAGGCAGCTCGGTTCCAAAGACCGATACTTCCAGGACGTGGAAGACGATATCAAAAAACTTGTCCCCGAGGGTATTGAAGGCCGTGTGCCCTACAAGGGAACACTCCAGGAAGTAATGGTACAGTATATCGGAGGACTTCGTGCGGGTATGGGTTACTGCGGCGCCGCCACCGTTGCAGAACTCCAGGAAAAAGCCCAGTTTGTGAGAATATCCAACGCGGGAATGACGGAAAGTCACCCTCACAATATCATCATAACCAGGGAGTCGCCGAACTACAGTCGCTCCTGAGTACGAGTGTCCTGAACTATTTTCGGTATTTTTTGTCTTTTGCGAGAGAATCCTGAACAAGCGCTTTACTGATTAATAACCAAATTAACCCATGCAGCAATCCAAATCAGCTGTCGTTGTCGGTGCCGGCCTTGTCGGTGCGTTATGGACCGTATTCCTTGCCCGCAGGGGCTATCATGTCAGGGTATTCGAACGCCGTCCGGACATGCGTACTGCCGGCTACAGGGGGGGGCGAAGCATCAACCTTGCCATGAGCGAGCGGGGGTGGAGAGCCGTCGAAAAGGCCGGTATCCGCGATAAAATTGAAAAAGTGGCTATCCCGATGCCAGGCCGCATGATACATAACATTAGCGGCCAGAATGCATTTCAGCCCTACGGGAAGGAAAACGAGGCCATCTACTCCGTGTCGCGCGGTGGACTGAACCTCGAGTTGCTGCGTATCGCCGGCAGTTTTCCGAATGTGGAGTTCAATTTTGAACACCAGTGCCTTGGTGCAGATACCGACAAGCCGGAGATTACCTTTCTGGACCACGCCACCGGACAAACCAGAACAATGGAGGCGCCGCTGATTTTCGCCACAGACGGGGCCCATTCAGCCGTGAGATACTCCCTGCAGCGAACCGATCGCTTCAATTACCGGCAGTTTTACCTCGATCACGGGTACAAAGAGCTCACTATACCGCCTGCTGAAGATGGTAAACACCGCATAAACCCCGAGGCACTCCATATATGGCCGCGGGGCAACTTTATGATGATTGCCCTGCCTAATGCCGATGGCAGTTTTACTGCCACACTTTTCCTGCCGTTTGAGGGCGATATTTCATTTCAACAAATCCGGAATGATGAAGATGTGGTTTCCTTCTTCCGCCGCCATTTCCCCGATACCATCGAACTGATACCCGATCTGGTGACGGACTTTAACAGAAACCCCACTTCATCGCTGGTTACAGTGAACTGCGATCCGTGGCAATGGCAAGGGCGCATACTCCTGCTCGGCGATTCGGCTCATGCGATTGTACCGTTTTACGGACAGGGTATGAATGCGGGCTTTGAAGA
>JAJTFM010000157.1 GCA_021298575.1 Saprospiraceae bacterium | reverse complement strand
AACATAAACACCGGCTTCTCCCTGTATGGGTTCGACAAGAAATCCGGCGGTGTTTGGATCCTTCAGAGCGGATTCGAGCGCGTTCAGGTCGTTGTAAGGAACGATTTCAATGCCCGGCAGGAACGGACCGAAACCCCCGCGGCTTTCCTCGGCACTTGATCCGGAGATAACCCCGAGCGTTCTGCCATGGAAATTACCTTCAACAAAAATGAATTTTGCCTTTCCTTCAGGAACCCCTTTCACCTGATAAGCCCATTTACGGCACAGTTTCAGGGCAGTTTCCACCGCTTCCACACCGGTATTCATGGGAAGAACCCTGTCGTATCCAAAATAAGCAGTAATAAATGCAGCGTACTGACCGAGCAGGTTGTTGTGAAAGGCGCGTGAGGTGAGCGTGAGTTTCTGAGCCTGTTCAGTGAGTGCAGAAATGAGACGCGGGTGGCAGTGCCCTTGATTTACAGCACTGTAGGCAGAGAGAAAATCGTAGTATCTTTTGCCCTCAACATCCCACAGATAAACACCTCTTCCGCGTTCAAGCACGACAGGCAACGGGTGATAGTTGTGGGCATTGTACAGATCCTCGAGTTCAATGAGTTCTGTGGAGGAAAGGCTGGTGGCGGTCAGGACTTCCATATACTGTTTTTTTTGCAAAGATAAGCTAATTTTGCGCTGATGATCAGATTTGATATTATTACGGTTTTGCCAGAGCTGCTAGAAAGTCCGCTCAATTACTCTATTATGCAGCGAGCAAAAGACAAGGGACTCCTTGAAGTTCACCTGCATCCCCTGCGTGATTATGCCACCGGTAAACACCGTCAGGTGGATGATTACCAGTTCGGAGGTGGCGCAGGAATGGTGCTTAAACCAGAACCAATTGCTGCCTGTATTGAAAAACTGAGTGCCGAAAGGAAATACGATGCTGTCATTTATACCACTCCCGACGGAAAAGTGCTGGATCAACAGACATGTAATCAGCTCAGTATGAAAGGTAATATTATAGTACTGTGTGGTCATTACAAGGGAGTTGACGAGCGTATCAGGGAAAAGTATATCACAATGGAGCTTTCTATCGGCGATTATGTGCTCTCCGGGGGTGAACTGGCTGCAGCTGTACTGGTTGATGCGGTTGGCCGGTTGATACCCGGCGTGCTCAACGACGAAACCTCTGCGCTTTTTGACAGTTTTCAGGATGATCTGCTCGCACCACCTGTTTATACCCGACCGGCAGAGTGGTATGGTATGAAAGTTCCGGAAGTATTACTCTCGGGCCACGAAAAAAATATCAATGAGTGGAGGTATGAACAGAGTGCCGAGCGAACCAGAAGCCGAAGGCCGGATATCTGGAAAAAACATGAAAGATAGGCCAGCACTCGCAAAGAAATCTCTAAGAGCTTGTTCAGGATTCTCTGCCGGTGGCAGAGAATCCTGAACAAGCTGCAAAACAGGTAGCGCTGTAACACTGATAAATTTATAATATTTTTGTTTTAAAGTGTATTATGTAAACACAAATAGTTTTATATTTGCAGTGTGATTGAATGAAATGACCAAAATATTTGTTTTTTGGGCCAAAACATTTCTTTCACAGTGTTTCGAATGAGCATAAAATAATTTCAAACGTGAATCTCTGTTCAAACTGCGCTGCCGAAATCATACCCGGATCCCGGTTCTGCAACCGTTGTGGCGACAAGATTGCAGACCGAACCAAAGAATGCCCTGTGTGTACACACAAGGGGCCAGTCTCCTCGGTATTCTGTCATCACTGTGGATATCATTTTGAGGGCCAACGCCACAAGTGTGAGTCTTCGCTCTTCGAGCCGCGCTATTCAATCAATTTCAAAGGTTCAGCCAGTCTGACAGAACAGGTAAAGGCGTTGTTTTTCAAACAGCTCAGAAAAAGAGTTGAGGAGGAGCATGATCCGAGGAAGTATGCAGATTACGTTGAGCGTTTCTATCAGTCGCGTTTCAGGGAGATATATGAACTGCGATCACAACAAATTGCAGACGATATCGGCAGATTCTGGCTGCAGTTTGGCAGTGAAGGACTACCTGAAATTGATATAAGGCTTGAAACCGCATTTGAAGGACTTCTGGACTACCTTATTATTCAGTTCTGTACTGACCTTAACGGAGTACTGCTTCCATCTGCCATACTGAACTATGAAAAGGTTAATCCGGGCAGGACTGACCTGTGGAAAATGATTCGCGATTTTATGGATTTTGAGTTTGAGGACGAAGCGTTTTATTTCGACTTTATAGGTATGCGCTCTGACTTGCTGGCTAATGCATGCAGAAGTTTTCTGGCAGCCGACGCCAAGGAACGCGTTTACTTTATTTGTGATCTTTCACTCAGGGGTAACTGCAAGGAGGGATTTGCCATGACGAACAAGGCTTTGTACTGGAAGTCAGTGCTCGACAAGCCCAGAATGGTTTCCTATTCGGATTTGAAAAATGTGAGGGTGGAGAAGGAGTGGATTACTGTCAACGGTCATTTTTTTAATGCAAACCGGTCGTTGAACCTGAAAATGTGCAAGTTGCTAAAAAAACTGAAGGGCTGGAAAACTGCAGAAACCGAATTTACTGGTCAGCAGACCAGACAACAACAATCCCGGTAAATCAGGCGCAATTTTTCCTTCACTTTTTTTTGCCGTAATAAAGTAACAAGTAGTATCTTTGCAGCCGCTTAAGGCAAATGGAGGTTATAGCTCAGCAGGTTAGAGCGTCGGATTGTGGTTCCGAAGGTCGAGGGTTCGAGCCCCTTTAGCCTCCCCCCCAAAAAAGGACTTGTGGTTTTCCACAGGTCCTTTTTTAATGGAGTATTTATGAACACCCCCGTTTTAGAGCTTGTTCAGGATTCTCTGCCGGTGGCAAAAACAGGCTGATTTTTTGTCAGTTTTTTCGTTTTTGTAGGCGCATAGCCGGTGCTAAGTAATTGAAAAAAGGCGAAAAATGAGACGTTTTTGACTATGTGAGAGAATCTTGAACAAGCACTTATTGCTGGAAGTGATTTTCAGACGTCTCCGTACTTGTCAAGATAACTCATGATACCCTTGTAGATATACCATGACATTTCTTTCTGAAACTCGGGATCCCTAAGTTTTTGGTAGTCGTTCCAGTTATCAAAGAAAAGGCATTCGAGCAGTACTGCCGGACAGGCACTCTTTCTGAGAATGAAGAAGTTGTTTTCCTGATCCAGATCACCGTCAGTGAAATTAAAGCGGAGTTTCAGATTCAGTTTTTGGTAAAGTGTTTTTACTGAATTTCCAATTTCTGTGGCCAGTATGTCACTTTTGGTCTGACCAGTGGTGGTATAAATTTCAAATCCCGTGCCTGTGCCCGATGGGCTTGAAGCGTTTGAGTGAACAGAAATCAGTATTGTTTCATCTTTTTTGAAACTGTTCGCAATTTCAACCCTTTTGTCAAGCGAGATATCTGTTGCGTCGTATGGATTTACCGTCAACACTACATTATAGCGAAGTCTGTGCGTGCTCAGGTAAAGTGCGAGCAATCCTCCAATCTGCCGGTTGATTTCACCTTCGAATGCAACTACTCCGTTAGAAAATGTGTACATCTTGCTTGGTGCGGTTGTGTAGTTGCCATTTTTGTCAATACCACCGTGTCCGAAATCGAGAATAATGTTTTTGATCATATCAGCATATTTAATGGTTGTGCATTGAAGCAATATTCAGGAGATAGCCCGCCCTTTCTGGCAATGGCCAAGCCATACTTTACAACTTCCATGCCGGAAAGGCTGTGAGCATCTGGATTAATACTGATTTTGATTCCGCGTTGAATGGCTTTGGGTATCAGCGTGTAGTCTATATCCAGCCTGTAGGGGTGTGCATTGAGCTCGATAGCCACCTCATTTTTGGCACAGGCCTCAAATACAGCATCCCAGTCAAGTGGGTAGCCCTCCCTGCTGAGAAGCAGCCTGCCGGTCGGGTGTCCGAGTATGGTTGTCCGGGGATGCTCTATTGCCTTGATTACCCTTTCAGTAGCCTTGTCAATACTCATCTTCAGATTTGAGTGTACTGAAGCGATTATAAAGTCAAAGTTGTCCAGCAGGGCATCTGGATAGTCCAGCGAGCCGTCGTTCAGAATATCACTTTCAATCCCCTTGAGAATTCTCAGATCGCTCAACTCTTCATTTAACTGATCAATTTCGTCCCATTGTTGCTTCAGTCGGTCGGGCTTAAGGCCGTTGGCGTAGAACGCAGACTGGCTGTGATCAGTAATTCCTATATATTCATAGCCCAGTTCGCGTGCGCGCTCGCACATCTGCCTGAGCGAGTGTAGTCCATCGCTGTATGTTGTATGGATGTGGAGCACGCCTTTCAGATCTTGCAGCTCGATTAGTCGATCACCGGTAATTGAAACGGGTGGGTAAGACTCCCTCCGTTCAGGGGCAACGAAAGTAATTTGTGCTTTTTCAAACACTTCAAATTCTGCGCGCAAACCCTTGAAAGATCTTCCAGCGTTTGCTTCGGCAAATCCTCTGACATAACTGTCAGTGCCCGTTAGCTGAAACAACTTTGAACCAAACTCCTCCGCATGGCATCGGTGAATAGCCACCTTTGTTTCACCTTTCAGCAGCACGGTAATAAACCTGTCTTCCTCGGCTGCCAGAGTGAGCGTGTCATCGAAAATGGCACTCAACTCACCGTTGTATCCCACCAGAATTTCCGGATGCGATATGACCGGGCAGCGCCTTCTGATCTCACCGACGGGAGATACATAGGCTCCCGGCAATGCAGCAGTAATTATGGCACAGACAGTTTCAGCAATTTCGTCGGCGGCATCGAGGTGCAGTTTTCCCTTGCTTTTCTGGTAATAATCGAGTTTTTTGAGTAACTCCTCCTGCGTTTTAAGACCGAAGCCCTTGTATTCGACAAGTCGGTTCTCGTTACAGGCATACCAGAGTTCACCGATGCTCTCGATACCCATTTCCTGCCACACCTGTCTTACTTTTTTGGGGCCGAAACCATTGAGTTCAAGCATTTCCTGCACTCCCGGAGGCGTTTTGTCCCTGTATTTTTCGAGGTTTGCCATTTTGCCGTTATCCAGCAACTCCCTGATTTTGCCGGAGATAGCATTTCCTACACCTTTGATTGCCTTGATCTCGTCATCCTTCATAGCAGAGAGCGGGGAATCCAGTTTTCTGATGGTCAGGTAGGCATTTTTGTATGATTTAATCCTGAAATCGTCATCGCCGTGCAGTTCCATCAGGCTTGCGAGTTCATCAAAAGCGTAAGCTATTTCCTTGTTGTTCATAATTATTTCCTGTTCATATAGTCCAGCGTCAGATTGCAGAATGCCTTTACTCCCACGGTGAATCCGCTTTCATCGAGATAAAAATCGGGTGTATGGTGCGCTGCGACATTCTGAGGATTTTCACCGGGCTTCATTCCACCCAGAAAGAAGAAAAAGCAGGGAATTTTTTGTCCGTAGAAACCGAAGTCTTCAGCTCCTGTTCGTGGTTTGTGCTCCTCCACAAAATCGCTGCCTGCTGCTTCCCTGAGGGATGGAAGTGCCCACCGGGTCAGTTCGGGGTTATTGTACGTGACTGGAGTTTTGTTGTCAATTTTCACCTCGGCCGTTGCGCCTGCACTTTCTGCAATTTTCCTCGCAGTTAGGTCTAGTTTTCTGTGAATCAGTTTTTGCATGGAGGTGTCCAGCGTACGTATTGTACCAACCATTTCGGCTATTTCTGGAATAATATTTGCCCTCACACCGCTTTCAATTTTACCAACAGTGATAACCGCCGGGTGTTCGGTTAGGTCAACCTGACGGCTCACGATTGTTTGCAGCCCCTGGATTATCTCGGCCGACACAACAATCGGATCAATACCGCTCCACGGTTGTGATCCGTGCGATTGTTTCCCATGTACCGTGATATAGAACCAGTCAGATGCTGCCATGGCGCCCCCGGAACGGTACGCTATTCGGCCCGATTCGGTTTGGGAGTTGATATGCAGCCCGAACATGACCTCGATTTTGGGATTATCGAGTAGGCCCTCTTTTATCATAAGCGGTGCGCCACCTTCTTCCCCTGCAGGAGGCCCTTCTTCTGCGGGTTGAAAAACGAAAACGACCGTTCCGGCAAGCTGTTTGCGCATGGAAGCGAGTACCTCTGCAGTGCCCATCAGAATGGCTACATGC
>JAJTFM010000156.1 GCA_021298575.1 Saprospiraceae bacterium | reverse complement strand
TCCTCTTCCTCATCGGAACTTTCGAGGTACAACTTCAGGAAGCCGTCGAACTTGAGTACTTCCCCTTCTGCGACAAGCACAGTACCCGGCTGCGTGCTGATAGCAATATCCACAGTCGTTTTTTCCAGTTCCGCATCGGCCATCTGGGAAGCCAGGGCGAGCTTCCAGATCAGTTCATACAGTCTTTGTTCATCACGGTTGGCACTTATACTCTGCCGTTCCACATACGTGGGACGAATAGCCTCGTGGGCTTCCTGCGCAGACTCGTTTTTGGTTTTGAAGCGGCGCTCCTGGTGATAACGGGCACCGAATTGTTCAACAATAGCAGCACCCATGGCCTGAATTGCCGATTCCGACATATTGGTGGAGTCGGTACGCATATAGGTGATGAAACCCTCTTCATACAACTTCTGGGCTACCGACATGGTACGGTTTACCGAGAATCCGAGTTTCCTGCTGGCTTCCTGCTGGAGCGTGGATGTGGTGAAAGGGGGTGCCGGTTTGCGGCGGGTTGGCCGCACCTCGATACTGGAGACGCTGAACTTTGCCCCGACACACTTCTGAAGGAAAGCCTCGGCACCGGCAGCATCTTCAAAACGACCCGGACTTTCAGCCTTGAATGTAACGAGTTTACCCTGGGTATTTTTGGCGAAGAACTGGGCTACTATTTTAAAAAAGGGCGTGCTGGTGAATTGCTGTATCTCCCGTTCACGTTCAACAATAAGTTTAACGGCAACGGATTGCACTCTGCCGGCCGATAACTGTCCCTTGACCTTTTTCCAGAGCAGACTGCTTAACTCCCATCCCACCAGGCGATCGAGTACCCTGCGTGCCTGCTGTGCGTTCACCAGATTCATATCAACCGTACGGGGCTGTTGTACAGCACGCTGAATGGCCGGTTTGGTGATTTCATGAAAAACGATACGCCGCGTGGTAACAGGATCGAGCTTCAGCACTTCGCACAAGTGCCAGCTGATAGCCTCACCCTCACGGTCTTCGTCGGTAGCGAGCCATACTTCCGATGCCTTGGCGGCATTTTCACGAAGTTCCTTGACGGTCCGGTACTTGTCGTCAGGAATGACATAGTTGGGGCGATAGCCGTGTTCCACATCTACACCAAGGTCGTTACCCTTGATCAGATCGCGAATGTGACCGTAAGATGATTTGACGGTAAAATCAGAGCCAAGGAATTTTTCAATTGTTTTGGCCTTGGCCGGCGATTCCACTATGAGGAGTTTTTTTGACATCGTAGTAAAGACAAGGATAATGGGGTTATACTGCAAAAATCAGACCGCAAAAGTACACGGATTTTGAGGTATGCAAGTTTTACGGGAAAAAATTGCAAATAACTGGTTAGACCAAGTGGCAGGCAATCAATAAGTAAAAATACGAAAACAGGCCTTGAAGTGGCAATAAGTGGGGTTTTAATACTTTGGCGACCCCGGTAACAATATACAAAAATACTTACGGTGCACCTGAATTTTTATACTTCAGTGGCGACATCTGCACATGTTTTTTGAAAAAATTGTTGAAATGGGTGGTCTCGGAGAAGCCGAGTGCCCAGGCTATCTCCGACACGCTCCAGTTACTGTGTCTGAGCAGGATTACTGATTCTCTGACCAGTCGCTCTGCTATAATCTCCGAGGTTGTTTTTTGCATTACCGCTTTTACAGCCCGGTTGAGATGATTAACATGCACGGAAAGCTGGCGGGCAAAATCGGAAGGTGTGCGCAGCTGGATATGCCGGTGTTCGTCGTCAACAGGAAACTGCCGTTCCAGTAACTCGAGAAACAGCGATGAAATACGCGCCGATGCATTCACCGGACGCGACGGGGAGCCTGCCGACGGATTCATTTTCAGCGCTGTATGCACAACTTCAAGCATCAGGTTGCGCAGAACATCATACTTATATGTGTAATCTGATTCAATTTCCGCGAACATACGGGAGTAAACCTTGCTTATCATGTCGTAATGTTCGTCAGACAACTCGAAAATATGTGTTCCTCCGGGCTGGAATACATCGTACTGCAGGATATTGCCGTAATTGAGAAAAAAAGCGTGGTTAAACACACAGAACACTCCACTGCTGATATGTTCAGTAGTATCCCATTTATAAGGTATCTGCGGATTGGAAAAAGTAAGTGCCTGTCTGTGTACAGGAATTACCTTGTTGGCATAATGAATATTCCCGGCGCCCTTTACCAGCATGACCTTGAAGTAATCGCGCCGGCTGTAAGGCACCGGACGAGCGGATTTGCCGATGAAAGGTTCCAGTTTGAAAACATTAAAGTGCCCTACCCCGTCTTGCAGGCCTGCGGGCACATGCCCAATCTTGTTCCTGTAAAAATCCGTAATGGTTTCCGGCTGGCTCATAGGCTGTTTCTCATCTCTTTTTGACCAATTTGTTGCCAAAGTTATACACCAGCGAGATATTCCACACGAATTCTTTGGAAACGATGGCCGATTTGATTTTTCTGTTTCCAATCAGAGAGACAGACAGCGGAAAGCCCTGTTTGACGAAGAAAACGGTGGCAGAGGCGTATAAACCGCTTTTGTCGTCCATTCCAAGATAATAAATCTGAGGGAACAATTTCATAAAATATTGACCGCCGAGACGAATATTTGTCAGGTAAACATTCAGTGCCAGAAACAGATTATTCTTCACAACGCCGGTTTCAAGTCCTCTGGAATAGAGTATATAAGGCCCAAATCCAATGTTTTTCGCCGGGTAATATGCAAGATTCAGTTCGCCGGCAAGATAGCGCTGGGCCACAAACCCCTTCAGCTCCTGTCCGTTCCGTATAATCGGTGTTTCCCTGAAAACAATAGCCGGGTGCAGGCCCGTCCCCATTCGCAACTTATTGGTATTTATCAATTTGTATCGCCACCAAAAAATGAAAGACCACGGTTGCCCTTCCAGACTGAACCTGAATTGCGGTTCAAAAGTAAGACGTTCACCCCCTGCATTCAATTCGATTATTGTTGCGGGCTTCCCCAGCGAGAACGTAGGAATGAGCGAGATGCCGTTGTTGGTAGCATTAACAGCTCCGTTGAAGTGATACTCAGGTCCGGAATCACTTTTTACCTGAGCACTCAGGCAACTGGCAGCCATGAACAATACAAATAAAATCAAAACAGGCCTGACAGCACGCTCAGGGGTGCTGTCAGGCCTGTTGAATTGAATGGGAAAGCTGAAATTCATACCTTTTGCTGATAAAAATCAGCACAAAGGTGCCCGGGATTCACAGACTGCCGTTAACGAAAGTCATACAGAAAGTTACGAAAATCAAACAAATTCCTCAACGCACCAGTGTGACATAACCTTTGTATTCGTGTGGTTCACCTCGTGGCCCGGTGAAACTGACCACATACACGTACACTCCCGGGGGGGCGTTTCCTCCGGTATTCCTTACCCGACCATTCCAGGCATCATCCGGATTATCAGTTTCAAACACCAGCTCTCCCCAGCGGCTCCAGATTGCCATACGGAAACCAACTGCTCCTTCCAGATATCCCTTGCCCTGAAAACCGTCATTTTTACTGTCGGCATTGGGCGTAAAAGCATTGGGCATGTACCAGCGCACTTCCGGACGGATATCCAGCGTTTTGGTCAGACTGTCTTTGCAGCCTTCGCGATGTGTCACAATCAGACGAACAGAGGTGAGTCCGGTATCGGTGAAAGTATAGGTCGGATTTTGCTGAATGGTAGTAAAATCATTGCCTATTTGCCAGTTCCAGAAGGCAGCGTCCTTCGATTTGTCGGTAAAATCTACTATATTGTTGAAGGTAGTCAGACCGCTTTCCGGAGAGAAGGTAAAATCGGCAACCGGCCGTGGCTCAACACGGATCAGGTTGAAGAAGGTATCTGAAATCATGCAGCCAATCGGAGATGTGATGGCAACGCTTACGTCGTAAACGCCCTGTTCAGTATAGGTATGAGTAGGGCTGATTACTCCGCCGGTGTCTCCCCCGTCGCCAAAAGTCCACTTGATATCATACGTTTCGTCAATGGGTTTCGACAGGTTATCAAAAAATATGCGCGCAGGGTAACAGCCCAGATAACTGTCGGGGCGAATTACAATGATAGGTGGCGCGGGCACATAGTTAATTGTTTTGGTTACCGCATCGGAGCAGATATTGGCATCCACAACAAATAACGTTACGGGATGCTGACCGGGAATATCGTACAGGTAAGACGGGTTTTGTTCCGAGGATGTGGGGCTACCCGGCACGCCGAAGTCCCAAAACCAGGATTTGACTCCTGCCTCACTGGTGGATAGATCCGTGAAAACCACCGGTCCTGCCACACAGGTGTCGTAGGCATAGGAAAAATCGGCATTTACTTCAGGGAAAATTCTCACTGCAATATCAGCGGTATCGCTGCAGGATCCGCCACTTGGGTTCAGGATCAGCCGACCGGAATACAGGCCTGTGTCCGGGAAAGTAAACGTCGGGCTCCACACCGACGAGTTGGTGGCGATTGAATCCTTCATATCAAACTCCCACCTGAAACTGGTGATGAACTGCTGCTGACCGCTCAGGTTGGTAAACTCGACCGTATTGGAACCACACGATTTGATCAGATACTGTTCGGCAACGAGTGTGGAAGAGTCTGTTTCTATTTTGGTGAATACGTCGGGCTGACAATCTGCCACATTGAACTGGAATTCCCTTCTGATGGTGGATAGAAGCTGTCCGTTGCGGAATTCACTTACACACACACCCACCACGAACTGACCGAGCAGAAGTGGCGTTCCGTTTATGAATCCTGTTGTCTGGTTGATCGCGACCACCGGGTTGCCCCCCATCGGCTTGTCGGGTGTATAAACAGGCACGGCAAAAGGGATAATATCGAATGGCGGGCCGCAGGAAGGGTCGGGCTTGGCCCCGTCGCAGGAGAAAAGAGCAGGGCCCTGGGTTATATTTCCACCACCGACATAGGGTGCGCAGAATTCATACAGCAGCAAATCTCCGTCAGCATCAGTGGCAGAGTGATCAAAATCGAGCGGCAGGTTATTGCAAATAATCAGTGGCGGGAAATTCTTGAATCTGGGGCTGTCGTTTTTGGCAACCTGGGCTTCGTAGGTGAGCTCGACGGCATAAGTTGCACCCACAGAGCCCGGGTTTATGATATTGGTAATACTTTCGTTCCTGCAACAGCGCTGGTAAACAATGAAGTAACTTTGACCGGATACTGTTATCGGCAGCGTACGCTCAAAAACATAAACAGCCTCTTCAACACATACATTCGTGGGAATTTTGGTTACGCACTGCGGTGTATCGGGAATAAGCCGGGTAAAATCGTTGTAGTTCACATAAAATGCCTCCTGAAGTACGTTACTCTGGGTGTTACCCCTGAAAATACTGATAGATGCATCCGTGTCAAACGGAGCCCCGCCGCCGAAACAATCGCGGTAAACCTTCATGGTGAAACGCCATCTGCGGGAGTTGGCTCCTACATCACTCACATACTCGTAAGTCATGTCGCCACCGATAATATGCTTTGCAATAGCCTCAATCGGAAAAGCTGTGGCCATGAAAAACAATACCATCGTAATATATACGTTCAGTCTGAATATTTGCATTGGAAGTTTCGGTTCAACGTGTGAGAAAAAATCGGACTTTTGCCTCGCCAAAATTACGAGTCCTAACGCATTTGTAAGCCCTTTTGTTTTAACATGTTCCTGCTACGAGACGACATTTCTGAAATTGTCGCCCTGCTGCGCAACGGCAAGGTGATTTGTTACCCTACTGACACAGTCTGGGGGGTCGGTTGCGATATATTCGACGAACAGGCAATCACCCGTATTGGCCAGATCAAGGGCCGCCCCTCCAACAGGGGGTATATCCTGCTCGTCTCTGACCTGGATATGCTGAAACGATATGTCCCGAAGCTCCATCCCCGTATTGAAACGCTTTTGTCATTTCATCAGCGCCCGCTTACGGTGGTTTACGAGCACTCGGTCGGAATCCCCGCTTCTGTGAAAGCTCCTGATGGCAGTGTTGCCATACGCGTCGCCACCGACCAGTTCTGTCAGGAGTTGATCGAACACCTTAACAGTCCGCTGCTAAGCACTTCGGCCAATGAAAGCGGCGAACCATATCCTCAGCATTTCGGAGCCATCAGCAGCGAGATACACCGACACCTCGAACTGGAATTCCTGAGGGAATAAAAGCACTGTCATTTATGTCCAACTTTTCCCTGTTTATAGCCCGGCGTGTTGCACTCAAGGGCGGCAACAATTTCTCCAGACTCATCATCAGGATTGCTGTGGTGGCTGTTGCGCTCAGTGTGGCTGTGATGGTAAGCGCCTCTGCTCTCATTGCAGGATTCAAAAATGAAATCAGCAGGAAGATATTCGAGTTTTGGGGACATATTCATATCTCCGATACGGCTTATTCGCTTTCCTTTGAACCCAGGCCCATTGACATAAATCAGGATTTTTATCCTTCGCTGGATACTGTCACGGGGTTGCCTGACTTCTATCTGAAAGATAACGGAATACCGGCCGGGGGTATTCACGGGGGTATCAGCCACATACAGGCATTTGCACATATTCCGGGTATCATACGCACCAAATCGGAGATAGAGGGTATCCTTCTGAAGGGTGTGGGCAGCGATTTTGCCTGGGAAAACCTGTCGCCCTATTTGCTGGAAGGCAGGCCTGTAAAACCGGGTGACTCCACCCTTTCCAGGGATATTATTATCAGTCGCCAGACAGCCGACCGGTTACAGGTAGGGGTAGGCGACAAGTTCATTGTACATTTTGTCAAGGAAGGTGATCAATTACGGCGGGTTTTCCAGATATGCGGTATTTATAAAACCGGACTGGAGGAATATGACCGAAAATTTGCACTGTGCGATATCAATCAGGTCCAGAACCTGCTCGGATGGGATTCCACGCAGGTAGCCGGGTTCGAGGTATGGCTCGACGACCTTCGTGATCTGGAGTATTACAACCAGTATATTTACGACGAGGTATTGCCAACAGAACTGCTGTCAGTCACCATCAGAAAGAAATTTCCGGCGTTGTTTGAATGGCTGGCACTGCAAGACTACAACGAAGTGGTTATAATGGCGCTGATGCTGGCCGTGGCAATCATCAACATGATTACTGCACTGCTGGTACTGGTACTGGAGAGAACCAATATGATTGGTGTACTAAAGGCGCTTGGAGCGGGAAACCGGTCTGTGCAGCGTATCTTCATTTACCATGCCTCGTTCATCACGCTCTGGGGTATGTTTTGGGGCAATCTGATTGGAATGGGGTTCTGCTTTATGCAGGACAAATTCAGGTTTATCAAACTTAATGAGGCTGATTACTATCTTTCTTATGCCCCGGTTAAAATCAACTGGGCAGTAGTGGCAGGAATCAACCTCGGAACATTACTGATCACAGTAGTTTTCCTCCTGCTGCCATCGCTTGTTGTTTCGGGTATATCTCCCATCAAAGCTATCAGGTTTAAATAAGAGAGGACGTCCGGGATTTCCGCCGGGTCAAAAATGGTTCATTTTTGAAGGCGCATAGCCGGAGCTACGTAACTGAAAAAAGGTGAAAAATGGCGAAAAATGAGCCGTTTTTGACTCTGCGAGAGAATCCTGAACAAGCTCTAAGAAACTGCCTGGCCGGTTTGACCGACCAGGCAGTTAACCAATAATTACCTGACAAGCGTGACCTGACCGGTTCTATCTTCCTCCTCCCCGTTCAGGAACCTGACTTTCATCTGATATACATACACATCGCTGGGTGCATCTTTACCATCCACACGGCCATCCCATTCCTTTTTACCGTCGGTGGCGGTAAATACCTTCTGGCCCCAGCGGCTGTACACATTGAACTCGAGTATATCGGCAGTGGCGCCGTAGAGTACCGGACCAAAGGTGTCGTTGGAACTGTCTCCATTGGGTGTGAATGCGTTAGGAATATCGAAGCACTTCCTGACGAGCACCGTAACTGGCCCTGCAGAAGCAGTGCAGCCCGTTGCATCGGTGAGTACTGCCTCATAATTCACGGCCGTTCCCTGGGGAGTGACGGTAACTGAATCGAGCGTGGCATTCGGAATGACAACACCATCGGCAAGCCATGAGATATCTCCGTCGCCCAGTGTAATTTCCACCTTTAGCACTACGGGCGCGCCCGCGCACACGGAGTCTTCGGGGGCAGTGATATCGCTCAGTTCGAGCGGAGAGCCCACGGCTATATTCACCACATCCTGAGAAGTACAGAAGCCCGCTGGACCGTACTTGTAGGTAACTGTGTAAGACTGATCGAAGATCGGGCTCACGGTGATAGTGGGTGTTGTAGCCGGATTGGCTTCCCATTCAAAGCTGCCACCCTGCGTACCGGTTACGGCAGCTGTGAGTGTTACGGGGCTGCCAAAGCAGATTGTCTGGTCGGGGCCGAGAGAAACCGTTGCGTCAGCGACAGTTACATTCACCGTACCCTGAGCCTTGCAGTTTCCGAGGACAGTAGTGGCCACTACCGAGTAGGTTATATTCTGGGTTGGGGTAGCGACCGGGTTACCCGCAGCCGGGTTGTTCAGGAAGCTTGCAGGCGTCCAGACGTAACTTACCCCGCTTTCGTTGGTACCGTTCAGACTGACTGAAGAGCCAAGACACACTGTAGGGTTGTTATTGAGTTGCAGTACAGGGAGTGACTGTACGTCGAGACGTACGGAGTCCTGTATGGAGCAGATTCCTCCAAAGAACAGCGTGGCTGTATATGTTTGCGGAGCCGTTGGCGTTACTACCGGCCCTGCAGGCAGCCAGTTCAGGGTGCCCGGAGTGCCCGTCACAGCAGTTGCCAGATTTATCTGCGTGCCCTCACAAACCAGTTGATCCGGCGTGGTAACGTCGAGTGTGGCAATGTAGGAGTTCAGTTTCACCTCGGCGGTAGCTATACAACCACTTCTGGAAGCTTCTACTTTGTATGTAATTTCACCCGACTGAGTAGGGGTTGCAGTTGGATTGCCCACATTCGGGTTATTCAGATAAGTGGGAGGTGTCCAGGTGTACGTCACGCCGGCATCATCCGTATTATTCAAAATAACGGGTGAGCCGTTACACGAAACAGGGTTACTTGCTGGCAGTAATTGAGGATAAGGTGCGACGTCAATTTTCACAGAATCCTGCACAATACAATTTCCACCGAAGAACAGCGTGGCTGTATATGTCTGGGCGGATGCCGGAGTGACCGTCGGGCCAGCGGGCAGCCAGTTCAGTGTACCGGGAGTACCAGTGGTAGTTGCAGCGAGAGTGATTTCCTTGCCTTCACATATCGTTTGGGCAGGAGTAGTGATATCAACAGATGCCACATAGGAATTCACAGTTACCACCCCGGCTGTTGTACAGCCATTCCTGGTAGCCTCTACCGTATAGGTTATGGCACCTGGTTGAGTCGGTGTTGAAACCGGATTGCCGATATTTGGATTATTGAGGAAAGTGGGTGGTGTCCACTGATAAATAACGCCCGGGAAGTCGGAATCATTGAGCGACACCGGTGAGCCATTGCAGGATTCCGGGTTTGCCGGCAGATTAAGCGGCGGGAGCGGTGTAACATTCACCAATACGTCCAGTCCGCTCGGGCATTCAGCCTCCGGCGTTGTAACGCGATATGAAGTGGAATTCAGCGGACTTGCCACCGGATTCGGGCAGTCGTCGCAGCTAAGCGTCACGGCAGAGTTTTCCTCCCATTCCAGAACAGTGTTGGCAGGAATGGAGGTGATGATGATCTGTGCGTTACCTCCCGGACAAATTGGATTCGGGTTGACCGTGGCAGTGAGAATCGGAGGTTGAGGTACAATGACAAGTTCTGTTGATTTTTCCTGACAGGCGCCAACCGTTGTGGTTCTGTTGTAGAGGAAAGTATCGGTTGCAATAACCACCATATTCCACTTCTCAAACGGCGTCAGCATAGTACCGAAAGGCTCCCACGAGTGTTTGATACCGGGGAAATTTGCCGGTTCGTAGGTATTGGAGAGCAGGAATATAGTATCACCCGGGCAGTAGAACGGCTTTTCAGGCATCAGGAAGATATCCAGATTGGGAAGACTGTCCACTTTCAGATAAACAGAGTCTCTGACGATACACCCGTTAATGTTATAGGTAGCTGTTACAGTTACGGTTTCTGTAGGCGATGCTATAACACTTGGGCCAGCCGAACTGCTCAGAATGCTGGTATTATCCCAAACGACGGTGGCACCCGGAGGAGCGGCTACTGCGTTCAGGACAGGCGTTTGACCGAGGCAAAGGAATATACTGTCGGGGCCGGAAATTTCCACATCAGCAGGGGTAACGGTTATTGTGACCGTATCCGATTGGCTGCAGACACCGTTGGGGCTGGTTGCGGTAAGTATATACTGAGTAGTGATATCGGGCAGTGCAACTGGTCCGGAAACCGTCGGATCACTCAGCCCTGTTTCGGGCAGCCATTCGTACTGTGTGGTCGAATTAAGCGTGTTGGCGAGCTGAACCGGATAGTTCTGACACTGAACAAGGTCGTCAATGAGTTCGGGGAAAAACAGCGAGTCCACTATGACAGTAACCGATGCACTAACCACACAACCTTCCAGTGTTGCACTGGCTGTATAAGTTGTCGGGAAAGTGGGAGTTGCCACCGGATTGAAACTGTTTTCATCATCCAGACCGGTAGCGGGCGACCATACAACAGTTGACTCGCTGCTGGTAGCCTGAAGTTGTACACTTCCTCCAAGGCAGATTGTGTCTGGTGAGACGGTTTCAGCTGTAACAGTTGGTGCGATTACGCGTACAAATACAGAATCCACATCAACACAGGCACCAACGGAGCCAGTCAGAACGAGCCAGAGGCTTTGGAATGGAGACGTGAATGGATCAGCCACGAACGGATTACTCACTGCATCCTGGGGCGACCAGACATAGTTGGTTGCTCCTGTAGCATTCAGCTGGAGGAAATCGCCGATACAAACGCTTAGTGTATCACCACCCTGTACCTGTACTTCAACATTATCGAGAATATCCACCTTGATGGATTTCAGGTTTACTTCACCACATCCGTAATCGCGGGAGAGCGTGACCGTGACATACTCGGTTCCCTCTGTAAGGTTATCGGTGAGTGGAATAATCGGGAAAGCCAGCGTCTGCTGTCCGGGCTGGAAAGTGATGGACGGCGGAATATTCAGTTCGTAGTCTTCGTCCTGAGTGGCCGTACCGCCGAGTGTTACATTAAAAGACGTGGCAACCGTGGGCAGTTTATTCAGTGTAATGAAGAGCGTATCGTTGGTGCCCGTGCAGGTTTCGATGAAATAATCGAGGCCGCTGGAAAAGGCGATATCCAGATCGGGGGAGCCCGCTCTGATATCAGAGACAAATACACCCGAGTCATAAGATTCATCGCCGCGGTCGGCAATGGCCAGTTTCAGGTGGTAGGTATTGCATGGGGTAACCGGGACACGGGCGGTGAGGCTTTTTTTGACGCCGTAGAGGTCGGAAGTAAGTCCGTCGTACTGCAGTTCCTCTCCGATTTCGTTATTTCTGTAGTACTCCCAGTTAACCTGATTATTCACACTGTCAATTTGCACGAGCGTACCTGTGGTGGGCAGCGTGGCGATATTGAGCGCACTATTGGTCAGGTTGGGATCACCGGCTATACCGGGACCGCTCACCAGGAATGCGAAAATATCGTTATAGCCACCGAAGGCCCAAACGAACTCGGGATATTCTTCAGAGCCAAACACATATTCGAACACCACCTCATTGGTGGCTGCGAAAACATCCAGTTCCACACTGC
>JAJTFM010000155.1:1772-7945 GCA_021298575.1 Saprospiraceae bacterium | reverse complement strand
CTTTCACATCGAGTTTTGCGGCGAACAGCTCGAATTCCTGCCTGATCTGCTGATATACCTCTTCTGCATAATCTACCAGATCCATTTTATTGATACAGACCACGAGGTGCGGAATCTGCAGGAGCGAGGCGATGAAGGCGTGGCGGCGGGTTTGTTCCTGCACGCCCTTGCGCGCGTCCACGAGGACCAGCGCAGCGTTGGCGGTGGAGGCACCGGTAACCATATTCCGGGTGTACTGGATGTGGCCGGGCGTATCGGCGATGATGAATTTGCGGTTGGGCGTGGAAAAATAGCGGTAGGCCACATCAATCGTGATGCCCTGTTCCCGTTCCGATTTGAGGCCATCGGTGAGCAGAGCGAGATTTATTTCCCCGTCGCCGGAGCGCTCGCTGGCCTTCTTTACCGCTTCGAGCTGATCTTCGAAGACAGCTTTCGATTCGTACAGAAGCCTGCCGATGAGCGTACTCTTGCCATCGTCCACGCTGCCGGCTGTGGTGAACCGCAGTAATTCCGTTCGTTTGATTTCCATGTCAGAAGTACCCCTGTTTTTTACGATCTTCCATAGCGGTTTCCGAGCGTTTGTCATCTGAACGAGTACCGCGCTCGGTGACTCGCAGCGTGGCAACTTCCCTGACAATTTCACTGGCGATGGATGCATTGGATCGGACGGCCCCGGTGCAGGTCATATCTCCGATTGTTCTGAACCGGACCGTTTCAATGGCGGGCACCTCGTGAGGGCGTCGGGGAATAAAATCGCAGTCGGCCAGCAGCATACCGTCGCGCTCGAATACAGCGCGCTGGTGGGCGAAATACAGCGAAGGGAGCGGCACCTGTTCGTCGGTCAGGTACTCCCACACATCGAGCTCTGTCCAGTTGCTGATGGGGAATACGCGGAAGTGTTCGCCTTGTCGCTTATGTCCGTTGAACAGATTCCAGAGTTCCGGGCGCTGGTTTTTGGGATCCCACTGCCCGAATTCGTCGCGGTGCGAAAAGAAGCGCTCCTTGGCGCGGGCCTTCTCCTCATCGCGGCGTGCACCGCCGATAGCCGCATCGAAGCGGTATTTTTCTATAGTATCGAGTAAAACAGTGGTCTGAATGAGATTCCGACTGGCATTATATCCTTTTTCCTCGACCACCATCCCATTGTCAATGGCCTCCTGCACCGAGCCGACAACCAGCTTCACGCCGAGTTCCTTCATCCACCAGTCGCGGAACTCCATCGTTTCCGGGAAATTGTGTCCCGTATCAATATGAATAAAAGTGAAAGGGATACGCGCCGGATAGAAGGCTTTCCGGGCGAGCCAGGAAACGAGTATCGAGTCTTTGCCTCCGGAAAAAAGGAGTGCGGGGTTACCGAACTGGGCAGCAACCTCTCTGAGAACGAAAATGGACTCCGATTCGAGCAGTCTTGTCATGATATCTCAGCCAGTATTTTGTCAACGGCCTCTTCAACCGATAAAAGATTGGCATTTACGACGATATCGGGATTAAGCGGTGGTTCATACTCATCATCAATGCCTGTGAAATGGGGAATAAGCCCCGCGCGAGCCTTCCGGTACAGTCCTTTGGGATCGCGTTTTTCACAGACTTCGAGCGGAGTGTCAATGAAAACCTCTGTAAAATCTTCGCGACCGATGATATTCCTCGCCAGTTCGCGCATTTCAGATTTGGGGCTGATGAAGCAGTTGATACAGATTATTCCGCTGTTAAGGTAGAGCTTTGATATCTCTGCCACGCGGCGAATATTTTCCGTGCGATCGGCCGGAGAAAAGCCGAGATTACTGTTAATGCCACTTCGTATATTATCTCCGTCGAGAATCTGGGCAAAACGGCCCATTTCGAAGAGTTTTCTTTCGAGTGCAACGGCAATTGTCGTTTTCCCTGAACCCGACAATCCGGTGAACCAGAGCACGCGGGCGCGTTGCCCGAGTGCGCGCTCGCGTTCTGCCCGCGAGAGCATGTAGTCAAAAACCGGATATATATTGTTCATTTAAACGCTATTCACACACAGACAAGGACTTGATCAGAGCGGCACATTACCATGTTTCCGCCGTGGCCTCGACACATCCTTGTTTTCCAGCATGGCGTAGGCCTTGATCAGTTTTCTTCTGGTCTCTTTGGGGTGAATCACCTCGTCAACAAAACCGCGGGAGGCTGCGCGGTACGGATTGGCAAAGGTGTCGGCGTATTCGCGTTCCTTTTCCAGCAACTTGGCTGCCGGATCGGAGCTCGACTCGATTTCCTTTTTGAAAATGATTTCGGAAGCACCTTTAGCGCCCATCACGGCGATTTCGGCTGTTGGCCATGCGAAATTCATATCGGCGCCGATATGCTTGGAGTTCATCACGTCGTAGGCACCGCCGTAAGCCTTGCGGGTAATTACAGTAATACGCGGCACAGTGGCCTCGGAGAAGGCGTACAGCAGTTTGGCTCCGTTGGTGATAATACCGTTCCACTCCTGATCCGTGCCGGGCAGAAAACCGGGCACATCTTCCAGTACCAGCAGCGGGATATTGAAACAATCGCAGAAGCGGACGAAGCGCGCGCCCTTTTTGGAAGCGTTCACGTCGAGCACACCTGCCAGGCAGATTGGCTGGTTGGCCACAATACCGATACTGCGGCCTGCCAGGCGGGCGAAGCCCACCACCATATTGTCGGCATAAGCCTCGTGTATTTCAAAGAAAGAATCGGTATCCACAATACCCTGAATGACCTCCTTCATATCGTAGGGCTGACTGGCGTTATCCGGGATGATGGCAGTGAGTTCCTCGCGGTACTCCTCTTCCAGTTCGAAGGGCAGAGCAGGAGCCTTTTCCGAGCAATTTTGCGGCATATACGACAGCAGCCGCTTGATCTTTGCGATACAGTCAATATCGTTGGAGGCCGTCAGGTGCGTAACCCCTGACCGGGATGCGTGCGTTGAAGCGCCGCCCAGCTCCTCCGAGCTGACCTCCTCGTTGGTCACCGTTTTCACCACGTTGGGTCCTGTCACGAACATATAGGAGCTGTGTTCCACCATCAGGATGAAATCGGTGATAGCAGGGCTGTACACGGCGCCGCCGGCGCAGGGGCCCATGATAGCCGATATCTGGGGAATTACTCCGCTGGCCTGCACATTCCGGTAGAAAATATCGGCATAACCGCCCAGCGAGTTCACGCCTTCCTGGATACGAGCGCCACCGGAGTCATTGAGACCGATCAGCGGAGCGCCGTTTTTCAAGGCCAGATCCATGACTTTGCAAATCTTTTCCGCGTGCGTTTCGGAGAGCGAGCCACCGAACACCGTGAAGTCCTGAGCGAAAACATACACGAGTCGGCCACCGACAGTACCGTAGCCTGTGACCACCCCGTCGCCGGGGTACTGCTGATCGGCCATCCCGAAATCGGTACAGCGGTGCATCACCAGGGCTCCGATTTCCTCAAAACTGTCGGGGTCGAGCAGGAAATGAACCCTTTCCCGGGCCGTCAGCTTGCCTTTCTTGTGTTGGGCATCAATACGGGCGGCGCCTCCGCCCAGTTGGGCTTCCGCGAGTTTTGAGTTGAGAATATCCAGTTTTTTGTCCATCAGAAACAGCAACCGGCGGGTTAGGAGTCGGGTGCGGCGCAAATGTAATAATAGCACGACTAGGATTCTCTTACATGGTCAAAAATCAATCATTTTTGGCCTTTGGAAATTTGAAGTGCCAACCTGTGCGGGAATTGGACTACTTTTGTATCCAAAGTTCCGGAAAATTACGCAAGACCGGACTTGGAACACATAAGAGCTCTATATCCGGTTTTTATTGTCATGCTCACCGAACTCAGAATTGATAACTTCAAGTCGTGGAAATCAACTGGTCCAATAAGACTTGCACCTCTGACTGTGTTTTGCGGAACAAACAGTTCCGGCAAGTCCAGTATTGCCCAGTTTATATTGATGCTAAAACAGACAGTGGAGTCATATGACCGTCAAAGAGTGCTGCACACAGGCGACGGCAGTTCAATGGTGGACCTTGGAAGCTGGCGGGATATCGTTCATGGTCATGATGAATCCAAAGCTATCAGTTTTTCATTTAATTATCATGACGTAAACGGAATAGCATTTAGCGATCCGGTGAATGAGAAGATGTACGGTCCATTTAATCAAGTCGGATTTAATGCAAAAGTAGAATATGACAGAAGTGTCAACAGGATAGTCCTCGATCATTTTACGTACCAGCTACCTTCTGGAAAACCAGAGGATCCGGGCAACCCGGACATCAATCTCGGCCTTAAAATAAAAGATGTATCCAGAAATCAGTACGAGCTCATTGCGAATGGATTCGGGGCAATGAGACAGCAAGGACGCCCGGGCGTACTGCCACATCCCGAGAATTTTTTTGGTTTCCCCGGGGAAGCCATCGCCTATTACCAGAATACAGGATTTCTTACAGATTTTTCACTTTCAGTCAAGAATCTTTTCAAATCAGTCTTCTATGTGGGTCCGTTGAGGGAATACCCTGAGCGTTTTTATCAATTCTCGGGTGAGATGCCTCCTGATGTAGGCACACGCGGACGATTATCCGTGAATGCCATGCTTGCCGCCGGCCAACGCTCGATTTCCAGGGGGCGCAGGAAGAAAGGGGAATCATTTCAGATTTTGATCGCCCGTTGGTTAAAAACCATGAAATTGATTGAGGATTTTCGGTTGGCTCCCATCGCAGATGGAAGAAAGGAATATGAAGTTCGAATAAAAGTACAGAAAGGAGCTCCGGAGGTATTAATTACAGATGTTGGATTTGGAATATCGCAGGTATTGCCAGTACTTGTTCAATGTTTTTATGTTCCATCCAACTCCACGATTCTTTTTGAGCAGCCAGAGATTCACCTGCATCCATCGGTTCAGGCTTACCTCGCCGATGTGTTTATCGAGGCAATTCACGCGTATGAGGATAGCAAGCCTCGCCACACGCAGTTGATTATTGAATCGCATTCTGAACATTTAATCAGGCGTCTGCAGCGCAAGATTGCCGAAGAAGAACTGAAACTGGAAGATGTAGCCATATATTTTGTTGATCAGAAAAAGGGAATTTCCACCATTGAAGCACTGGAAATTGATGAATTCGGCAATATCCTGAACTGGCCTGATAACTTTTTTGGTGATGATCTGGAAGATCTGACAGCCATGGCACTAAAAGGCATAGAAAGGAAAAGAAAAATGTCAGGAAATGGAATACGTAGTTGATACCAACGTCTTGCTTGTTGCAAATAAACTGTCTGATATGTCTTCAGACTGTGCGGAAGGTTGTGTCAGATTTATAGAATCATTCTGGGGACAGCACACGCTTGTTATTGATAATCATTATCTGGTTTTGGAGGAATATATGCATAAACTGAATGCCAAAAAAAGCGGTATTGGTGACAAATTCCTGAAACAGATACTTGGAAGACTTGGCAGTGTTAAAGAAGTTCCTCTGACCCTTTCCGGCATTTCAAATTACGATTTTGTAGAGTTTCCGGATACACTACTGTCCGTTGATATTGATCCATCCGACAGGAAATTCATCGCAATAAGTTACGCCAACGATACAGACACCCCGATTGCCCAGGCATCCGACAGTAAATGGATAGGCTGGGAAGACGCATTGACGGCTTCTGGTATTACAGTTCATTTTCTGTGCAGGGGAGAGTTGAGCGATATTTATCACAAAAAAATGGGTTGAAATGGATTTTATCAAGTTTCCAAGAACCCCTCATTTATTCGTTGTGTCGGGTGTTTCTGTCCGCGACGACAAAGTGATGACTCCCGCGGAGGCGGAGGAATTTCTGTCTTCCACGGTGATTGTCGAAGAGAAAGTGGATGGCGCAAACATTGGGATTTCATTTAGCATCTCAGGCGAATTACAATTCCAGAATCGTGGGAACTATGTTACCCATGACACACACCCACAGTTTAAATTACTGACCGATTGGGGCTATAAACGGTACGAATTATTAAAAGGCGCACTCGGCAACCAGTACATCCTTTTCGGCGAGTGGTGCTATCTCGCGCATTCCATCCGTTACACCAAACTGCCTGACTGGTTCATTGGTTTCGATGTATATGAAATAAGCACGGGCCGATTCCTGTCTGCAGAACGAAGAAATGTTGTTTTGCAGGCGTGTAACATTAGTATTATACCGAGAATCTTCAATGGACAAGCGGACAAGGCGAG
>JAJTFM010000155.1:0-1694 GCA_021298575.1 Saprospiraceae bacterium | reverse complement strand
GCGATGAATCTATAGAAGGGGTTTATCTGCGCAGTGAAGCAGGAGGTTATCTGCGCAGTCGCGCCAAAATATTACGTGCAGGGTTTATTCAAACGATAGATACGCACTGGATGCACAAAAAGATTGTACATAATATTTGTTTGGGGGACTACCAACCGGGAAATCCGATAAGTACAGAAGTCCGGTCTTAGTGCATGAGCTTTGCGTCCTTGTCGTATTAGACGCAGAGTTGCGCAGAGGGAACTGTAAGCTGGCAGGCAAATTTTGGACAGTCTTCAGGTAAATGTCTCATATACTCACACCTCCACCTCCCCGACAACTTCAAACCTCCCATTCCCCTTGGCCCGGCCGTTCTCGACCTGGATAATCACGTCCACCTCGTGGGCATGGGTGTTGGCCCTATCGAAGCGGCCATCTTTTCTTGTTTTATGCGAGATAAATCCTTAAAAATGGGCTTTTTACATTATTTTTGCAGTAAAATAATATCTAATGGCAAAAAAATTAGTTCGGTTCGATTGGGCAATAAAGCGGCTGCTCCGCAATAAAGCCAACTTCGACATCCTGGAAGGTTTCCTTTCCGAGTTGCTCCATGAGGACTTTAAAATAAAACAAATCCTTGAAAGTGAAGGAAATAAGGAGACCGAAGATGACAAGTTCAATCGGGTTGATATTCTTGTGGAGAACAAAAAGGGAGAGTTGGTTATCGTCGAGATACAGAATACCCGCGAGGCTGACTACTTCCAGCGAATGCTTTATGGCACTGCCAAGGTCATCGTGGAGCATATCGCTGAGGGACAACCGTATTCCCAAGTCAAAAAAGTGTACTCTGTGAACATCGTTTATTTTGACCTCGGTCAAGGAGATGATTATGTATACCACGGAACAACCAGGTTCGTCGGCATCCACAGCAATCATGAACTGGAATTGTCTGAAAAGCAGAAGGAACTTTTCAAAAAGACATCAGTATCAGACTTATATCCAGAATATTATGTGATAAAAACAAATCGGTTCAACGAAATCGCAAAGGATACTTTGGACGAATGGATATACTTCTTAAAAACGGCCGAAATCAAGGACGAATTCACGGCTAAAGGGCTGAAAGCAGCCAGCCAGAAACTTGACATCCTGAAATTAGACCCTACTGATCGCAAGGAATATGGCCGATATATGGAAGCGCAAAGGAGCGATGCAAGTTTTGTGGAGACGGTGAAGTTGGAAATTTCAAGTGCAATACGCGAAGTAGCTGAAAACGCACTTGGAATAGGGCTTTCTTTTGATGTTATTGCACAGATAACAGGTCTTCCGATTGATAGGATTCAGGAAATTTCTGATACGATGAAAGATAGATAAATCGCCCAACGAGAGACTGTTCAAATTTCTGTACCAGGGCCTTATTTTGATCTGACATCTAAATCTGAACACATCCTAATTGTCAATATTTATACGTTGATGAACCAGGTCTTGCCTGTAATGTAGGGCCTGCTGAGAGTAACCCCCCGACCAACACCATCTTGTTTTTCCGGCTCCTTTTAGGGAGCATTCCCCGAAGCCCCTTTCTGCGGGGTTTCAGGTCTCGGCTCCGCTCCGGGGCGGGTCTGCTTTCAGACCCGGCTGAAGGGGTTGCCAGTGGTGGGGCAGCAGTTCTTCCAGCCGCTGCATGGAATGATTATGCAGCCGGCCCAGTACGTCCTCCA
>JAJTFM010000020.1 GCA_021298575.1 Saprospiraceae bacterium | reverse complement strand
CTGTTCGGCCACAGTTTTGAAGGCGCTCCATTCGTGGTTATGGCCACCTACCTGGCCGGCCAGTATTTGCTGGCGAATGGTATCGTACGCCTTTTTCACCATAAAAACACGGAGGCGCGGGGTTAATCACCTCCGCGCCTCCGGGCTTGTCAATATTTCCTGATTTTGATGTTTTTGTACCACACCGGATCTCCGTGATCCTGCAGAGCTATTTTCCCTTTCTGCGACATGCCAAAAGCGGGTGCCGGTATTTTGGGGAACTTGCTGCCCGCAATCAGATCAAGCCACTCTTTGGTGGGCTTTCCGTTGCGGAACATCTGCAGTTCCACCACTTTCCGGTTGTTCAGCCAGTGCTCCACTTTCCCGTTCCGGAATCGCAGCAATACGTGATTCCACTCTCCCGCAGGTTTCACGGTCGGGTATTTACACTCAATCATGTCATACAGATCACCCGCCCGGTGTTTGGGGAATTTGGAGTCCGGGTGACAGGAGTTGTCGAGCACCTGCATCTCGGGACCAGTCATCCAGACATACCCGTATTTGGACGGATCTTCCACCACATTGTATATGATACCCGAATTGCCGCAAGCCCCTATTTTCCAGTCCAGTTGCAGCTCGTAATCACCGAAGGCCTCGTTAGTGACAATATCTCCTCCATCAGCGTTCGGTGACGCCTCCAGGTGAATGGCATTGTCATTAATTACCCAGGCTTTCCCGATTGTTTCCTTGCCGTATTTATGCCAGCCATTCAGGGTTTGTCCGTCGAACAGGAGCTCCCAGCCATCGCGTTTCTCTTTTTCAGAAAGCGTATTGTCGGGTACGGGCTGCACAGGCGCAGGTGCAACACCTGCAACACCCGGATTGTCAGCAGGAATACTGTTCAGGGTGTACCACCCCTCTGTCGTCCAGATTTCATGATCCAAATCGGAGAGCGGGATATTTCTCAGCCGGATATGTACCACATGTTGCGGCTTCAGACCCGGTACTTCCAGAAATACTTTCATCCTGTCGGCCGAAACAGTAGCCGATTTAACCGGCATCTGCGTCAGATCCATCTTGGGACCGCCGTACTGCGGTGTGGGCTTGTACCACCACTGCTCTACCTGAAATTGCGCCGGATCCCAGCCGTCACCTTCGCGCAGCGGCTCGGTAAACTCAATCTCCATGCCGTTTGTTTTGGCGCGTATAGCCAGCATTTCAAAGGTTGACTGTCCGTTGTATTTCATTCGCTGCAGTCCGTACCAGAGTTTATTGGCCTGGCTCCAGTTGCCGGGGTTGCCAATCATACCTATATAAAGAGCGCCATCGGGTCCCCAGGCCAGACGGTGGGTACCACCCTCAAGTCCCTGTGTGAACCGGAAAACGCACCCCTGATAGTCGCCGTTTACTTTTTCCACGAATACGCGCTGGAGGCCGCCGTAGCACACATCGCCGTGAATCAACTGATTTTTGTACGGTCCGTCGTTAATGACCGCCGGCTGTGTGGGCGAGTTGCCTATCTCGTCCTGCGGAAGCCAGACCACTGGTTGCGTGACGGGCAGCTGTGCTACTGCAGCACTGTCAACGGAGTACGAATTGTAAAATGCACCCGGCTTTACATGCAATATCTTGGATGAAGGAAGCCAGTCGCCCTGATTATCGGCGATAAATACCTCTCCATCGGGACCAATACCCACACCATCGGGTGTGCGCAGGCCGCGCGCGACGAACTCCACGCTACCGTCCTGAACACTGATTTTTACAGCCTTGCCCCGATCGGTTATCTGCGGCCGAGTGCTGGCGCCGCCCGGATTGATTGCCGTTGCCAGTGCCGCGTAGAAATACCCGTCTTTATAGGCAAGGCCGAAAGCAAACTCATGGAAATTGGCAGAGGCAAGCCAGCCCCTGGCAAAACACTGGTACTCGTCTATGATATCATCGTTATTGGTATCCACGAGTCTGGTCAGTTCCTGTTTCTGCAGTACGTAAATAGTACCATCTACCACTTTCAGGCCGAGCGGCTCGGCAAGGCCCTGGGCAATTCTTCTTACCTTGATCTTTTTGGGGTCTCCGCTGCTCACATTGCTCAACACATAAACGGCACCCATTGCATCCCAGGTGGAAACGACCAGGCGACCATCGGGCAGGAAATCCATGCCAGCCACCTTGGGCAGAAACTCCTCTGGTCGCGCCTGTGTGAGATCAAAGGAGGGGTGTACCTCCGACAGGGGCGCACCATCACCGGGGATTGCGGTGGAGGTTCCCGACATGGTGGCCAGTGCTTCCTCCCCTTTCATTTTTTTGTGAAAAAAGTTGTTTTCCGGGATGGTTACAAAGCTGTTGGCACCATGGCGAATCCATTTCAGCGAAATACCGCGACCACCGCCACCCTGGAAGTATTCAATATTAATCGGATGATACCCGGCCCGGAGTGCCACTTCGGCCTCCCGGGGCTCCATACCGTGCGGGCCATCATGCTCTATGAGCGTCCGGCCGTCAATGGAAAGTTTGCTACCGTCATCGCTCGACAACTGGAATACAATATTGTCGTCCTTGTCGAGAAAGATATATCCCTCGGCGTGAAGACCGAAATTGTCCTTCAAATCGCCAAAATCCTGTCCGGAGGCTTCCACTTTGGCTGCCACCGCATTCATGGCAGGGGGAGCGGCCGAATTGATATCAGCCAGACGGCTCAGCGGCTTGTCAGATACCCACAAGTTGACCAGAAGCCCCGGCGCCAGATCCTGATCCTTCACTACGACGTCGGATTTAAGCCACTGGTTGTCAGGAATATCGGCCAGTTGCTTCGAAGGGCCGCCGCCCTCTCCGTTATCCTCACCTTCATCAAGAGAGAGCACATAAGCGATGATGGATTTTGCATCGTCGGGCTGCAGGTCGGGGTGAGCGCTCATGGCAGCAAGGCCCCACACGCCGGAACCACCCTTTATGACCTTCCCAGCGAGCATTTCCACATTCTCGGGAGTATTTTTGTAGCGCTCTGCGATCTGTTTATAGCCCGGGCCGACAGTCTGCACCTCCGGATTATGGCAGGTCCGGCAGTCGCTCTTGGCAATGATTTTTTCTCCGGCACTCATGGTTCCGGAGGCCTCACCCTCCGCTTCGGCCACCCTTTCTGCATCAAAAGGATTCGGGAGCAGGGGCTGTTTCACAAACATCGTTGTGAGGGTTGTTTCACCCTTGCTGTTGAGCGTCAGCGTCCCGTCAACAGATACAGCGGAAACGCCGACGTCGTTGGAAAGCGGTGTAATATCACCCTGTGGTTTCCATGAGCCGTCTGTCTGCACATTGCTTGGTCCGACGATGGAGGCCACATTGCTTTTCAGTTCTATCACAGCGTCAGCGGGTGCATTTTCCACGCTGAAGCGGCGCTCGAAGCCGGGTTGACCATCATTATTTACGAAGGAAGGGCGCTCATTGATACGGATACGCTGTCCGCTGGCGAGTACCAGATCGTACATGATTTCCGCCTCTCCGTTCTTCAGATAACGGTGCCCCTTGTAATCGGTGTGCGGGTTTTCCGTTTTGCCACCCGTGGTTACCAGCCATGGCCTCCTGTGCTTGTTCTCAAACCAGGATGCCCCAACACTCATCGGCTGAGGCCCGTGCCGCATGTTATAAACAGCCCCCGAAAAGTCAACACTGCCTGCCCAGGCCTTGTACAGAGAGCAGGAGTCGGTGGAGTAGGAAACCCAGAGCTTGTCGTTCAGGGCGAAGGTAACCATACGGGGCTGCTTGTCGAGCACCGAACGGAATACCCAGGGATCGTTCGGGCGTACAATCTTCTCCCCGCCGGAACGCGAGGCGAAGTACCAAATGCCCAGCAGAAGGGCAATCAGGGCAATAAAGATGTTGCGGGTTCTCATGTCAGAAAGTAGTACAAAGATGTTTCGTAAAACAAAAATTATTACTGCCTTGCAGCAGCAATAATTTGAGCGGCGCCACCGGGAATATCCCAAACGGAATTGGCGCGGCTAAGGTAACATGAGAATGCACAGAGCAAAACCCGCAGGAATAAATTGTTTCTGTTTTTGGACAGAAATTTACCGTATGGTCTCCAGTATCTTGCTTTCTATACGCGATTCAGGGTCGTCTGACGTGTCTCTGACGAATACGCGGCCCGTCACCTTTTCATACAGTTCTATGTAGCGCTCCGATATCTCGTTCACGAACTCGTCGGGCATGACGGGCATCTGCTGGCCTTCCTTGCCCTGAAAGCCGTTAGCCATCAGCCACTCGCGCACGAACTCCTTGCTGAGCTGCTTCTGGCGCTCGCCTCGGGCCTGCCGTTCGGCATATCCCTCTGCGTAAAAGTACCTCGAACTGTCCGGGGTGTGTATCTCGTCCATGAGCACCACCTTTCCGTCAAGCTTGCCAAATTCGTACTTGGTGTCCACCAGAATGAGTCCCTGTGCAGCCGCCATTTCTGTTCCGCGCTGAAAAAGTGCCCGGGTGTATGCCTCCATCTGAACATAATCCTCCTCGGAAACCAGTCCGCAGGCGAGAATTTCCGCCCTGGAAATATCCTCATCATGCCCCTCTTCGGCCTTGGTGGTAGGCGTGATGATCGGCTCGGGGAAACGGTCATTTTCTTTCATTCCCTCCGGCAAAGCAACACCGCACAGTTCGCGCAGACCCGCAGCATACGTGCGCGCTGCGTGACCCGCCAGATAACCACGGATGACCATTTCAACCCGCACAGGCTCGCAGCGATACCCGATAGCCACATTGGGGTCGGGACTGGAGATGAGCCAGTTCGGACAGATATTCCTGGTGGCATCCAGAAAATAGGCTGCCATCTGATTCAACACGGCCCCCTTGAACGGAATGGCACGCGGCAAAATATGGTCAAAGGCAGAAATACGGTCGGATGCCACCATAATGAGGCGATTTCCGACAGAATAAACGTCGCGGACCTTGCCGCGATAGAAGGCCGTCTGGCCAGGAAGGCTGAACTTTGTTTCACGAAGTGCTTTCATAACGCAAAGGTCTGATTTCTTCCATTGTTTTCAGTACCTTTGCAGCGTATTTCCATACTTTCAGAATGAGCGACTCAATTCAGCACGAGTGTGGCATCGCGATCATACGCCTGCGCAAACCCCTCGAATACTACCACAAGAAGTACGGCACTGCGTTCTACGGAATACAGAGACTGCAATTGCTGATGCAAAAAATGCGCAACAGGGGGCAGGATGGCGCCGGTATCGCAACTATAAAGCTCAACCCGCAGCCCGGTACGCGCTATATCAGCCGCAAAAGAAGCAATGCGCCCAACTATCTGGCAGATCTCTTCGAAATGGTGTGGTCGCGCCTGAATGCCGTTACCCCCGAACAACTCAACGACCCGATCTGGCTCCGCGCCAATATGCCCTACACCGGTGAGGTGCTCATGGGTCACCTCCGGTACGGAACGCACGGCGATAACAGCATCGAACGCGTGCATCCCTTTCACCGACAGAATAACTGGATTAACCGGAACCTCCTCCTGGCCGGCAATTTCAATATGACCAACGTGGACGAGCTTTTTAATGAACTCGTCGAACTCGGCCAGTATCCTAAAGAAAAAAGCGACACCGTTACGGTACTGGAAAAAATCGGGCACTTCCTTGATGATGAAGTGCAACGACTGCATACCTGGTTCAAACCGGAAGGGATGACCAATCAGGCCATTAACCAGCTCATTTTCGAAAATCTCGACGTACAGCGACTTCTTCGCCGCGCCTGTAAAAAATTCGACGGCGGATATGTACTCGGCGGTATGATCGGCCATGGCGACGCCTTCCTCATGCGCGACCCCAACGGTATCAGACCGGCATACTGGTACGCTGACGACGAGATTATCGTAGGAGCCTCCGAACGTCCCGCTATCCAGTCTGTTTTCAACGTCCCCTTCAAAGATGTGCGCGAACTCAAACCCGGCCACGCGCTCATCATCAAATACAACAACAAGTACGAAGAACTGCCATTTACCGAGCCCAGGGAACTGAAAGCCTGCTCCTTCGAGCGTATCTACTTCAGCCGCGGTAACGACCGGGAAATTTATCAGGAACGCAAGAAACTCGGCGAACAACTCGCTCACCCGGTGCTCGAAACCGTAAATTTTGACTTCAAAAATTCCGTTTTTTCATTTATCCCCAACACGGCAGAGGCCGCCTTCTACGGACTGATGGAAGGGCTCGACAAAGAATTGGATAAATGGAAACACGAACAGATTATGGGCCTGAAAGGTAAAATTACGCCCGAAAAAGTAGCCCAGATTCTCGCTGTCCATACCCGAAACGAAAAGCTCGTACACAAAGACGATAAACAACGCACATTCATCGCCGATAAAAAAGTGCGCAACAACATGGTCAACCATGTATATGACGTCACTTACGGTATCTGCCAGGATGATAAAGACACACTGGTGCTGCTCGATGACTCTATCGTGCGCGGCACTACCCTGCGCGACAGCATTGTGAGCATCACTGCGCGACTGCGCCCGAAACGAATCATCATCCTCAGCAGTGCCCCGCAAATCCGGTTCCCCGATTGCTACGGTATTGACATGAGTAAAATGAAGGACTTCGTGGCGTTCCAGGCACTCGTCGAACTGCTCCGGGAATCCGGACAGGACAAAATGCTGCAGGAAACTTACGAGCGCTGTAAAAGATCGGAAATGCTGCCCGTCGAAGCAGTACAAAATGAAGTCATCCCTCTGTACGATCTGTTCGAGTACACGCAAATCAGCAAAAAAATTGCCGAAATCGTGAAGCCGGCCGGACTCAAACCGCAGCTGGATATCATTTTCCAGACGCTCGACGGACTGCATGAGGCATGCCCCGGACACACCGGCGACTGGTACTTCTCCGGACGCTACCCAACACCGGGTGGCAACCGGGTGGCAAACCGGGCATTTATGAATTTTGTGGAGAACCGGGATGAGCGGGCGTATTAAGAGCTTGTTCAGGACACCACAGAAGAGGGGGACTACTGTATCGGACTATGGATCACCCACCGGCAACCTGTCCAGATGATTCCAGCCCAACACGCACGAATAGTTATACTGCTATTTTTCATCGCCACCATACACGAAGTAAGAACTGGCGGGCAAGGTGCCTGATAACTGCTGGAAACACCGCATATGTTTATTGTAAAATCCCAAAAAAAAGCCCGCCGCACCCGATCCGGGCACGGCAGGCTTCAGACTATTTCCACCGATAATTAAAAATTCATAGTCAGGCGCGTAAACAGGCGCATACCGTTGCCGCCCATCTGCACGGCATCCCACGGACCACCGGTTTCGTTGTTGAAAGCCCAGCCTGCAGCACCGGGTACAAAACCCAGATCAGGGTGTACATTCAGGAAATTGTCGGCACCGAGGTGCAGCGACATTTTTTTGCTGAATTTCCAGCCGAGATAGACATCCGGAACCAGTTTTCCGCCATACACGTACTGATCGGGTACCGAGCCGCTTCCATCGTCTTTGGGTACGGTCGGATTGATTCCAAGGCCGTCTTCGCCATATCCGTACAGGGTGATTTCGCCAAAGTAAGTGAAACGGGTTCCCACGGTGAGTTTTTTCACACCGTATTCCAGCGTAAGGCCCATTTTGGTTTTGGGTGCCGAGGCAAGCACAAACGCGCGTTCGCGATCACTGAAGAAGTTCTGCTCATTGTTACCCAGTCCGACAGGTACATTTACCTTGTCAATGGTCATATCCTGCAGGTTACCCGCCAAAAGGAAGCGGATTGTCTGGTCGCTCGAAATTCTGCGGTTGTAGTCTACCACGATATCCACACCGCGGTTGGTTGTGTTCACGGCATTCACAAAGAACTGGGCCAGACTCACATCGAGGTCCTGCAGCGTTCCGGTGAAGTTGGGATCAAGCGAGGTATCATCCGCACTGAACTGGCCGGAAAGTACCACCCGGTCTTTCACCTTTACCTGATAGGCATCCACCGTTACGCTCAGTTGCGGGATGGGCTTCAGGGAGAACCCGATGCTGGCATTGCTGGAGCGCTCCTGTTTGAGCGGCTCTATGCCTGCCGACTGCGTGATACGGCTGAGATTGGGCGCAATTTTCACCTCGGAAATTTGTCCGCCCTGTACCGTGGTGAATGTGCTGCTGAAGTTGATCTGCTGGAGGGATGGCGCCCGGAAGCCGGTGCTGAAGGAACCGCGCAGGTTGAAGTCGTCGAGCACCTTGTAGCGAGCCGCCGCTTTCCAGTTGAGCGTATTGCCGAAATCGCTATAATTTTCGAAGCGTACTGCGCCGCCAAGCAGCAGTTTGGAAGTCACGTCAAGTTCGGCATCGGCATAAACGCCGGCACAGCTGCGGGTGGCGTCCACCTCGTCAGATGGCTGGTAGCCGGGGAAACCCTGCGCACCTGTTGCTTTGTTTTCGTCGTAGTTGGCATAGGAGCCCTGTTGTCCGGCGAAGAGCACGTAATTCTCATTGCGATATTCGGCTCCGAAGGCCAGACCAAAGCCATGCATGATTTCGGGGTATTCCCGGTTCAGGTTCAGGTTTGTTGTGTTCTGGCGGAAAGAGAAGCCACCGTCGTCGAAATGCGTAACGGTGGGGCCCAGTCCGGCATTGAAAGTCTTGTCACCGTAAAAGTGGAAGTTGTTATATCCGATTGCCTGGCTCAGGTCCCACTGCCATCCGTTATCGAAGGCGCCGCGGAAGCCACCCACCCACGACAGGTCGCGGATTTCAGTCTGTATATGCGGGTTAAAGTAGCTTTCTCCGTCGGGCGTAGTCTTGATAATTCCTTCGACAGGAATCAGGTCGCCGGCAGCAGTAGTAGGAAACCGGTCGGGTCTAGCCGAAAAATTGCGGGTGAAAGCGAAAGCGTCCGATTTCTTGTAGTTGGCACCTCCGAAAGAGTAAAAATCGAGTTTTCCTCCCTCCTTGATGGGTGTTTCGGCGTTGTAGAATGCACCGTAGGCATTCAGTGAGGCATCACCATGAGCCCTTCTGTAAATCGAAAGCGGGAGATTCCCACCGAACTCCTGACGGTAGGTTTTGTCCTGATTGGCGTAGTTCAGCGTGAAATTAATCACGCCGCCCGGCTTTCCGAAAGGCATTCCGTAGTTGAAGGATGCGTTGTAAGCCAGACCATCCATCTTGTTGTTATTGCCGGTTTCATACTGCCCAAGGTGAGATGCACCATACACGTCTTTATCATCAGCAGTAATGAAAGCGGGGTTATATTTGGGATCATAGTACCCTGATACGCCGAGGTCGAGCGTTGGTTTGCCGATATTTTCCTTGAGGATGATATTTATCACACCAGCCATGGCGTCGGAGCCATACTGAGCCGAGGCGCCATCGCGCAGGATTTCGATGCGGTCAATGGCGGCGGCGGGAAGCGAATTGAGATCCGTACCCGACGCACCTCGTCCGCGTGTGCCGAAAACAGAAACAAAGGCTGTCTGGTGGCGGCGTTTACCGTTGATAAGCACCAGCGTCTGGTCGGGGCCGAGGCCGCGCAGAGTGGCCAGGTCAATATGATCGGCGCCATCGGAGCCACTCTGTTTGTTGTAGTTAAACGAAGGCGCTGTGTAATTCAGCATGGCCGTCACATCAGCACGGGCGGAGTTCACCGTGTTGGCCGCCACGTTGATGATATCCACCGGGACGGGCGTTTCGGTTTTGACACGGTTGGCGCGACGTGTACCCACCACCACTATCTGCTCAAGAGCAATACCGTCGGCCTCCATGCGCACATCAATCGTTTTGCTATTGGCAGCTATTTTTTGCTCCTTGTAGCCGGTGTAAGAGAAGATCAGCAGATCTCCCACAGCAACTTTCAGGGCATAGCCACCGTCGGCATCAGAGATGGTTCCGGCGTTTTTACCCTCAACGCGGATGGTAACACCTGGCAGGGCAGAGCCATTGGCGGCATCTGTAACCTTCCCGCTGACAGCCATCTGAGGTTCCTGAGCATGCGTTTTACTCGTTCCCAGAAAGGCTGTGAATAAGAGAATGTAAAAAATTTTGTTCATTTAAAGAAAAGGTTAGTGGTTAGATGTTTCAGAACATTCGTACAAAGGTGATAAAATAATTCTGTAATTTGAATTTGTTGAAATAAAAAGTAACTATTTGAACCTCAGGGGCCGGATGAGGAACCTGCCGGGTATCTGCAATAAAAAAGCCGGAGCGTCAGGGAGACTCCGGCATTATAATATCTGTATGGGAGAGACAAACGATATTAAAGTGAGATGGTCAACTTTGGAGTCACTACTTGTAGGGAATATTCTTCAGTCTTTCTAAAAGGGAAGGAGGTACAGACTGGTTGGAAGTGCTGGCTTTAAGCCATGTCCGGAACGATTCGTCATCACTGGACTCAAATTCACGGACCCTGGGAGCATTTTGGAAGACGTCATTTCCCAGGCTTGAAAAATCGGGGCTTTGGTTCGGGTTGGTTGGTTCGGCGGTTAATTTGTTTCCTGTTTGCTGGAGTTTTCCGTTTGGCAGATTTGTTTCGTTGTTCATAGTAAAATTAATTTGTGCATCCGAATACCCGTCAATACCTCTGCTTACTTTAACCAATCCGACATAAACACCGGGAGTTTGCCGTCGCCCTGTCTGGTTGCCAACCATAGAAGAGCGTATCGCGGAAAACTGCCTACTATTTTCGGCGGTAGTACCGGAAAGGAAAAACAAGGAGCCACACCGAAACTGGCGAGGCGAACTGATTTGTATCCGTATGCTTGTGAAAGACATGAGTTTGTTGAGTTGAATTGGTACCAAATGGCCCCTTAAGAGCATGTCCGGCATTTCATCTGTTGGCTTTGGTCATCAGAGAAACCCGGACATGCTCTTTGGTTTTGTGTTTACTGGTCGCAGGTTGAGAAAGTTACAGCTGCATCGTCAGCTACCTGGTAGCCCATACTTTGTGCATACTGCCGCAGAATTTCTTGCAATGTCTTGCGGGCGCGGTGCAGCCGGGAACGCACGGTGCCAATACGTATTTTCAAAACGAGGGCTATCTCCTCGTAAGTGAAATCCTCGAGATCGAGCAAAAGCACAATGCGCTGTTGCTTCGGCAGCTGGTTGATGGCATTCATCACCTCGTCGCCCATCTGTGCGTGGTTTGGCTCGCTGTCAGACTGAATTCTGCCGGCAGCGTCCAGACCCAGTTTAACTGACACATTTTTTACCTTTCTCCAATCATTGATAAATGCATGGTGGCAAATACGGAACAACCAGGCTCTGGAATTTGTTCCGGAAACATAGCGGTGTATGAAACGCCAGGCTTTTTCATAAGTTTCCTGCACAAGATCCCCGGCTCTTGCCGTGTCGCCCCCTGTCAGACGATACGCAAAAGAGTAGATAGCAGTATAGTGCGGAAGCAGTTCCGCCCTGAAAACCTGTTGTCTCATTTGTTCTTCGGTGTAGGTTGAAGATTTCATAAGAGTGATGCTGTTTAAAGTAGTATTCGGACATACCGGAATTCAAGGCTCAAAAGCAAAAATTTCCTGTATAATTTACCCTACTGAAAATGTTTAACGAACTGATGAAATTTAAAGTTCCCTTGAAAAAAATTTTTTTGAAATATTTTTACGTTTTGTCTGACCTTGTGTGTCAAAACCTTCATGTTACATCCATTATGATCAACCGACTGCGCACCACCCCCGGAAAGATCCTGCTCGCCATTGCTGCCACCGCCGTTATCCTGCTCGTACGCTTCTGCATGCAATCAGCAGGCAAGGGTTCTGATCCGGAAGAAATAAGTATCCGGATGGACGCTGCCCCTGCACGTCTCAATCCGTTTCTCTCCACTATCGGGGCAGATATATATGTGTGTGCCCGCATCTTTCAATCGCTCGGCGACCTCGACCCGGCTACACTGGATCTCACTCCGCTTATTGTCAAATCCCTGCCGTCGTCACGCCTGGTACAAGACGGTCCGCACAAGGGGGAGCTGGCCTATGATTATGAACTGCTGGAAGAGGCACGCTGGGATAACGGAACCCCTGTCACAGGCAGGGATGTGGACTTTTCTATCAAAATCGCTTATCATCCGTTGCTGCCAACCAAAGCATTCGGGTCTTACTTCAAGGAGTTGAGCGGCATTGATCTCGACCCGGTCAATCCGAAGAAGTTCACCGTTTACTTCAGGAAGTACTATATGCTGGCACAGGAGTCCATGGCCCTGTTCCCTGTTCTCCCTGCTTACCACTACGATCCGGCCAACCGGATGGCGGTGGTTCCGCTCTCCGATCTGCTTGATACTGCCAAAACCAGTGTTATTGCCAGCGACTCCTCCATGAAGACTTTTGCCGACGAGTTCCAGCAGCCAAAGTTTCTGAACGACCCGAATAACATCTCCGGCAGCGGACCATATAAAGTGGCCTCCATGAACGATCAGGGCACTATTCTGGTAAAAAAGGAAAACTGGTGGGGTGATGCTGTTTCAAAAGAGCGACCCATTCTGGTGGCCTACCCGAAAAAGCTGGTCTATAAAGTAATCAAAGACGAAAACGTGGTGGAAAACATGCTTAAAAGCGGTCAGCTCGATATCGTGGCAGGCTCGCTGAGCCCTGCCAGATTTTTGGACATGAAGCAAAAAGACTCGCTGAACACCCGCTATGACTTCGATTTACTGCCTGCTCTTCAGTATAACCGCTGGCTGTTCAATCTGAACAAACCTGTTCTGAAAGATGTTCAGGTACGAAAGGCATTGGCTCATGTGGTTGATTATGATCATTTCATCAATAACATACGTTCCGGACTGGCGGTCAGAACGGTGAGCAATATCCTGCCTGCCAAACGGTATTATGCAAGGGATATCACCCCCTATAACTACAATATAGGCATGGCCCGAGAACTCCTCTCCGCTGCAGGATGGTCTGATACCGATGGCGACGGAGTGCTCGACAAGGTACTCGACGGGAAACCGACACGACTGGTAATTGAAGTACTCGTCCCTTCAGTACGCACCAGTCAGCAATATGCCGAAAGTGTGACGCAAACGGCACGTCTGGCAGGTATCGAAATCAAAACGGTACCAACCGACATCACTGAAATCAATCCAAAAACCAAAAACGGCGACTTTGAAAGCACTTTTCTTGGTGCTACCCTGTTTCCGGGACTCACCGAAATGCGACAGAGATATCATTCGTCGAACCTCGCACCCGCAGGCGATAACCGTTCCCGGGTTGCCGATGCGCGCCTCGATGAAGTGATTGACCGCATAGGAGCCGAACCAGATGAAACCAAAAGAGATCAGCTCTATATGGAGGCACAGCATCTGCTGCATGAAATACTCCCGGAAGTCTTTCTGTTCGCGCCCTATCAGCCGATCATTACTTCCAAAAGATTTGAAAAGGTAATCACCGCCAACAGGCCCGGTTATTACGAACAGATGTTCCGACTGAAATAACACAACAACACATAAACAATATGGCATTTGAAGTAGCAGGTAAACTGCACCGTATCTTCCCGACCGAACAGAAATCGGCCAGTTTCACCGCACGTGAATTCGTCCTCGAAGTACAGGACGGCAACTATCCGCAACTCATCAAGTTTCAGGCCGTGCAGGACCGCTGCGCGTTACTCGATAATTTCAGGGAAGGAGATCAGATAAAAGTAGCCTTCGATCTCCGCGGAAGAGAATGGAATGGAAAGTACCTGACCAACCTGAACGCCTGGCGTATTGACAAGGCCTCCGGCGACAGCAACGCAGCTTCCAGTCCGGCCGGCAACTCAGGGTTCCCCGCAGATCCGTTCCCCAACTACACGGATACACCGCCAGCCGGCATGGACGATCTGCCATTTTAATATCGGCCGTCATGCTGCGCCCGCTCTTTTTTGTGTGGAGCACGCTCTTTCTGTCGCAACTGCACGCCCAGACGATCTCCACCGTCAGCACCCGATGGAATGACTCCTTCGTGGAATGGGATATCTATGCCTCGGAAGGTCAGGATGAAACCGACAGCGCCGAACCACCCGAAGAAGTATTGTACGGCGAACTCAAACTTCGCTGGCTTAATGTACGTGACGACTTCTCGGAATGGACCTACGAACTCAACGGAGAACGTGGAACCATAAAACAAAAATGGAAAAACGACCCCACTCAATGGGAATTGCGTACTTACACAGGCGACGTGGTTACTATGCGCGCGTCGTGGTCCAATGACTTCTCTGAATGGCGACTTACCAACAATTCCTTCTCTCTGACGCTGGGAAGCCGCTGGAAGAACCGACTCGACGAATGGCTGACCGACGACCCCAATCGCGGAAAATTTTATATTTACACACTCCGCGAACAGGATCCCCGCGACTGGGCTGTGGAAGACAATCTGTCGGAGGAAGTAAATGAACCCATGAAAATGGCGCTCATCTTCCTCGCTATTTATCACAGCACGCCCAAATTATGAAATACGAACTCAGCTATTGGGAACAACAGTCCTTCTTTGAACATATTGACGTGGCCGTAATAGGCAGTGGCATCGTAGGCCTCGCCGCCGCTATTCACCTCAGAGAAAAAAATCCGAAACTGCGCGTGGTCGTCTTTGAAAGGGGCCCGCTACCCGCCGGCGCCAGCACACGCAATGCCGGTTTCGCCTGTTTCGGTTCCATGACCGAACTGATTGACGACCTTTCTCACACGCCGGAGGATACCGTACTTTCTACCGTTGAAAAACGCTGGAATGGCCTGCAGCGACTCCGCGCACTGGTCGGTGATGAAAATATGTAGTTCAGGCAATGGGGTGGCTACGAGATGTTTACCGAAAATGATACCGATATCTTCACAGAATGTGCAGAACGCATGCCTGAGTTCAACGATAAAATCGGGCGTATCACAGGCCACCATGAAGTGTATAAAATAGCCGATGAGCGTATTGCCTCATTCGGTTTCCGGGATGTACAACATCTGATCATCAACCAGCCCGAAGGTCAGGTAAACACCGGAAAAATGATGTCGGCCCTGCTAGGAAAAGCCCGGGCCACTGGTGTGGAAATATTCAATGGAATTGGTATCAGATCGCTGGAAGATAGCAGCAATGGTGTATTAATGGAGACGGATAACGAATGGACAATACGGGCCCGACGGGTTCTGGTTGCGGTAAACGGGTTCGCCCGAAAATTGTTCCCCGACCTGGATCTTTATCCGGCCCGAAATCAGGTGCTCATTACCAAACCCGTGCCCGGACTAAAAGTGGAAGGCTGTTTCCATTACGACAAAGGCTACTATTATTTCAGAAATATTGACGGCAGGATTCTGCTCGGCGGCGGCCGAAATCTGGACTTTGAAACAGAAAAAACCCTCGAATTCGGAAGTAACCCACTTATCAGAAGCGCACTTGCCAAGTTGCTGCACGAAGTCATCTGCCCCGGACAAGCCGCAGAAATTGACCACTGGTGGACGGGAATACTCGGCCTCGGTCCGGTGAAAAAACCCATTATTCAGCGCGTTTCCCCCAATGTGGTAGTATCCGTCAGGCTCAGCGGTATGGGCGTAGCCATTGGCACACTGGTGGGTCAGGAAGGAGCAGAGCTGGTGAATATTTGACAGTAAGGTACTATTGCTGAAAATATGTACTAAACAAGGCTACATCTTCCTGCCATTTCTCCAGATTTCGTTCGTAGGAGGCCTGTGTTTTAGAGATGACCAGTGTGTGGGGCGATCCCGACCTGATCGTTTCTGTTGCCAGATCAACACCGGAGCCACGAATGATTTTTTCCACCCGCCTACGGTCACTTTCCCGTCGGGCGTAATAGAAAGTATGTTCTACTGGTGAGCGGAGGAAAGGAGCCATCCACTCCCAAATATGTGCATCACACTTATCCAGGGCACGAGAAGGCATGGAACGGCTCCAGTTGACGGGTGGTTCGGGCTTATTCTGTACCCTTGCTCTCAGGTTGTTAATCAAGTCCTCACGCAGATATTCAGCAAGTTTGCATTCAGGACAATCTGCAGCGGTCAGAATGGGCAATAACACTTGGTTATAGTAGATGCGCTTGGGTGACTTCGTCAGCAGAGCAACTATTGTACCTTGCCATGATTCATCGTTAACGGATGCACTGACAAGTAGTATCTGTCTCACTATGGATATGTCCCAACAAACTTGTTTTTCTGTAATAGAATCATGTGAGTACGAATAACCCGTTTTCGCCACCACCAGTAAATGGGGGATCAGTTTCACTTGTTTCGCAATCAGCGGATTTTCAGATGACACTCCAATCCCAAGCAAAATATCCAACAGGTGTGCAAGAGCCTGGCGCGCACCGTGCAATTCCGCCAACTCGGCGAACACAGGTTCAAATATCTCCGTACCGTAGCAATCAAACAGATACTGCCAATCAGTGGATACGAGACCGCAAAAATACTTTTTGAGTAAGGGCACGCCAGTTTCGAGTACAAATGAGAGATTGTTCAGCCTCACTAAAGCAACGGCTATCCCTGAACAACCGTTTTTCATAATACTATCACTCGCTATTTTTTGCCCTGCAAGAGATGTCAATAAAAAAGAACACGTAGCCGATGTTTCAATATCTGTCTGGTTCCAGTGGTCTGTGAGAAAATCGAGCCAGTTTATACATGTTATGGGGTCCGCATCTACCAATGCTTCTACCAGTTTATTGCGGGGCCACATGATTACCGCTCCGTAATGATACCAGTATTCCATGGTCATGCCAGCATTGCCAGTATAATCTTCTCCCTCCTGCTCTGTCGGTTCTCCATCTCCCAGCACCAGCGTGGTGAAGATACGGTCATCATCAATATCCAGCTTGCCAAGGTTAGGTAGTGATGAATCAGCCCAGTAAACAATCGAAGTAGTCGTCTCGTACACCTCTCCCATTGAACTGTTATCGCCAGAGCGATATCTCCCCCAGTTTCTGGGATTACTGGAGCCGGCATATTCCAACTCTCCCATCAAATAACGTGTAACCAGACCCAGTCTGGCAAAATAGCCAACTTCCCCGGCTGCATTCATTATCGCTTCTGCTCGCGGGCGATCGTTAAGTTTAAGGCCTTCAAGACTGAAGGCGGCCGGTGTATATTGATGACCAAGCAGAATCGCTACAGGCTCTTTCAATACAGTCTTGCTTTTATCAAAAATATCCCTCAATTGGGCCGTATGGGTGGATATGTTCTGTGCCATCGGCGATTTGCCACTCGATTTTCGTACGAGATTATACACCATACAAACACGATATCCGGATGTAACAGGTTTTAATTCATGCTCACAGTCAGCAAAAAAAGAACAGAATGGTATCTTGTACCGCACTTCCTGTCTGGAAAAATCGGCCACTATCTCCTTTCCTCCGAAACGTATCGCCAGTTGTCCGCCTTCATGAACTGACGGCAAGCCCAGTACCAGTGTACCAAACATACCGGATTCTTTCTCGGAATCACGATGTGGCAGAAAAAAATCACCCGGCTCGTATATAAGCATCTTGTAAGGCATCGCCGCAATCTCGGTCTGCTCATCAATACCAAGATCATTCTTAACCTGTAGCAGTACGCTGGCTAACATCCGATCCCAGTCATCCCCGTGAAAACTTGTCTGAGAAGCATCCAGTTCCCAGGTACTGCGCACCAGTGGGTCTATGATAGTATGGGAGCCTTTTCCGAATGGGGCCCTTGTTGCGACCTCTATCATTGCACGGGTCTGTACCTCCAATATCGGAATACTAATTTCTCCAACACCACTGACATGGAGGCCGGGATAAACAAAAGAATGCTCTCCTGTGGAGGCAAAGTTGCCGCTACCCGTTATATTTTCAAGAATAGCAAAGAGTTCTTTTTCCAAAAGCAATCAAAATTTTGACAAAACTTCACTTTAAAGTCTGTTTTCAGAGATATAAAAGCCTGTGCAAATATCCCGATAAAGATGATTAAAATCACCATAACAGGGTGATTAATTCCCGACAAAGAATATACGCGGAATTGAAAAGCATGCACTACCTTTGCAGTCTTGAATTTGTCTAAATTAAATTAACAAGATTCAGGCGCCATGCAAAGACGCTACCGTTCCATACCGGATCTGAAAATACACGAGACCGCCCGCGCACTGTCATTCTCTGATGCCGCGCTGGCGTGCAAACTCACTGCCATGGGCTTTCTGCCCGGAGCAAGGGTGGAAATGGTGCGCCAGTCGCCCTTCGGAAACGCATTCTATGTCAAGGTGGACGGTGTTCGCATGGCTCTGAGAAGGGAAGAAGCCGCCAGCATTCTCCTGGAAATATGAGCGGAAGTCAGCGACTACCGCGAATTGGCGTCATTGGAAATCCCAACAGCGGTAAATCTACTGTATTCAATCACCTCACCGGCCTGCGCCAGAAAACAGGAAACTTTCCCGGCGTAACGGTGGATATCAAGGAGGGAAATCTGCGCCTCCCCGGTGGTGCAGAGGTAACACTGGTGGACTTCCCCGGCACCTACAGTCTGTACCCCACCTCTTCCGACGAAAAGCTGGTGTCTGCCGTACTTTCCGACCAGAAAAATGAATTTTTCCCCGACGCGGTGGTTTACATCGCCGATGTCAACCACCTCGAAAAGCACCTGCTGCTGCTCACCCAGCTGCTTGATCTCCAGCTTCCCCTGGTACTCGCCCTGAATATGGCCGATACGGCCGAAGAACTGGGTATCAAGGTAAATGTTAGCAGGCTGTCGGAAAAACTGGGAATTCCGGTCGTATTCGTCAGCGGACGCACCGGTGATAACATGAGCCGGCTTGTATCAGAAATCGAAAAACTGATTCCTGCTATCGGAAATATATCGAGAAAGGCCTTCTTTGAAATGGATGCCGCAGAAAAGCAGGTGGCCGAGGCTGTCAGACTGAACCTCGGCGAAAACAATCCGTACAGGGCGCTGCAACTGGCTCACCACTTCGAATGGCTACCCTTCCTGCACGACAGCGATCGCGCTACGCTCGCAACTATCGTCCAGACCAAGAATTTTGTCTCGCTGCGCGCACAGGTGGAGGAAACCCTGGCTCGTTACGACCTCTTCACCCCCATCGTAGAGGATTCCATACAACAACCACAGCAATTCCCCGATACGCCTACCGATCGCATTGACGCCGTACTTACGCACCGGATTGGCGGGCCCTTTGTATTCATAGCCGTCATGCTGGTCATATTTCAGGCTATTTTCGACTGGAGTGCCTACCCGATGGACTGGATTGACAACGGATTTGCCGAACTGAATACCTGGCTCCAGCAAACACTGCCCAACCACTGGACCACGGAACTGCTCACAGATGGTATTCTGGCAGGTCTCGCAGGTATCCTTGTATTTGTTCCACAGATCACTCTGCTCTTCCTGCTCATCACTATTCTGGAAGAGGTCGGTTATATGGCCCGCGTAGTTTTCCTTTTCGACCGGATTATGCGCCGTTTCGGCATGAACGGCCGTAGTGTAGTGGCACTCATAGGCGGCTCAGCCTGTGCTGTGCCGGCTATCATGAGCTCCCGAACCATAGGAAACTGGAAGGAACGCCTTATAACCGTACTGGTAACACCATTCATCAGTTGCAGCGCACGTATTCCTGTTTATTTGGTACTGATCGGAATGGCCGTACCAAGGGTTCGTATTGGCGGCATCATCGGTGCCCAGACGCTTGTCTTTGGCGCTATGTACGCCCTCGGCGTTGCAGCAGCGCTATTCGCCGGATGGACGCTGAAACGCTACCTGAAAACACGTGAACCATCGTTTTTAGCCATAGAACTCCCGGTTTACCGCATGCCCGACTGGAAAAATGTGGGGCTGACTGTGTGGGAAAAAGTATCGGCTTTTATCATCGGCGCAGGCAAAATTATCCTGATTGTTTCCATTGCTCTATGGGCACTCTCGCGCTTCGGTCCGGGAGATGCCATCGAACGCGCAGCCACCGAAGCAAAGCAGGAAGCCGCTGCCTCCGGACTCAGCGAAGCGGAAACTGAAGACCTAACCGCACAGAAAAAACTGGAAGCTTCCTGGGCCGGACAAATGGGAAAAGCCTTCGAACCCGTCATCAGGCCACTGGGCTACGACTGGAAAATAGGTATCGGCCTCCTGACGTCTTTCGCTGCAAGGGAGGTATTTACCGGCACACTTGCCATTCTGTATAATATGGGCTCTTCGGAAGCTGACATCAACGATCGCTCGGAAAATGAAGCTAAAGCCACATTGCGAGAAAAAATGCAGCGCGAAACTTTCAGTGATACCGGCCAGCCTGTTTATACCTTTGCCACCACCCTGTCTCTGCTGGTGTTCTATGCCCTTGCCATGCAATGCATGAGTACGCTGGCCGTAGTACGCCGTGAAACAGGCAGCTGGAAATGGGCGCTCTGGCAATTCCTGTCCATGACCGGTCTGGCATGGCTGGCGGCATGGCTGGTACAGATTATTTTTGCATAACAATTATGTCCGATACACTTTCTCTGCCGGCTTCCATGGAGCCCTTCCGCAATCAACTGATCAATACTTCCATGCCCTTCATACGGGCAAAAACAGGAAAAGAACGCCCGCTCAAACCTTGGCAAAGCAAGATTGGCGGCACGCCATACCTGCCAGGCGGTACCCCCTGGCCAACTGCTCCCGACGGGAAATCGCTGTTCTTTCTGGCACAGATCAACTTCTCGGAAGTCCCCGCCCTGAACCCTTTCCCTGCCAAAGGAATACTGCAGTTCTTTATCTCCGATGATGATCTGTACGGGATGGATTTCGACGACGGTGAAAATCCGGATTCCTTCAGGGTAATTTATCACCCCGAGGTAATCACAGATGAGAAAGCGCTGAATAAAAAACCTGTCCTGCGCGATTACGAGGAAGACCTGCTTCCCCACCACCCCGACGAATCGTATCCACTGGTGTTCTCAACCGAAGAAAGTGTGGTTCCTGTAGCCGATTACCGTTTTTACCAGCATTTCGGAACCGATTTTTTCCGGCGGTTCGGCGAAAGGGAATGGGACGTGATGGCCGAGTACGAAAAAGCTGTACGCGCTACCGGACACCGCATAGGTGGGTATGCCTATTTCACACAGGACGACCCCCGGCGTGCCGATGACCCCATGCTCCTGTTGTTTCAGCTCGACTCCGACGAGGTAGCCGACCTGATGTGGGGCGATATGGGCGTGGGCCACTTCTTTATCCGCGAAAAAGATCTCGCCGCTCTGGATTTCAGCAGGGTGCTTTATGACTGGGACTGTCTTTGAGGCTACATCAGCAGCGCACGCTCGCCCCAAAACCATACCTCCAGTGGATATTCCGGATACGTTTCCCGGAATCTGGCATACTTTCCTGCTTTAAAACCAGCCTTGCTGAACTTGACCTCCACAGCCCTACCCGCAAAGGCACTTTCTTCCGCTATGAAATCAACTTCCTGACCATCTGCAGTACGCCAGTATTTGATTTTGTCCGCCTGATAACGCCTGGCAAGTCGCAGATAAACGTAGTTTTCCAATATTTGGCCCTTATCGGCACGAGACTCCAGCGGAGCGAAGTAATTTACCAAAATGTTGCGCAAACCCGGATCGTTAAAGAAAATCTTGGGCATCTTGGTGAGTTCCTTGCGGATATTACGCGAAAATGGACGCACCAGATTAATATGAAAACACTTCTGCAACACATACAGGTAGTGCGAAAGATGGTGTTGCGAAAGATGAAGCGTACCAGACAACTCGGAGATATTCAGGAGACTGCCCGTTTGCGCAGCAAGAAGAGTAAACAGTCTGTAAAATTTAAATTCGTCTTCAATCCCGGATTCCAGCATATCCCTTTTGACAAAAGAATCACGCAACTCTGCGAGCCGCTCCTGCTTAGCGCCGTTATCCGGTTCCAGTACCACAGCAGGATAGCCTCCATAAGTCAGATATGTCTCCAGATAACTCCACAAGCGATTTTCGAGAACCGAAACTGAAATAACACCGCTCTGTAACTTGTACAACTCCGACAACTCATCCTGAGCATTAGAAAACAGGAGAAACTCTTCAAAGTCGAGTGTTCGCAATTCAAAAATCTTTTTCCTGCCAGCCAGCGAATCCCTGAATTTTTCATCAATGTAAAACGCACTGCTACCTGATACCACGAGTTTTATACGATCACAGTATTCATCGTACAGCAGTTTCAAAAAGTTGGTCGGATCCGGCAAATATTGTACCTCATCAATCAGCACATACTGACGCCTGTTTTCATGTGATGGGAGATATTTGAATATGTTCTCGGGATGCGCACTTAGATCAGACAGCAATTCCTTGCGTTCCAGGTTAAAAAACTGAACCGATTCGCCTTTCAACTTCAGATAATCTCTGAGTTGCTTCAACAGGGTGGATTTCCCGGTCTGCCGGGCACCTATCAATACAGTCGCTTCTTTAGCTGTGATATGTTCGACAAGTTTTTGATAAATCATACGCTTCATTCCACAAATATCGGATATTTTCAGAATTTTTTTAAAAATTATCTGATATTTTTAAAAAAATAACACAAGTAGTATGCTCTTTACGCAACGCATAAAACAAAAAAGGCCGGAGATCACATCATGACCTCCGGCCTTCCTGCTCCGGGATGACAGCCTTTAGAGCGTGTTCAGGATTCTCTGCCGTTGGCAAAAACAGGCTGATTTTTTGCATTTTTGAAGGCGCATAGCCTGTGCTACGCAACTGAAAAAAGGTGAAAAATGGCGAAAAATCAGCCGTTTTTGACTCGGCGAGAGAATCCTGAACAAGCTCTTACAGTTTATTCTGCCACCATTGCTTCACCTGGGCACCCTTCAGGTACATAACCGGAAGAATAATCAGAGTGATAAATGTGGCAAAACTCAACCCGAATATAATCGTCCAGGAAAGAGGGCCCCAGAACGCTACCGAGTCGCCACCCAGATAAATCTTCGGATCACCGGTGGCAAACAGGCTGTAAAAATCAATATTCAGACCGACCGCCAGCGGAATCAGTCCGAGTATGGCCGCAGTAGCCGTCAGCAATACCGGCGTCATACGGATACGACCGGCCTCCACGATTGCCTCGCGGGTGGGCGTTCCCTGCTGCCTGAGAATATCAGTGTACTCCACCAGCAAGATACCGTTTCGCACCACAATACCGGAAAGGGCCACAATACCCACCATAGACATGATCACCGAGAAATCCATATCCATAATCGTCATGCCCAGCAACACACCTATTACACTGAACACTACTTCCGTCATAATGATAATCATTTTTCCAATGGAGTTGAACTGGGTAATGAGAATCAGCAGGATAATGAATATGGAAATCAACAGCGAGGTGCCGAGGAAGCTGAATGACTCTTTCATTTCGGCATCCTGACCAGCAAAACCTACTGTGACGCCCTCTGTCTTCGGATAGGCGGCAATAGATGCCTTCACCCGGTCAATCACTTCGTTCTGACTTGGCTGGTATTCCGATGTGATATTGGAAGAGATAGTTACGATACGCGACTGATCCAGGCGTCGGATACCGCCGTAAGTCTGGGTGTACTGAATGTCGGCCAGTGCAGCCATCGGTACCGAGCGGAGTACACCACCCATGTTCATATCCCTGAAAGTGATATTCAGGTTCTCTACGGCATCTATGTTGGTGCGCTGATCTTCCTTCAAACGAATATTGACCGGAATTTCATCTTCTCCATCGCGGAACTTGGTTACTTCCTTGCCCAGAATCGCTGTTCTGAACTCCGAACCGATTTGTGCACTAGAGATACCCTCGCGGTTGGCACGTTCACGGTCAATTTGTATATTGATCTCGGGCTTGGATACAATCAGGTCGCTGTTAAGCTCCTCAACACCGGGGATGTTCAGAGAGTCAAGGTAATGCCTTACAGCTTCCGATACGCGTATCAGATCGCGGAAATCATCGCCCCGTATTTCTACAGAAACCGGTTTGGGTTGCGGCGGGCCACCCTGTTCCTGATCAACCACAATATCGGCGCCGGGAATAGCACCCTGTGTGGCTACCCGAATCTGGTCAAGATAATCCAGTGTATTGATACCATTTCGCTTGCTGAACTCCACAAATGCAATACCTACCTTACCCTTGTTGGAGGTGGTGGTACGATCGAAACGATCTTCGGACGCACCCAGTGCCACATTGGAAATAACTGACTCCACGATGGGGTTATTCTCGCCAATGACACTCACCACTTTTTTCTCAGTGACAAAACCAGCAGGAGCACCACACCTGTCAGCATTTTCCACGGATGATTCAGTGCAAAATTGAGGAACCCTGCGTACGCACGCTGTATGGACGGCCAGCCGTACTCCTGGAATCTGGAAACCACCTTTGCCAGGGCAAACTTGTACAGGACCGCAAACGCTGCGATAGTCAGCAGCAGGTTGCCCATGAAGAAGTTCTTGTTGGCGTAAAAGAACAGTACGGAAAGACCGAAGATAGCGTACCCGAAGATAGCCCTGCGACGTTTTTTCTCCGCCGGCAGTTCGGTGCCCTCACGCTTCGGATCGCCCATAAACCAAACGGCAAATACCGGATTGATGATGTAGGCCACCAAAAGTGATGCTGTCAGGGTAATAATGACGGTAACCGGCAGGTAAACCATGAACTTTCCAAAAATACCATCCCAAAATACCAGCGGAACGAAAGGTGCCAGTGTGGTGGCTGTGCCGGAAAGTACAGGCAGGAATACTTCCCCGGCAGCCTTCTTGGCAGCCTGCACAATGGTCAGTTTTTTATCGTCGTGGTAAATCCTGTGGGTGTTCTCTATCACCACAATGGCGTCATCTACCACAATACCCAATGCGAGCAGGAAGGCAAAGAGTACCACGAAGTTCAGGGTGTACCCAAATGCAGGCAGCACCATGAAGGCAATCGCCATGGAAAGCGGAACCGACATAGCCACGAATATGGCATCGGTAGCGCCCATGAAGAACATAAGGATGAAAGTCACCAGAATGAATCCGATGATAATGGTGTTTATGAGGTCATGCAGGGTGACGCGGGTGGCTCGGCTTTGATCGCCGGTAATGCTTACATCCAGATTTGACGGAAATTCACCGGACTTCATCTCGTCCACTACTTCCTTGATATTGTCGGAGGCGTTGATCAGGTTTTCACCGGAGCGCTTGATAACATTCAGGGAAATGACATTCCGGGCGTTCAGGCGGCTGAAGCTCTCCTGCTCCTTGTGGCCCATTTTGACTTCAGCCACATCTTTCAGAAACATCTGGGCACCCGACTGCGATGAAATGAGAATATTTTTTATCTGTTCAAGATCCTTGAAGTCACCGCGGATGGATACAGACCGGGTCATGCCGCCAACATCCACGTTGCCCGCAGAGATAGTCATATTCTCGTACGCAAGTGCATTCTCGATATCACGGAAAGTGAGGCTGGCCGCATTGAGTTTATACTTGTCAATGTTAACCTGTACCTCTTTTTCCAGGGCGCCAATCAGATCAACACGGGTAATTTCAGGCATCTCCTCAATACGGTCCTTGAGCTTGTCGGCGTACTGTTTGAGCTTGTCAAGACTCATATCGCCAGCCACGTTGACACTCATGATAGGAATTTCAGAGATATCAAGTTCTGCGATGGAGGGATCCTGAAGCAGGTCGTTGGGCAAATCGCGCTTGGATTTGTCCACGGCATCTTTCACTTTCTGTTTGCAGGAGGCCACGTCAAGCGACGTATTAAACTCCACGATGATGCTCGAGAAATCCTGAACAGAAGAGGACGATATTTTTTTGACGCCGTTGATGCCCTTTAACTGCTTTTCAATAGGTTTCGTCACGAGTTGCTCCATGTCGCTCGGGCTGGCGCCGGGGTAAATCGTGGAGACAAAAATGGTCGGTACAACTACATCCGGGAACTGTTCCTTCGGAAGAGCATTGTACGACATGATACCGGCCAGCGTAATCATCACCGTAATGATGAAGATCGAGGTTCGGTTATCTATAGACCAACTGGTTGGTTTGAACTCTTTCATTTATTTGTCGTGAAATGGTGATAGGTTTTGAGAGTTACCCGGTGTCAGAAACTGACCGTTTCCCCGGGTTGTGCCTCCTGATAACCGGTGGAAATAAGCCAGTCGCCTTTCTTCAGGCCACTGAGAACTTCCACATTGCCGGTGTAGTTCTGACCCTGTTTGATATCAGCTTTTTTCACAACGGCCTGATTTTCTCCCGTTTTCTCCGCCACGTAAACGAAATCTCCACTTTCACCTGTCTGTATTATGTTCACCGGAATAACAATGGCACCGGACCTCTGGTAATCTATGATTTTCATTACCGCAATCTGGTTAGCGCGGTATTCTCCGGCAGGAAGTGAACACTCTACGGTAAACGTGCGTGTCATGGGATTGATCGTCTTGCTCACAAATTTCACACGGGAAGTAACCTCCTTGCCAAGATCAGGAAAGTAAATCTGTACCGGATCACCCTGGCGCACTTTGGCTGCGTAAGCCTCCGTTACCTCGCCACGCACCTTTAGATTGCTTAGATTCACGATATTGCAAAGCGGAATACCCGGCGCAATGGCCTGTCCGGCGCGCAGCATCACCACATCCACGCTTCCCGATGTGGGTGCATAGATTTTCGTGAGGTTCATCTGCTCTTTCATGGTGGATATGCTGCGTTCCAGCGACTCCTTGGCATTTTTTGCCTGAATAAAAGCGACTTCAGTACCAATTTTCTGATCCCAAAGACCTTTCTGGCGGTTGAAGATATCGGTAGCGGTGGTAAGCTGGCCCTCCAGTTCTGCCATACCTTTCTGCATAACATCACTGTCAATTTCGGCTAGTAACTGCCCCTTTTTAACATTATCGCCGTTCTGTACATACACTCTTTTGAGTGATCCAGGCATTTTGGCGGTAGCCACCACACTTTCTGTTGCCTCTACTTTGCCCTGAAGATCAATATAGTGCTTGAAATCAGAGGGTTTGACTTCGGAAAGGCTCACCGCAAGCTGTTTGGGCGCTGGCTGAGTCACCTGCTTTTCAAGTTCGACGATACGCGCCTCAATACCGGCCTTCTGATCTTTCAGTTTGGCCAGTTCGGCGGCAGGATCTGTCTGTCCTCCACCGCAGGAAGAAATGAAAAGTGCAACCGGTAAAAATGCGGCAGCGGCGAGAGAAGATATATTTTTCATGAAGAGATGCTGGTTATGGTTTGAAAGACAGTATTTTTAACTGCCTGTTGAAAAATGTTACTGACCAAGGGCTTTTTTGATGGCAAGTCGGGCGTTAAGCAGATCAAAACGAGCGCTCATGAGTGCCTGCTGAGCAGCATAGAGTCCCTGCTCTGCCTGTGTAACTTCGAAACTGCTGCCAACTCCGGCCTTGTATTTTGTCTGGGTCGTGTCGTAAATTCGCTGGGCGAGTTCCAGATTTTTCTGCCGGCTGTTGCTGCGCTCTGCTGCGTTCTGGTATTGCTTTCGGGCAGCATCCAGTTCAAGGCTCATCGCGTTTTCCAGCATCTGCTTCTGAATCTCAACACCCTGCAGGGTAATCATGGCACGCTGCTTCCGGGCATTGGTACCGCCGCCATCCCAGATAGGGAGACTGACTGACACACCGGCGATTGCAGAAGGGATGAAATACCAGTTGTTGAAATTGTCGCTATCGCTACTGCCATATCCTCCCTGATAACCCGGCTGGTACTGGGCAAAGGCGGCTACGGTAGGCATCCACGGCTTGCCGAACAAATCTACCTGAATCTGGCTCAACTGGCGGGCCTTGAGCAGTGTAAGATATTCCGGACGACTCATCGGATCGAACTGGGTGGTCAGGTCAGCATCGGCATACAAGGCCATCAGACGATCCAGGTTGTCGGAGAGTGAAATAGTCTCGGTTACAGGCATACCCATATTGAATTTAAGGGCATTGACCACAACTTCCTGCTGGCGCGCCAGATTGTCGCGCTCGGTGCGCAGATTGGCGAGGGAGAACTCAAGGCGATCCACGTCAAGCTGTTCTGCAAAGCCGGCCTTGTTGATAGCACGAGTGTCTGCAAGCAGTTTTTCCAGGTTGGCAATATTCTTGTCGAGCACAACCAGATTTTCAGAAATCAGCAGAGCGGGCATATAGGCATCCGTTACCTGATTCTTTACCTTGTACCTGGTGGCTGCCAGATCCTGCTCCACATACTCGCGGTAGTATCTGGCAGCTTTGATGCCAAGCAGGTAGGAGTTGTTGAAAACCAGCTGCGTGAGCTTCAGTTCACCGGATAAACTATGAACGGGTGCGAAATACAGCCGCCCGCTGTCGTCATTGCCGGATCCACCCAGCAGACCGCGCATGACACCGTCGAGCAGCGGCAGATTAGCCAGCTCCGTTGAAAGATCGTTGAGAAATGATGGTGGAACCTGCGGTCCGAAAGAGATGGCCGACGAGGGCAGACCAGCCCGCTGAATGAAACCGGAGTATGAAACCCCGGCGGAAATCTGCGGAAGGCCAGTTGCGAGGTTTTCCTTGACACGCCATACAGCATCGGTAACCTGTAACTCGGCCGTTTTGACCATCGGGTGGTTGGTCAGCGCATACTGCACACAATCGTCGAGACTCAGTGTGCGCTGGGCTGAAACCGACACGGCAGTCAGCGACAAAAAGAGGAGAAAAAGTAGTTTTTGCATATATTTGAGTGAGTACTTTTACAATTCAGGGGCGTTTTTCAATAAATACTGACGCCCTTTCTCCGACATAATACCATGCAGATAGTGGAACATGTACTCCCGAAAGAGTACATCCTTGCTATAGTCGTTCAACGGAAAAAGGTCTTCGTTCAATAATTGAAAACTGGTGGCAATATGCAGGCGGGTCACTATGTCCACATTGAAATTATCGCGGTACAAACCCTCCCTGATACCTCTCTCCAGATTGGTGCGAACTACCTCGTAAAGAAGTCCGCGACGGAATTCGTTCAGTGTAACCCAGACGTCACGATGGTACTTCTGGAGATCATGCAACAGATTGGCACGCATCTGCTCCATCTGGCGGGCAGTCGAAGTGATTACCATCAGCATCTCTTCCACAGCATTTTCGGCCGAACTGAATCGCCCCGAGTGGTCCTTCTTTTTCTGAATACAGTAACTCTCCACTACCTTCCTGACCAGATCATCCTTGTTTTCAACAAAAGTATAGAGCGTTTTCTTGGAAATACCCAACTCCCGCGCCACATCATCCATAGTAACGCTCTTGATACCAAGGCGCATGAATAACTCCTCGGCTATTCTTAACCACTTGTTTTGTTGTTCCGTAAACATAATTATCCAAGTAACGATGGAAACGTTTTTTAGTTTTAAAGTTTCCATCGTTTTTTTTGTGTTAATAAAACAGCACTTTTCTACGGTCAGAAGAAAAATAAGTCCCCTGACAGAAAGCCGGAATAATTACCTGAAAACATCTTTTTGTAACAAAAAAGGCCTATATCCCCGCAATAAACGCAGGATGCAGAAAAAAAAGAAGAAAATAGTTGTAACAGCCCTATATCTGACGAAGGAAGCCGATTTTACCGATAGCGTGGTCTTCAACCTGTCTTATACCGGAAATATTGTCGAAACCGCGCTTGTTGAGTACAATATACATAAAAGAAAGGGGCTGATACTCCCAGGAAAAGCGGATGTTGTAGTTTCTGGAGTTGCCATCGGTGTTCTGCTGGTAAAAGGCAATCAGCTGAAGTCTGGCATTCAGGGCAAAACGGCCTTCGATACTGAACAGATCAACAGTCTTGACCTCCTGCTTCTCTCCCACTCCATCAAAATGGTTACGATTCACACGTCCCATCAGTGAAATATGCGGCAGAGGCGCAAACTGCAGGGTCAAATCGGCAGAAAGAAGCCTCCCGTTGAAATACTGCCCCCAGCTCACATCGGCCAACAGGTTGAGTTTCTTCGACGGATCGGTACTGGCAATTATCTGATGCCTGACAAAGTGATAGTCCCGGGCTGCAATTTCGACTCCCAGCGGAGTAAACGACTCGGTGAGTCCCTCATACATGAAATAGGTGCCATATCCTATGTATGCTCCGCTCTGCAAATTGAAAAAAACAGGCCACGGATTGATGATTCGCTCCGTCAGTTTTCCTGTGGATGCCTGATGATAAAACTCTGTGTTCAGACTGGGTTCAAATGCACGGATATACTTCTTCATCGGCAGGTTGTTGCCCCTGTAATACCATATCATACCCGGTGTGGTTCCGATTACATCGCTTCTGGACACAAAGCCGAGCTGCGGGTCGAAATCTTTGGTGACAAACGACTGCGTCCACCATATCCTCCACTGGTTGGTGTCGAAATAGTACTGCGCGTAACCAGCGCTGCCCTGCTTTTCGTTCTGTCCCGTTGTGGTGGTTTGCATGAACATGGCATTCAGGGAATGCAACTGCCCCAGACGTACAAATCCGTCGAGTACACTGGTATAATTGGTGCCTGATTCCTGATTTTTCACCGCAAGCATACCGCCGAGACGGTTCTGCTTTCCGAAGTTCTCGGAAAAACGACCGATGAAAAAATTGGTCGGATCCGAAAAGTCTGTCCCGCGCTGACGCATGGCCATGCCACCATAATTACGCTTCCCCGAGCGGTGTACAAAACGGGCTCCCGCATCTATGGGAATGGGATTCCCGACATCATCCAGACCAATACGACGGCTGAAAAATGGCTGAATCCGCATGAATCCACCCGAGGCATCGCCCTTCGGACCACCACCAACGCCGAAAAGGGAGGCATTTTCGAGAAAAAATTGCCTTCTCTCCGGAAAAAGCACCGAAAAGCGAGTGATATTGTTCACCTGCCGATCCGCATCAGCCTGCGCGAAATCGGTATTGACGGTCAGGTCAAGCACGGCATTCGGGTTCACCGCCCATTTAAGCTCTCCGCCCAGCTTGGCACTGCTGTCCTCGGGTTTTTCGATATTGTAGTTTTTATACCGGTCCCAGGAGGCAAGCACATAGGGATTGATACGAATATTAGGTTTGGGCGGAGGCGGCTCCAGATTGGTCAGCAAGCCCGAGTAGGCCATACGCAGCGAACTCACATTACGTGGAAAGGGAGAAAAGGCCGATATCTCGTTCGTCAGACGCCGGTTGCGGTAAATATTGAAACCCCACTGCTGCAGCGAATCCGACGATTTCGGATAACGCAGCGTCTGCCAGGGCACAGCAATCTCGGCCACCCAGCCCGTATCGGTACGCGACGTGCGTACGCGCCAGAGACCATCCCAGTCCACGTCGTAATAAAAATCATCGAAAGAAAGTAAATCACGCTGTACGCCATAGGCATTCACAGCCAGCGCCATGGCATTCCGGTTGTCATTGAACCCGTCGAAGGAAAGGGTAATCAGGTCGTGCGACATAAAATTGAAATCCCGCTTGAAATCGGTAGCCCGAATGGCCTTTTTTCCGAGAGAATCCCTCGAAAAAATACCGAAATACAGGAAGTTGCGGTCGTGCAACACGCGGATTTCTGTGGCCTGTGTAGCGGGCTGCCCCTGCAACGGCTCCACCTGAACAAAGTCAGAGGCTGCCGCAGCTCTCGACCATTCGGTATCGTCAAGGTAGCCATCAACCTTCACAGATTTTTCTGCCCGGGTACTTTGCAGTGTTCTGCGAACAGCAGATGGCTGAAACATCGTTGCATCCTGCGCCACAGACACAGAGGAAACGAGCACAAACGCGATAAATATTGTTTTTTTCATGCAGGGTAGCAGGTGTTATCAGATTAATCCCTTTATTTGCCGGGAATACAAAGAAACGTCAATTATTCTGTCTGTCATGCAAAAACCATCATTTCTCTGCATAGCAAGTTATTTTAAAGGAAACGATTTCCTCCGCGGCATGAAATCGGCCGGCGCCACAGTGTATCTGCTCACGTCAAAACGCCACGAGGACAAAGCCTGGGCTACCGATGCCATAGATGAAATTTTCTACATACAGGAAAATGAGGAGAATGAGTGGAATATGGACGATGTCATCGCCGGCATGGCATGGATGATGCGCAGCAAACGTGTAGACCGCATCGTGGCGCTCGACGACTTCGATGTGGAAAAAGCCGCCCAGCTGCGTGAATATTTCCGGATTCCGGGTATGGGGCAAACCACCGCGTATCACTTCCGCGATAAACTGGCCATGCGCATCGAGGCCCGCGATGCCGGAATTCCTGTCCCCGGGTTCACCGCGCTCTTCAATGATGAGCAAATAGGCGAATTCACCCGGAATTTCCCGGGACCGTGGATCGTCAAGCCGCGCGGACAGGCCTCGGCAACGGGCATGAAGAAAGTCCACAGCGAATCAGAACTGTGGGAACACCTGAACTCGCTGGGCGACAAGCGACACCAGTACCTCGTCGAACAATTCAAACCGGGCGATGTCTATCATGTGGACGCACTGACGCTGGGAGGTAAGGTCATCTTCGCACGCGCCTCCCGGTATCTGTCAACCCCGTTCGAAGTAGCACACGGCGGCGGTATATTCCGGAGTGCCACGGTGCCATTCGGCTCCGACGACGACAAGAAGCTGCTGAAAATCAATGCTGATGTCATGCACGCATTCGGTATGATGTACAGCGCCAGTCATACGGAGTTTATCAAAGTGCACGAAACGGGTGAAATCGTTTTCCTCGAAACGTCCTCCAGGGTGGGTGGTGCACACCTCGCAGAAATGGTGGAAGCCTCTTCAGGTATTAACCTGTGGAAAGAATGGGCAATACTCGAAGTAGCAGTGGCCACCGGAACAGAATACAAACTGCCAGCCGTCAGGAACGATCACGCAGGAATTATCGTCTCACTCACCCGACAGGAATGGCCGGATACCGGCAACTTCAACGATCCCGAAATCGCCTGGCGAATGCAGTCCATGTCGTACCACATCGGCCTTATCGTACAGTCGGACAGCGAGGCACGGATACTGTCGCTGCTCGACGATTACGCCCAAAGGGTGCAGTCAGACTATCACGCCAGCGCGCCCGCACCCGACAAACCCAATCTTTGAAAATAAAATCACTACCCGGACTTGCATATATAAAGTAAATACCTTTAATTTTATATTGAAATTCAGTTGAGGATTGTAAAGCATAGAACCACCACTATGCAAATAAAATTCTATTATGCTGATTATCAGGTTTTTGTAAAAAACATAAAACAAAAGCAAAAATTTTTGCTCCAAAATGTTTTAAAAAACAAACACTTTGTTTAATTTTGCCCTGAATTTCTCCGAAACACCATTTTTTCACTTATCGTAACCAATTAACAGCATGGCAGAAGATAAAGACCAACGACTAAAAACCCTCCAGTCAACCATTGACAGGCTCGACAAAACCTACGGTCGCGGCACGGTAATGCGCCTGGGCGACAAACAGGCTATTGAAGTAGAGGTAATTCCCACCGGATCCATCGGACTCGATATAGCACTGGGTTGTGGCGGTTACCCCAAAGGACGTATTGTTGAAATATACGGTCCTGAATCTTCCGGTAAAACAACTCTTGCCATCCACGCAATCGCCGAATGTCAGAAAAAAGGCGGTATCGCAGCCATCGTGGACGCCGAACACGCGTTCGACCGCTTTTACGCGGAAGCGCTCGGCGTGGATGTCAATAATCTCCTGATTTCCCAGCCGGATAACGGTGAACAAGCCCTCGAAATCGCAGAAAATCTTATCCGCTCCGGTGCTGTGGATATTCTCGTTGTGGACTCTGTTGCGGCGCTCGTACCCCGCTCTGAAATCGAAGGGGAAATGGGCGACTCAAAAATGGGTCTTCAGGCAAGGCTTATGAGCCAGGCCATGCGGAAACTCACCGCCACCATTGGTCGCACAGGCTGCTGCTGTATCTTTATCAACCAGTTGCGCGAAAAAATCGGTGTGATGTTCGGAAACCCCGAAACTACCACCGGTGGTAATGCACTCAAGTTCTACGCATCGCTACGCCTCGATATCCGAAAAAGTGGCGCCGCTATCAAGGACAAGGAAGGAAATGTAGTGGGCAATCAGGTGAAAGTGAAAATTGTTAAAAACAAACTCGCCCCGCCATTCCGTATCGCCGAATTCGATATTGTGTTCGGTGAAGGTATCTCCAAGGCAGGAGAAATTGTCTCGCTCGGCGCCAGCTTTGATATTATACAGAAGAGCGGAGCATGGTACAGCTACGGCGGAGCAAAAATTGCTCAGGGAGCAGAAGCAGCCAAGCAATTCATGCTCGACAACCCGGAAACAGCGCTGGAAATCGAAAAGAAAATCAAGGATCATATCCTCGCTGGCTCAGTCGCCCCAACCGGAAAAGCCGGGGCGTCTCTCCCGCCGCTGGAAATTGCCGAAGACGGAGACGACGACTATTGATCTTCTTCCTTCACAAGGAAAAATCCGTCGCTGCCCTGCGGCTGATATAATGGCATAAGTATCATGCCTGAATACGGTGAGAGCACCTGCCCGCGTATATCGTCGGCCAGGTGCTCTCCCGCTTTTATAGCCTGGAAATTCTCATACCCGGGGCGCATCACAAAATGATCTCCGGATTGTATATGGTGAACGTACAACAAACGCACAACCCGGGGTAACCCGGAAAGATACCCCCTGAGCATAGCCTCCTCCGGATTCGTCATGCGGGAGTCAATTGTACAGCCAGCACGGTGAAGGGTGTGGAAAATAGCACTCACAGAACGGCTGACCGACAACGGATCGTCGTGCTGACCAGCCTCGAAAGCAGCACCATAAACAGGTGTGTCTGCCATTCCCCGGTTGAAATGACCATCAGCAGCAAAACGAAGCAGGGTGCCCTGTACCTTGTCGAATATCCCCAGAATGACAGGCGCCTGCAGGGTTTTGCTGAACTCCAGACTACCCGATTCATCTGTGGGTATGCAAAATAGGCCCCCGCCGGCAGAGGTGGTATGCAAATCAAGGAAATAAACCGAAGTAGGCCTTACCTCCCTGATTGTTTCTGAAATGAGCTTGTACAACTGAAACAACTCCAACTCTTCCCCGGAAACATGCTCTTCCCCGTGAAAAAGTACCCGGTCCACATCGGCACGCGTCCACATCCGGTTAAAATCGCGATCCATAAAACGCAGTCCGCGACTGAAAGCCTGCAAATTTCCAAAACATCGCTGAGCGCATGCACGCCCGCAGGCTCATTTCCATGTATGGCTGCAGTCACTACAACGAGCGGACCAGGACGACTACCGTCAACCCGACCAATAACTCGACCTGTTGTCGCCACGCCTATCCCTTTTTCTCTTTCGCTGCAGCAATTTCCTCGGGCGTCCGGCGACTGCGTTTGGGTTTTTCCGGGGTAGCCGCCTTCTTCACCGCAGGACGACCGCGCCTCGGCTTGTCTGAAGACGCTTCCTCAACATTCGAAGGAGGTACAACAACAGCCTCCGAAGCAGACTTCTTCACCGCAGGACGACCACGCCTCGGCTTGTCTGAAGACGCTTCCTCAACATTCGAAGGAGGTACAACAACAGCCTCCGAAGCAGACTTCTTCACCGCAGGACGACCGCGCCTCGGCTTGTCTGAAGACGCTTCCTCAACTCTGGCAGACTTCGCGGTACGAGTTTTGGCAGTTTTTCCGGCAGTGGCTGCGACTGCTGTCTTTTCAACAACAACTTCCTCTGCCGTAGTGGATACGGTATCCTGCACACTATCAATAACAACCTTAGTACCTTTTTTCTGCCTTACCGGTTTGGCGGCGGGCTTGGTGAGTGGCGGACGACCTCTGCGCTTCGGCGCTTCGGTTTCCCCGGATGCCTCCTTCACAACCTTGCCGGTTACGGTGCCTGCATTTCCGGATTTTGGCATTCTTTTGGCTTTTACCTCCACTACATCAGTATCGCCTGCCTGATGTTTTTTGTTGCCATCGGCCACCAGTTTCACATGTGCAAGGTGATGTTTACCATGCCAGGCATAGAGCGCGATAGCCTCTCTCAGTTGAATAGTACGCTTGCTGGAAGGATTGTAATACACTTTGTCAAGATCTTCATCGGACAAGTGACTCAGAAAGAATACCCAGCGCTTGTGCAGAGCGGACAACAATTTGAGCGACATACCGGCAGAGCCATGCTTCCCGTCTTCCGTTTCGGCCCACAACTGTTCTTCATACGGTTTTACAATCGGAGCGTTTTCGGTAACCGCCAGTTTCATACGAACATAAGCGTTGATATGGCTGTCGGCGAGGTGATGCACGACCTGCCTTACCGTCCAGCCATGCTGACGATAGGTTTTGTCAAGTGCACCCTCACGGAGTTTTTTGACAATTTTTTTCAATTTTTTCGGAAGATCCGCTATCTCCCTGATGTGTCTGAGCGTATCCAGATTGGAGTACTCTTTCCCGTACTCAAACATTCCGATTGGATAACGCACTAATAATGACTGATCCTTCATAAAGACTCGATGAAAATCGCTTTAGGTGTAAAATGGCCGGATTATCCTGCTGAAGTAAAACCCGGCAAATGCTTCTTTGTTGACAGGAAGAAAAGGCTCTCAAAATTGGCCTTTCCATCTCCACAGATACAGACTGGCCGTGGTACGCCATGGGCGCCATGCCTCTGCAAGCTGTATCATTCTCTTTTTTAGTTCACGCCCACTTTCCTGAAGCCCGAACAAACGGACCATGGAACGTCTGATACCCAGATCATCCACAGGAAAAACATCCTGCCGGCGGAGAGAAAAAATAAGCAACATCTCTACCGTCCAGCGACCAACGCCGTCTATTTGAGTCAGGAACTGAATAATTTCTTCATCAGGCATGTCATCCCAACGTTTTTGCTCCAGATTATGCTCTTTCGCGAAGCGTGCTGCACTGAGAATATATTGCGCTTTTTGTTGTGACACACCAGCCAACCGGAGCTGCTCCGGCGTCATCAGGGACAATACAGAGACGTCAGGATAACCGTTGTCGAAAAGTAACAGGAAACGCCGGAAGATTGTTTCAGAGGCTTTCACACTCAACTGCTGCGATATGATTGACTCCAAAAGGTCAATATACAAGCCTCCAGACGGTTTTGCCTCAATTTCGCCAACCACCCGAATAATATCCGCGATATGCGGTTCTCGCGTTAAATGTTCAATAGATTCCTTCACTTCACGACAAAAATAGCTATAAAATAAAATAGTCGGATGTTTTTTTGACGAAGATAACATTTATAGCATTGAATTCAATATTTTGGCACTTTAATTTGACGATGTACTATTAAATAACAACATTTTATGGGATTTCAGAAAGTCTCAACGGCGGCATCTGCCAATGAAATGCAGCGTTTCGTAAGGAGTCTGCTCGACGACGTACAGGCTTTTCAGTATATGCTCAGGAATGACTGGTTTGAGTCGGATATCGTTCGTATAGGTGCAGAACAGGAAATGTGCATCGTTGACAAACAGACCATGAAGCCGGCCACCATCAATATGGAGGTACTTGCCAGACTTGGCGATGACAAGCCCTGGTGTGTAACGGAACTGGCTAAATTCAACCTGGAGACCAATTTGTCGCCCAGAGAATTTAGCGGCGATTGTCTGAGTCAGATGGAGGCTGAAAACCTCCGGTATCTGAAGGAAATACAGACTGTACTCGACGAATTCGATGCCAGTCTCGTGCTGTGCGGTATTTTGCCCACCCTGCGAAAGTATGATCTGGAGATGCACAATCTCACGCCAAAAGACCGCTATTTCGCCCTGATGGCCGCCATTCAGAAACACCTGCTCGGCAGTTCCTTTGAGTTGCGCGTGGAAGGTATTGACGAGCTGCTCGTCAAGCACGACTCTCCCCTGCTCGAAGCCTGCAACACCAGTTTTCAGGTACATCTGCAGGTCTCACCCGCCGAATTTGTGAAGATGTACAATATCGCGCAGGTACTGGCAGCTCCCATGATTGCCATTTCAGCCAACTCGCCACTGGTTTTCGGGCGGCGCCTGTGGCACGAAACGCGTATCGCCCTGTTTCAGCAAAGCCTTGATACACGAACCACAAACGACCACATGCGCGAGCGCCTGCCACGCGTAAACTTTGGGTCCGGATGGCTCCGGGGAGATATCACCGAAATTTACAAGGAAGATATCAGCCGTTTCAGGGTTTTGCTCGCCGGTGCCATTGAAGAGGATTCTCTCCAGATGCTCGAGGAGGGTATCACCCCAAAACTTCGCGCCCTGCAGATTCACAATTCGACGGTTTACCGCTGGAACCGCCCCTGCTACGGTATATCCCCCAACGGGAAGCCGCACCTGCGTATAGAAAACAGGGTGATGCCCGCCGGGCCAACCACCGTTGATGAAGTGGCAAACGCCGCATTCTGGCTGGGAACCATGATAGCCATGGGCGACCATTATCCCGATATCACCCGTCATATTGACTTCGCCGATGCACGTGACAACTTCCTGAAAGCAGCCAAATTCGGTATAGATACCACTTTTTCATGGCTTAAGGACGCCAAAACACCGGTGCCCGAACTGATTCTCAAAGAACTTCTGCCGCTGGCCAAAGAGGGACTTAAAAAAAGGAATGTACGCACGGAAGATATATCCAGATATCTCGACATCATCGAAGCCAGGGCCAGGGAACACAAAACGGGCGCGCGCTGGGCACTTCGTACGTTCACTGCCCTGAAGAAAGAGGTCACCAACGACGAAGCCGTTGCAGCACTCACTGCAGCCATCATCAAAAATCAGCAGGAAAACAAACCGGTACATACCTGGGACGAGTCGGTAATAGGTGCACTGGAAAAGTGGCGACCTTCGCGCATCAAAGTCGAGGAATTCATGTCAACAGATCTGTTTACCGTTCAGCGCGACGACCTGATAGAGCTGGTGGCCGAGATTATGGACTGGCGCCGTATCCGCTACATGCCCGTGGAAAACAATAAGGGCGAACTGATCGGACTGGTGTCATCGCGTATCCTGCTCAGGCACTTCGCCCAGATGCACGGCGCTGAACAACAGACGCTGACATGCGTTAAAGACGTTATGATTGAGAAGCCCATAACTGTTACGCCCGAGTCAACTATCCTGGAAGCAATGAACAAAATGCGGGAACACCGCATCGGCTGCCTGCCCGTTGTCAAAGGGAAAGACCTGGTTGGAATCATCACGGAAATGGATTTCATGCGTATCACATCCCGTTTACTGGAAAGAATGGACCACGGAGAGTGATTTTCCCTTACTTTTGAAACCTGAATTATCAAATATGCGCCGAGTACTGATACCAGTTATGCTTCTGCTTTCCGCTACATCTGTCTGTGTAGCGCAGGGCGGTATTGCCCCTTCTCAGGAAGTCGGCATTATCTATAACCGCGAACGCACATTCAATGCACGGCTGGCCACCAACCGGAATATGTCTGTTGGCATGGAATTCGGCAACCTGCGCACCTATTACAAGACCAAAACGTGGTATGCCAGTGTTGGCGAAATCAGGCACCCCAAGGAGCAGCGTCAAAACAGCGACCCGAGGGTAAGCCGTGCGTTCAGACCCTTCGTTTACGGGAAAACCAATACGCTTCTGGCACTTCGTGCAGGCTGGGGTGCCAAAAGATACTATTCCGAAAAAGCCCGGCAACGGGGAGTCGCCGTCGGAATGAGCTATAATATCGGCCCCACTCTGGGTATCCTGAAGCCATATTATCTCGCCCTCGCCTATCAGGGTGAGAACAGCACCACTTTCAGAATTATTCATCAGCGCTATACGGAAGGAAATGCTTCTGTATTCCTCGACAATACCCGTATTCTGGGGGCTTCCGCCTTTTCGAGAGGGCTACGGGAAATTTCTTTCATGCCGGGCATTAACGCCTCCCTGGCATACCACATGGACTGGGGTGCATTCGACGAAATGGTCAAGGCGCTGGAGATAGGAGTAGCGGTTGATGTATTCGGGCAAAAAGCACCCATATTTGTCAGCGAAGAAATAAACAACCGGGTTTTCATCAACTTTTTTGTCAATCTGCAGCTCGGAAAAAGGCGCTGAGTTATATCCCGGACAAACAAAATGGGTCGCTCCGAAACCGGGGCGACCCATTCTTATAAAGCAGTGCAGCTACTTACTCTTCACCAGCACCTTCAGAAACCACTTCGAAAGCCACTTCTGCGTGTACCTCCGGGTGGAATTTGACAATCGCCTTGTAAGTTCCAAGTTCCTTCACGTCTTCCGGCATCTCCACAATACGCTTGTCCACGTCAACACCGTGAGCAGCAAGCGCCTTGACGATGTGCTGGCTGGATACAGAACCGAACAGACGGCCTGACTCGCCGGCTTTGGCAGCGATTTTCAGGGTTACGCCCTGCAGTTTGGCTGCCAGTTCCTTGCTGGCGGCGATGATGGCGCCTTCTTTTTTGGCAGCCTGTTTTTTCAAACCATCAAGGCGGGCCAGATTAGGCTTGTTCGCCACAATGGCGAGCCCTTTCGGGATGAGGTAGTTGCGTCCGTAGCCGTCTTTCACTTTAACGACTTCATGTTTGGCGCCTACCTTTTCAATATGTTCGAGCAGAATAATATTCATTGATCAAAGATTTTGAAAATGTGAGAAAGGTTCCTCCGTGAAGCTTACTTCATCAGATCGGCTACATACGGCAGGATAGCCAGGTGACGAGCACGCTTGACAGCAGTAGAAACGCGACGCTGGTATTTGAGGCTGTTGCCCGTGATACGGCGTGGCAGAAGCTTGCCCTGTTCGTTGATGAACTGGAGGAGGAAATCCGAGTCTTTGTAGTCAATGTACTTGATGCCGAATTTGCGGAAACGGCAATATTTTTTGTTCCGGAGACCGATTTTAGGGTTGCTCAGGAACTTTACATCTTCTCTTGAAGCTGGCATATGGCTGAGTATTGAATGTTAGTGAGAAAAAGGAAATCAGGCGTCAAGATCAACAACACCCGGTGCGGAAACAGCCGTTTCGGCAGCCGGAGCAGCTTCAGCAACCGCTTTCTTGGCACGGGAACCAATGCGGCCATTGCGCTTGTCGTCGTTGTATTTTACGCCGTATTTGTCGAGCTTCACGGTGAGGAAGCGGAGCAGACGCTCGTTGCGCTTCATGTTCAGCTCGAATTTTGCCAGCCAGTCGGCCTCTAATGTGCCAAATTCAACACAATAGTAAAAACCCGTCGAACGCTTGTTGATCGGGTAGGCCAATTGACGGAGGCCAACCTCATCCACATGAAGAATTGAAGCTCCGAAATGCTTCAAATCTTTCTGGATGTGTTCCGCTGTCGCTTTTACTTCATCGCCCGACAGGACTGGATCTACGATGAAGGTGACTTCGTAATGTCTCATTATCAGTCTGTTACGTTAAAAAAATGAACTTTTTGAAAAATCGGCCGCAAATGTAAGCCGATTTAGCCAAAAAACCAAGAAAATGGCTGTTTATGGTTAAAAAAATACCGGATACTGATGGACAGAACCCGGTGATATGTCTTTCAGGTAATAAGAGATCGGTTGGAACGGCCACAAAAAAACAGCCCTCCGCTCTTTCTCCTTTGAAAGAGCCGGAGGGCCCCCGCCTTCGGTTTTCTTTACCCTCTCGGGCATTTTTCTATATTTGTCAGCCTGTGCTGAAAATTTTTGACAACTTTTAGTGGACGATATTTAGTATGTCTGATTCTCCTCCGTACCCTCTGGCACCACGCTGATTTCTCACTCGCCCACCCGCGATTTTCCAGAAAAAATACTTTTTCCACAAAACCTGATGCAAATATGTCAGCTTTTTTTTATTTACCTAAATACTCAAACAGCAGAATGTTTAAAAAAGACGTTTTATCGTTTCACTTTTATTAAAAAAATGAATATTTTGTTAAAAAACAATCAAAATAAATGGCATTTTTATAAATAGACCCCCCGAAAAAGGCTATACGAATGCAAAATATGAAAATTTTATCAAATCTGAAAAAAACTTAAGAAATCAACCGCTCCCTCATCGAAAGCCGCCGCTTACCAACAAAACACCGCCTTTCACCGGTAAGCACCACCCTTCCCTCGGCAAAACATCGCGGTTCCTGTCAAAGAAAAATTTTTCACCGTTTTGAAAAAAAACTTTGCACTTGAAAGAAACCCGCTTATCTTTGCACCCGCTTTTGAAACATCCTTTGCGGGAATGGCGGAATTGGTAGACGCATACGTTTCAGGGGCGTACGCCAGTAATGGTGTGCGAGTTCGACTCTCGCTTCCCGCACAGACAAAGGGCCTCCCCATCGGGGCGGCCCTTTTTGTTTTATTCTTGTTGGTCTTAACTCCGGTAAAACAAAACCTTGTTGCCGTTATCAGCAGTGATAAGCAGGCGATTGTTTTCGATGTAATATTTCCCAAGCGACTGTACTTCTGTTTTGCCGTTCTGATCAGCCTGCAAGTACAGCTTTTTGTTCTCTGTGAACCAGTAAACGCCATCCACCACGCCGGTTGCCGAGCCGCCCGATGAACCACTCCAGCCGGAACCACCCACTACCGTACGACTGCCACCATCAGCTACCCGCCCGTCGGCCAGCAATATCAGTGTGGACTCGCTCGACATGGAGCCCTGTCCAAAACCGCCACTGTTGTAGTTCGACTGGCTCGTCCAGCTACCCACCAGCGCCTGATCGCGTTGCCTGCCCGAAACGGTACTGACCGGCTGACGGGCCGGCACTTCTCCCCCGCCCTCTCTGTAAAGATCTATTGGCAACTCTACTCCCATGATGCCAAGTTTAAGCGCCAGCTGATTTCCTTTCAACGCCCCGCGAAGCTGAAGGGTAAGTCCGAGCGACGATTCCCGGGCCTGACCAGTCAGTTCGCCACCCTGTCCACGGGCAGTCACGTCGTATTTGTTGTGACTGTCGTCGAGCACACCTGAATAGGCACCGCCATCCGATGCTACAAGTGTAAGCACAACAGGTTCACTCTGGTAGACACCGTTGTACTTCCCGGCAAATGACTGGGAAAATATGCTGGAAATGGCAAAAAGGGCAATCAGAATTGAAAAGACGGACTTCCTCATGTATATGTTTTTCTTTCATAACGATCAGGCAGAGCAATTCTTGCATACCAAATGATACAATTTTCAGACTTTTTGTCGTTTTCAAAGCGGTAGAACTACCTTTACAGCGCTTTTCGGCACCTGTGCGTGCGACTCACAATGTAAAAATGGCAAAGAATCTTTCTGTTCTCCTGATATTTCTTCTGGCCGGGAGCCAGCTCTCCAGCCAGCAATTATCTCCCGACCTGCAGACGCTGCTGCCCACACTGAACAGCGCCGACAGCCTGAAAGCGCTCGGGTATGCGCGCTACCAGGGCGCATATCACGGTCGGCAACTGGAGGCCACATGCAAACTACTGGATACTACCGGTCAGCGCCGTGTGGCAAGCTACATCCAATTCCTGCAGCATCCCGGAGAACCAGAGCCCACAACGGTGCAATACCTGCGGGATACCATATCTTTCGGCACCATCAATGAAGGGTTTATTCTGCTCGACTCGTTTGTAGTGGTCAATACCGGCAATCACCCGTATGTAATCAGCAGCTCAAAGGGAAGCTGCGACTGTACAGCGCTGAGCCTCCCGAAATATCCGGTGATGCCCGGCGATACTGCCGTCATACGCGTTGAGTTCGACAGCTATAAAAAAGCTGGCAAAACGCTTGCCGGCGTCATCATTTACGACAATTCAAGGCCCAACAGAAGGCATATTCTCTACCTCAGCGGGAATGTAAAGCCCCGCGGAAATGTGAAGACGATTATCAGGAGTTAGCGCATTTTCACAAACTTCTTCCGCAGAACACCCTTGTCTGTCGCTATTTCCACAAGGTATGAGCCTTCTGGAAGCCCAGAAACACTGATTTCTTCCTGATTTTCCTCAGTTAGAACCGGTCTGCCGGAAATGTCAAAAATGGTGACGGAACGGATTTGAGTATCCTCCGCAACAATACTCAGCTTGTCTTTCACCGGATTGGGAAAGATACTAACCATCGCGTTTTCATCCGGATCGCCGACAGCGGTGGCCGCCGTTCTTGTCACTTGTATCTGTAACTGATATGTTCCGGTTTCTCCCTGAAAATAGGGGGCCACGTGGAAGTACATGGTCTCGTTGCCCGGTACCGTGATGAATCCGCTGGCCACATCGTCAATGGCATCCGACCAGGTGCCATTCAGGTTGTATGAAAACAGCACGTCGTTGGTGTACGTCTGGCCGTTTCCGCTGTTATAGCTATCGTGTACTCTTGGTGTGACTTTATAGGAGTAGCCCGCCGGAAAAAACACTTTGTAATAATCATAGTCGGTACCCACGTGATTATTCGATCCGGTCGTAACAATATTGGCCGTGTTTGATGAAAACGCAAGCGGCAGATTGCTGGCGCTGTTTTGTGTGTTGTTGTTCTCGTAAGCATCCGGAGAAAGCAACGGTGCACGCACAGTAATCTCTATCGGATTCTCGTGGTCAGTGGAGCCAACCAGATCCCAGTCGGAACCGTTTGCTTTCTCCCAGGCAGCCAGCAGGTAAGAGCCAGGCTCCAGATCGAGTACACCGGTGGAGAATGTCAGGCCATTCGTAAAATGGCAGTTCGCACAAAGAGAGTAGTTATTAAGCTCCTGAATCGTTTGTATCCAGTTTCCGTCGAGGTCGTGAACATCCAGTGAAAAAGTACCGTTGAAGGCTGTAGAACTGTAGTTCGCCAGATCCAGATAAAAACTGGCCGGCTGATTCTGTACCAGCGGATTAGGTGTCGGGGTAATATTGGCATACAGTTCTATATTGTTGCCGTAAACGATAGACACCGGGATATAATTAGCGTAACTCCCGTTCCCCGCCAGTATCCAGTCGCTGGCCGGCTTCACATAGATTCCTATGTAATACTGACCCGGAGCCGCCTCCAGTCCGGTTGTGCTGAAGTTGAGTCCGTTGGAATAGTAGTAGTTGGGCGGTAGTCCGCTACTTTCGGTGTAGGTATCTATAAAATCCACAAAATTGCCGCTCTCGTCGAACAGTGCCGCAGTAATATCTCCGTAAAAGGCAGAAGTACCTTTGTTGACGATATTTGCATTCACAGTAAATCCCTGATTCCACTGAATCGGGTTGGGAGAGACGGTAACTGCACTGAATAGCTGAATATTGGCAGCCTGCGGTGCTGATCCCGGCGGTTTTATACCAACAAGTATCTGCTGGTTACTGTTGAATCCTCCACTGCCACCACCTGCTCCCAGCGTTCCCGGGTTTAGCTGGTCTATCCAGAAATAGCCGTCCGAGTTGCCACTCCACCCCCAGTTAAAATGGAAGTAATTGCTATTGTCGTATCCGTCGCATACAAAAGCATGACCGCCTCCGGAACCGAAGCCAGTATGCAGAATGGGGCGGCTGGCATCCAGCTCGCTTTTCATCAGATTGATCCAGCTGGAGCTGGTATAGTTCGACCGCTTTGCCCCGGAGATGGTTGGCGAGTATCCGAAATAGGTTTTCAGGGCATACTCGCTGCAATGTGTCACCGGGCTTGCGGATGACAACACATACGCTCCGCTACCCCCGCTGGATGCCAATCCGTAATTCATATCCACACTGACTCCGCAGTGATACATCAGCGTAGCCACGGCATTATTGGGCGAGAAAACGGCATCGGGCATCGCACTCCAGTTGTAGGTAGTAGCTCCGAAGTTGGCAGACAAGGTGCCATAGTCATCTTCGTTGTAGGAATGGTAGCCCACACCCTGCTGCGGATAATTCCAGTATTTCATGATTTGCGCCATGGCAGTGGCCACACAACCGGTAACCGCTCCGCCGGGGCAATTGGCATTGTAATAAGGTGCCTGGTCCCATCTGGTCGTCAGCAGCGGATTGACTTCCAGCAGTACATCGGTATTTTGAGTTTCGCCGGAAAGCAAAGCCGACCATTTTGCTCGTATTTCATCGGTAGCTGTTATCCCGTTTTCCAGTACATACCTGATTTCAGCCTTGTACTGTTCAAACCATTTGGCAATATGTGGCGGCAACGATTCATTTGGAAACACCCTTTCCTTCGAGTAGCCTATAACCGGCAGCAGGTTATCATCGGCAGAGACAATGACGAATCCGTCTTCACCCATATCAAAAATGTAGTACAGCGCAACAGATTCCTCATTCAGGATTACCTCTTCGGTGATAGCAAGCGTCACCGACTGAGCCGGGGGCAGAGTGCCGGTAACTGAACGGTAAAAATTCATGGCTGCCAGCCTGGCTGTCGGCTCATCAACCGGTTTGGCATTCAGGGTAAAACCCGTCAGGAGCGTCAGTGCAATGGTGGAAAACAAATGGCGCATGGATATTTGATTTGATGTCAGGCTTTTCCGGAAAAGTAACTGCATAGTCTGTTTGTTGGAAGATAACTCATCTGATTAACCGGATTCAGGATAGTATGGCGTAAGTGCCAGCAGAAACAGGGGGTGCTTCCGGCCGGAAGCACCCCCTGTGTGAGAAATCATTATTTTTTACCCTGTTGCGACATGAAATCTGTCGAACTCAGGGCCATCATTTCCCTCAGGGTTTTCTGCATCCCGTCAACCGAACCGTCGAGGAAAATTACATTGCCTTTTCCGTGCTCGGTGAAGTTTTTCAGCGCTTCTGTCCACATCGAGAAAAGTATCACCGATGTATCGAGATTGGCGTTCTGCATCTCCTTGGCAGCCTGACTCATACCCCGGGCTACTTCCTCACGGAACAGAGCCACCGCCTGACCGCGCATCTTGGCGGCTTCCCGCTCTGCCTCAGCAGCAATCTTGATGGCATTGCCCTCGGCTTCAGCAGCTTTGGTCTTGGTAATCAGCAGCGCCTGACCTTCGTTCTCCGCAGCAGCCTTCAGGTTGTTGGCAGCAACAATTTTCGACATGGAGCGCATCACTTCGTCGTCGAAAGTGATATCGTTTATCTGAAGATCAATCAGATGATAACCCCAGTCCTCCAGCATGTGATCGATATTGCTCTTCACGGCTTCGGTAATTTCGCGGCGAAGGCTCAGTATTTCCTGCTGTTTCTTGGAGGCCACGTAGGAACGAATGCTTCCCTCTACTGTGCGACTGAGAGTAGCCATGAGGTCGCGGTCGCTCAAAAAGCGGAAAGCCACTTTCTTGATGGTCTCCTCGTGATCATCCATCACAGAGAATAGCAGCAGCGAGGTGAAATGTACGTTGGCCTGGTCAATGGTAACCGCCTGAAAGTTCAGCTCCACCGCGCGGTTCTGAACCGATATACGTTTGAAAATGGCCTCGATAAGCGGAATACGGAAATTCAGACCCGGCCGAAGGGTGCGGCTGTATTTTCCGAAAATGGTAGTGACGGCTACCGTTCCCTGTTGAACGGTGACGATACTGAGGAAAATCAGTATCACAAGGGCTGCAATGGTATAAAGCATAGTTTCAGTTTTGTTTTGCTACAAAACTAAGGGAGAAAAACCTCCCGCACAAGAAAATTGCGATAATCTGCCTGTTTTTACCGACTATCTGAGCACTATGTTGTCAATCAGCCGCACATCCCCGGTAAAGGCAGCCACACAGGCGACAATGGATTCGCTGTCGCCGTAGTGCCGGACGGGCAGCAGCGTGATGCCGTCGGCTATTTCAAAGTATTCGGGTCTCAGACCCGCTTCAGTCAGTTTATCCATGGCCTCCCGGCTGATTTCCGATGCCTCCCGGCCCGTTTTCAGCTCTTCTCCCGACCACTGAAGGGTGCGGTGAATAACCGGAGCCACCTCCCGCATGGCAGCACTTAGCCGCAGGTTGCGGCTGCTCATGGCCAGTCCGTCGGGTTCACGCACAGTCGGACACATGACCAGCTCGACCGAAAGTGCCAGTTGCCGGATCATGTCGCGCACGATGCTGAGCTGCTGATAGTCTTTCTGCCCCATGTACAACTTCTGCGGTTTCACGATATCGAGCAAACGATTCACCACCGTGGCCATCCCTCCGAAATGACCGGGACGAAACTCGCCCTCCATGACCTTGTCGAGACTGCCAAAGTCGAGCCGAACGGCAAGGTCAACACCGGGCGGATACACCTCTTCCACAGAAGGCAGAAAAAGCACGTCGCAACCCACTCCGTCGAGCAGTGCAGCATCCTGCTCAGGCATACGAGGGTATTTCTCCAGGTCCGCAGGATCGTTAAACTGGGTGGGATTGACAAAAATACTGGCAACCGTAAGACAGGCATCGCGCTTCGACATGCGGACGAGCTCCAGATGACCCTCATGCAGTGCACCCATGGTGGGCACAAAACCAACGGGCCGACCCTGTGCCATCAGCCACGACTGCATATCCGCCACCTTCTTGAATATAACCATGAATGTATGTGTGTTTGGACGGCGCGAAAGTAAAATAATGATACCGAAGAATTGCGATATCGGACCCCGAGTGTGCATGAATTTTCATTAATCAGTGCAATGGCTATTGACAGTCTCGCATTTTTTCCCGTAATTTTATATAAAAAACCGGCAGACACCGTCACGGAAACGCCGGGCATTCTTCATTAGAGCTTGTTCAGGATTCTCTGCCGTTGGCAAAAACAGGCTGATTTTTTGTCAGTTTTTGCGTTTTTGAAGGCGCGTAGCCGGTGCTACGTAACTGAAAAAAGGTGAAAAATGGCGAAAAATGAGCCGTTTTTGACTCGGCGAGAGATTTCTGAACAAGCTCTTAAACCTCATCCATTCACGCTTATGCTCGTAAAAACATACGCAGGCGCAGTCCACGGCGTGGACGCGCGTACCATCACCATTGAAACCAACACCGGAGGACCCATGATCGGTCCGGAAGAAAAAATCCCGCCGGTTCAGATTGTCGGATTGCCTGACAGCGCCGTGCGGGAGAGTCTCGCCCGCATCGAGGCGGCCGTCAGAAATTCCGGAATCCGGACGGCCAGGCTCCGCACCATCATCAACCTCGCCCCGGCAGATATCCGCAAGGAAGGAACGGCATTCGACCTGCCTATTGCACTGGGTATGCTCGCCGGCGCCGGCCTGATTGCCTCCGACGGGATGGATCAGTATTTTATCATGGGAGAACTTTCTCTCGACGGTTCACTGCGCCCGATCAAGGGAGCACTGAGTGTTGCCATACAGGCCCGGAAACAGAAATTCAAGGGCTTCATCCTGCCCCGGGTAAACGCCCGGGAAGCCGCTATCGTGAACGACCTCGAGATTTACGGCGTTGACACGCTGCTCGAGGCGGTTGAAGTGCTGGGCGGCTCCTCCGGAATCAAGCCCATGCAGGTGAACACCCGGGAGGAGTTTGCAGCCAACATGAATAATTACGACCTCGATTTTGAGGATGTAAAAGGACAGGAAAATATCAAAAGGGCGCTCGAACTGGCTGCCGCCGGAGGGCACAACGTAATCCTGATCGGTCCGCCGGGCGCCGGAAAAACGATGCTGGCGCGCCGACTGCCCACCATCCTGCCGCCGTTAACTTTACAGGAAGCGCTGGAAACCACGAAGATACATTCGGTTTCCGGCATGTTGCCCGATCACTCGGCGCTCGTCACCACGCGTCCTTTCAGGTCGCCGCATCATACTATCAGCGATGTGGCGCTGGTGGGTGGCGGCTCCGACCCGATGCCCGGAGAGATCAGTCTGGCTCACAACGGCGTTTTGTTTCTCGACGAACTGCCGGAATTCAAGCGACAGGTACTGGAGGTGATGCGCCAGCCCATGGAAGAGCGGCGAGTAACTATCAGCCGGGCAAAAATAACGGTGGATTATCCGGCCAGCTTCATGCTGGTAGCATCCATGAATCCTTGTCCCTGTGGCTACTATAACCACCCCGAAAAAGAGTGCGTTTGCGGCGCAGGTGTGGTAAAACGTTATGTATCAAAGATTTCCGGGCCTTTGCTGGATCGAATTGATCTGCACGTGGAAGTGACGCCCGTAAAAATTGAAGAGCTCACCAGCATGTCTGCTCCCGAACGCCCCAAACTCGGCAGCGAGGAAATTCGCGCACGCGTGCTGCAGGCGCGCGCTGTGCAGGCCGAGCGGTTCAAAGACCTCAAAGACGTGTATTGCAACGCCCAAATGCCCGGGCGCATGGTACGCGAGGTGTGTAAGCTTACAACTGAAGGACTTACACTGTTGAAAACCGCCATGGAACGGCTGCAACTCTCCGCCCGGGCGTATGACCGCATTCTGAAAGTAGCCAGAACAGCCGCCGATCTGGGTGGCAGCGCAGATATCAGGATCGAGGATTTATCCGAGGCGATTCATTACCGGAGTCTGGATAGAGAAGGATGGGCGGGGTAGGGATTTCCGATATCCGATTTGTTCGATTTCCGATTTCCGAATAGATTTTTGATGGGCGATTTTAAAATTTTTTCACCAACTATACCAGGATTTCTGTGATTTGCGAGATTTTCAGGATTGATTTGGTTGATTATTACGGATTTATGGGGAGAAATTTTCGCAAACCACTTTCCGTTGGGTATAACACCATGAAATTATGAAAGCATACGAACTTGAAAACCGCTTAATTGATTTCGCTTCCCGTGAAATTGATTCGGCAAAAGCGTTGCCTCAAACATATAGCGGCAAGCATTTCTGGTCGCAAATCATTCGTTCCGCTATTTCACCTGCTTTGAATTGTGGTGAAGTACAGGCCGCTGAATCTCCGAAAGATTTTATTCATAAGATGAAGATTTGTCCAAAGAGCTTCGGGAAACTTCTCTTTGTTTAAAACTGATTGCCAAACGAAAATAGTTTCCATAAGGAAAGCTTTCTATTTTGGTACAAGAAACCAACGAAACTGCTTTCTATATTCGTCGCCAGTAACAAAACCATGACCGCGCACAAACCAAATCGGATATCCAATAGGAAACCGAACAAATCCGATATTGGAAACCCGTACCACGATTTTATCGTGGATATTCATTACCGGAGCCTAGTTCCCTGCTTTTATCAATTTTCCGCGCACTTTACGACCGCTTTCCCCCTCTTTGACTTCCGAAAAATAAACTCCCACTGGCAGCTTGATTCCGGTCAACTTTGTTGTTTCATCGACAAGATTGGCGCTTAGAACAAGCCTTCCTGTTTGATCATACAGAGAAAAAAAAGTATTGGGGAGGTCTGAATTCAGTGTTACGGTGATCTTGTCCAAAAAAGGATTGGGAAAAACGGAAATTTCGAGCAAAGGGTTGCTGTCCTTGGCGCTCACTATTGGCTCGTCAATGCCCAAAGTATCACAAATACTCCCAGGAAGGTCATAAAGCCGATAATTTGGATAATTTGGAAGTGAACGTATTGCATAGACCGGAAGTGAAAGCCCTCTTTGCTCAAAACCTATATCGGGGTCATCCGGTGTATTTATTACATGGTAAGCCTTCGTGCGCCCCAGATTGTTCATATATATTTTGCCATTAGGTGCGTACTGCATCAAAAGTAAACTTGCTCCGGCAATGTCTAATGAAGGAACGATCGTATCCAGAACAGGGTTGGGCAATGTCAGGTCTGCTTCCTGTATGGATAGCTGTGTGTTGACAAGCAGTTTGTTGCCATCCCCGCTGAAAGCAATTCCTCCTCCCAATATTGCCCGAAACGGCATACCGATAAAACGGGCATTGCTGAACGCTCCCGAACACCTGTCAAAATCCATGACAACCACTCCGCAATGCTGTTGCCGCGCATATCTGACGCCGTTTGGAGAAAAAGCCGATGATCCGATATAACGACAAGACAATGCCTCTCCAATCTCTTGAGTGTCTATTTGTTGTACCCCTGATGCCGAAAAAAGTACCCGGTAGTATTTATTGGTGCCATATTCAGGGAACACCAACCACCAGTCGCGACCATTGCCATGGCGTACTGCTGTAAATGGTTCTAAATGCCCATCTGACAATATGTTGTTGCTGGAAATTACAGCACCGTTCCCACCATCCATCTCCATATCAATGATAGAGTAATAAAACGGCCCATAGGTCAACTTCTTTTCCGGATTGTACCTGACCCCCATGTGAAAGAGATAGTACAAGTGCGAATTCCCCGGCAATTGAAGAGCCATCGCCCCAAGCGGAGCTGCATAGCCACTGGTCGGGCAAGTCCAGTCAGCCATTTCGCCCGGGTTCAGCCCTGCACCATTAGCCATAGTGTCGCCCTGAACATTGGCGACATAACATCCATTGGTGTAGAAAAGGATATTTCCAAGTGAGTCCGGCATGACAGCTACCGTGCTTTCGAAATTCATACGAAGGTCGGTGGTTTCGGTAAGAACCTGACCGCTCTGAAACCGAATGATGACATTCTCATACCCGGGCTGGCCCGGAATATCGTGTGTGCCTGCCAACCAAACCTGATCCGGCAAAACCTGGCTTGAGAGGAACCCTGGCAAAAGTAAAAGTAGAGAAAAAATACGCATGGCTTATTCGTGTTTGACTTTAGGTAGGACAGATTCTTGAATTGATTTATTTCGCCTTCGTTCCAACTCTTTTCGCACCAGAGTTTTCATGTTCAAGGGGTCATAGTCCTGTTCTGCCTGCTGCTCATTTGCCGGGGGGATATAAAACCCCGGCGGCAGTTTAAGCACTTTGATTTCTTCCTTTGATTCTAGGTCCCGGCCCTCCGACCAGGGCACATCCTTGAAGCCGCTTCCGGGCGGCGAAGCAAAGCCCAAGGTATCACACGGTGAATCGAGCCATTTTCCGAGGCGGTAATTCGGGAAATAACAGCGCGTCTCCTTGTTATGCCGGGGCAGCACAAGGCCGCGTTGCGCCATATCGCTGGCTAATAAAGGCAAGCCGGGCCTGTTTATCACATGGTAAGCCGTGGAATTGTTAAACGTACCATAATAAATCTTTCCGTCCGGTGCAAGTTCGGGAAGCTCAAAATGGGTCAAATAAGGCGGGGCGGGACTTGATCCATATTCATATCTGCCGATCGTATCAAAAGACATTTGAGCGCTGTCAATCGTTTGCATATCCAATTGATATACAAACAGATGGGTTCCGGGATATAAAAACCGCCCATCGGGTGAAAATGCAATGGTTGCCGTCCAAAATGCGGGTGGTTGGTAGGGCAAAACACGAGGGTTGCTTAAAAGCCCGCTGCAACGGTCGAAATCGAATATCCAAAGGCCGGTACTATCATCGTTGCTGACAAAAAAAGTTCCGTCAGGAGAAGCCTTGGCGTATGGATAATCAGTGAGTGAAGCCGGGGCGATATTTTGTTCGTGTTTTAAATGAATTCCATTGGAATCAATCAAGTAAATAAAATAATTTTGAGAAATCATATCCCCGACAATAAGCCACCAGTCGCGCCCGTTACCATGTTTGACAATCACCGGGCTTGGCAGGTCACCAGTTGCGATGACTTTGTTTTTTTCAATCACTTTACCAAGACCGGTGTTTGCGTTCATGTCTATCAGGCTGTATAGCAGTTCAGGGCAAAGTATATTTAAGTTGTCGCCGTCTTTTAAGGTAGTATGGATCAGATAATAATAATTCTTCAAACCCGGAGCGGGTATAGCCAATCCACCGGTAACAGTTGGATACCCATCATAAAATACAACCCACATTTGGCCAGGGTTAATAACATCTCCTCCTTCCATAACCTGATGGAGTCTATTGCGCAGCTGCCTGCCGTCGGTATGAAAAAGCAGGTTACCTGTGGAATCGCTGCACAGGATGCAATAATAGAAATAATCCTGCTGGACATTTTCCAGTTTGAATTCAGGGTATCCATTCTCGAAATGCAGCAGAGTGCCATCGGTGTTGCCCGCACCGAAGGTGTAACCGAAAATCCAGTTATTATCGTGCATCTGAGCTTGAACGGTAAGGCAGATAAAATTCAGAAGAAAAATTATGGATAGATGTCGCATGGTTTTGAATTGACCTGTGTCGGCGGCTCATGCCACCGACACAGGTTTGTGAATCTTAATGAATGAACACAATCTTGTTTCGGCTCAAAATCTTACCCTGGTTTGATATTTCCAGTAAATAAACGCCCGAGGCCATGGGTTCAGGATTGACCGTAAATTGGGTGCCGGAAAATCTCCAGTTCCCTACAGTCCGACCATCAGTATCCAACAATCGAGCGTGGCCATCTTGAATGGCATGGCTTACCTGTATGCTGAACGCCCCGCTGACCGGGTTGGGGAAAATATGGCTTTCAAATATCAGTTCGGAAGCCTGCACGTTCCGTTCCTCTATTTCCGGGCAATCACCCGACCTGGTGCTGGGTTGACCTAATGCCAGGCGTGCAAAAACCACTCCAAGGCCCCCTTCGCCCCGACATTGATCGGCAATTGCAGTCAAGTCTGACACTTGTTGAGGAGAGAGAATCTCTGCATTGTTTATGTATTGGTCTAACGCAATGCCAAGCCAGGTCTTGAGATTTTGCTCATAAATGGTGGTTGTGCTAATTGCATTAAGGTCTGTCATTAATTGTGAACCAGTTGTAGCGGACGATTCCCCTGAAAGCGAAACAAAACCCTCAAATACGCGCGAAAATTTTCCGAGGTTCCCATTGTACTGTGAGGCATACCAACTGGCCTCGGCACTACCGGCAGTAATCAGACCTGGATTTTCCGTCGCGCGTTTGTACAGGTAGAAGGAGGTTTCCCAGGTGTCGGCTACATACCCACGCCAGGGCTGGAAGGTTCCGTTGATGATGGTCATGTCCATATTATCCAGCGGCCCGGGGTCGTAGGGAGGATAGGTCGGCAGCTCGCACGGATAAATAGGATAAGGCTCCGATGGCAAAAACGGTTTGTATTGAAACCAGATATGATCGATGGCATCGTCAATTATATCTACCTCCCTTGGGTTTGCCCAAAAGGCTGAGTTTTCATTTATTGCCTGGATGGAGAAAAGTGACCTTTGGACATTGTTTTTATGCTGAGCGTTATTGGGGTTATATCCCGGATAATCAAAAAGCGCTCCGCTAGTGGACCAAGTGTTGCTTCGCCTGTCCTGCCTGCCGATGACTGGCAAAATTCCTGTTAAGTCTTCCTGTGCCAGGTGAACCGCATAATCCAGATGCCCATTAAAGTTGTTGTACCCTAACGTAGAGCCATCGCTGTTTTCAAAAAAATCCATCCCAACCTGCAGGTTATTAAAATTGTTGCAGGTATATTTACAAAGCGGTGAATTTGAAATAATCATTCCAATTTCCGGATCGTATGAGGGGCTAGGATCCAACAAGTCTATTCCTATACCGGATCCGGAGCCGAAAAAATCGTTGTTGTCCCAGTGAAACCCGATACACCCATCCATAGTTGCAGCATAAAAAACCCTTTTAGGGGCAATCACCCCTTCATCGTAGAACTCATTTTGGGCAGCATATCCTTTATTTAGGTTGAATAGGGAAATGCAAATTCCAACAAAATTTTCTGATCCTGCACGAGCTCGAAAAAAGAATTTGTTATCTGTAATTTTGTAATTGGTACCATCAGTTTGGGCGCCAGGTTGCACATGCAACATCACCCGGGATCTTGGTATGGTGCGAGTATCATCGAAAATACTATTTTTCACTTCAAACACTGCTAACGGTACAATACCACCTGATTTCAACCAAACACCATATCTGTTAAAACCCTCGAATTTACAATTGTTGACTTTAAGGCTGCCTGCCGATTTCATAGATGAGCGCGCCTCATGCACTATATCATATTCATTATTAAGAAGCTTTGCTTGAGAAACATCGCCATCCGAGTTGGTAAAATACCCGCCAACATGGCTATCTTCAATAATTTCCGATCCCATTCCTAGGCCGATAAGTGTGATTTTCGAGCGGTTTTCAGCGGAAAGAGACGCATCTCTCATTCGCTCAGTTAACGGATTTGCAAACAAATCGAAACCATTGTTCGAAAAATGGCTGTTGACGACGGTGACATCCGAATTATTGACATACAAACCTGCAAGCGCAGGGTCATTGTCCACATCGCCTATATAGTCATTGATATTTGAAATGTCATTTTGAGCCTGGCTGGCATTGCCTATCTGAATATTTGAGAGACTCAAAAGATTAATACCCCGAGTAGAAAATTTAAAATCAAGGGGTGGTTTAAGATCACCTCCAATTATCACATTGCCCCAAATACCTCCTCCGGCAGTATATTGTACCGGAGCCTTTTGGCCTGTCGGCAAAGTTGTTCCCACGCTAATGGAAGTAAGATTGTTCTGGAAGTAACAATTCGTAATGGATATGGTGGAATTATGCGCCACGAAAATAGCATCCCTTCCATCGGTAAAGCTGGACCCGTTTTGGGCAATAAAAGTGGCCCCAATCTTTACATAAACGCTTTTCCACATGCGTTCGCAACCCTTCAAAATTGTATTGTCAAGGGTGAGTTTGCATCCTGTATTCACCTCAATGCCGCTGGATTCATCTGCAAAAATGATTTCTGAGCCTGCCGCAAAAGTATAACCCCCGGTGGCCGTTGAGATGTCGTCTTTTATCAGGCCTTTAACGATAATTCTTTGTGCTGTGGTAGCCGCTTGTGACTGAGGCAATAATAATGACTGTCCTGGGCTTGCCAAATCGGAGAAATTGGCTGGCCCCTGGATACATTTGTAAGTTGCCCATACTGCAGGATCGGTGGAGCCGGAACATTCAGTAGCTACGCCAAGGCAGGGCAACTGGGTTGCGCCCTGAGAAACGATCATAAGGTTCACCATGAGCAAGAGAAACATTTTTCTTCTCTGGTAAATGGGACCTCCATGACTTTCGAAGCGAGTTTCAGACTTTTTGCTTCGGTAAAAACGGAAGTGTTTCATACTTTTGTAGACTTATAGTGATCCCTACTCTGATTGTTTTACCCGGCCATTTCAGGATGAGAACCGGGGGCTTTCGGGGTTCGGTTCGGAGGCGGCGGCGTCCACCGCTGCCTCTTTTTCTTAAAATGAGGACTCTCTTTCGGACAAACACCCGAAAACTAATGACGTTAAAAACAGTAAGGAAGGTTCGGTTTGCGAACGGGGGGATGCGTGTTAGGTACTTAAAATCATTTGGGAACTGTAATTTGAATGCGTGAAATTTGCCGGATTATGCCAGTGAAAGTAGTTTGTTTATTATAAACAGCAAATTTATTTGACTGTTTTTTTGTTAATTCAAAATATTAGATATAAAATTTTGAAAAAATAAAAATATTTGCCCCCCCCCAATCTGCATATTGGCATTTTACAAAATTTTTATTGGCTTGAATTTTTATCATTTCGAATGAGGTCAGAAAGCATAGTGATAACAGGCCGCCGATGCTGGCAAAGGCGACGGAACACTTGGGATTGGCGGTATTAAATTGGTCAATTCTCTTTTCTCATTTGGCAAAGTATCCAAAGCCACCCTGACATATTCTTCAATTTTCCTCGTCGTATCCACTCCAGGTTTCCTTCTGCCCAATTCGATAGACCTCAAATTTGATTCATCACAGCCTATCAGTTTGGCAACCTCCTGTTGAGTTTTCCCAGTGACAAGCCTGGCGTAGTACAACTGCTTCCCGATGGAACAACCATCGAGGGAGAAAGGGATATACCGAAGAAATTCGATGATGGCTTTAGCAAACTTAGCAGTCGGTTGGTTTCGATTGTTCTCCCAATAGGTAACGGTATCAGTTGTAACTTCCAGAATCTTTGCTACATCGTGTTGAGATAAACCTCGATTCAAGCGAACCTTTCTCAAATGATCTCCTAAAGTGTTCATTTCAGTAGGATACGCTGGATTTTCCGGTTTTTTACCCTTTAATTGGATTTGACAACTATGCAACGCAACCCTGTCCGTGCGGCTTCCACAATCACCCCGACAAAGATTGCGTATGCGGTCCGGGCGTGGTGAAACGCTACGTATCCAAAATCAGCGGTCCGCTGCTCGACCGCATTGACCTGCACGTGGAGGTAACTCCTGTGAGTTACGACGAGCTCACCGGTACCGAGCGACCCAAGCTCAACAGTGCCGACATCCGCGCACGCGTGCTCCAGGCGCGGGAAATACAGGCCGAACGGTTTAAAGATATGTCCGAAGTGTATTGCAACGCACAGATGCCCGGCCGCATGGTGCGCGAGGTTTGCCGGCTCGATTCGTCCGGACTAACGCTACTGAAAACCGCCATGGAGCGCTTGCAACTTTCCGCGCGCGCATACGACCGGATATTGAAGGTGGCACGCACAGCCGCTGATCTGGCCGGCAGCAAAGATATCCGGATCGAGGATTTGGCGGAGGCGATTCATTACCGGAGTCTGGATAGAGACGGGTGGGCCGGGTAAATGGTTTTTCGCGCAGATGTCACGCAGATGTTTTGCGCAGATTTTACACAGAAAACTAGTAAATCTCATGGAAGCAAATGAAATTACTTATCTG
>JAJTFM010000154.1 GCA_021298575.1 Saprospiraceae bacterium | reverse complement strand
AAATGCGAATTTTAGAAATAACGGCCAATCATTTCATGGTCAACAATAACCTTTTTCAGTTTGGCGAAGTCAACAGTGCCCATGCATTTCCACACCACCTTTCCACCCGGCTCAACAAGCATGCTGTAGGGCAAGGCGCCCTCCCACTCAGGATCTATGGCTTCAATCAATGCATATTTGTCTTCCGAATTGAAGATATAGTTCTTGTTGTATGCATACTTTTCCTGCAAAAAAAGCAGGGCTTTGGCTGCTTTATCAGGCTTGTCGGCCGAAACGGAGATGAACTCAAAGTCGCGTGCTCCGTACATGCGCTGCAGCACTATAAAGTCGGGAAACTCCATGACGCAAGGGCCACACCACGTAGCCCACACATTTATCAGGCGGAGTTTACCGGAGTCCTCGTTCTTCACGAGTTTTCTGATGCCGGTTGTATCAATTTTGTCGAGTACAACGGGTCTGTATTTCCATTCCTGTTCGGCCTTGTCCTTGTATTCGAGTTTCCAGCCCCACTTGGTAGAACAGCCGAACGATTTCGTTACCGGATTGGCAACAGGCGTACCGGAGAGTACTGCATCGAGGGCGGCCCTGAGATCTTCACTATTGGCCTTACCGGGCTTTTCCGTGGCATCGAGGCGGCCCTGGTAGGCCAGTTTGCGTTCTCCGTCGAACAGAAAAGCGTGCGGGGTAGCCACCGGACCATACTGCAGGGATGTTTCCTGCGTATCACCATCGTATAGATAAGGAAAATCGAACTGTTTATCCTGTGCGCGGCGTTGCATGGCCTCGTAATCGTCGTTAAGGTCGGTGTAGCCCAGTTCTTCATAAAGCAGCCCGAGCGGACTGTTAGGCGAGATAGCCACGAGTGCGACTCCTTTGCTGCGGTAATCGGCTGCTACCGATTTGATTCTGTCCTCGTAAGCCTGGGCTGTCGGACAGTGGTTACAGGTAAAAACAATAACCAGTGCCTTTGCATCTGCGAAGTCGGCCAGTGTGTAGAATTTTCCGTCAACCCCGGGGAGTTTGAAATCGGGGGCCTGCGCGCCGATATCGAGGGTTTTAACCGGTCTCTCGGCAACTTGTTGTGGATTGGGTTTGAACCCGGGAGCAACTGTCTGCTGAGTGCAGGAAACCAGAACGAGCAATATGTTTAACGTGACAATAAGTCTGACCATGCGACAATAATTTGGCAGCAAGGTAATTCAAAAGAAATAATACACCAGCAAATCAGAATTTGATTTTCACAAAACGTGGTCTGTATATGTGGGCATTCTTCTGAATGTCATTCCAGAAATCGAGCGTGATGGTATTATAGCTCACCAGTAACTCCCCGGGTCTGGACAGATTGGGGTGCGCCTTGGCATTGTAACAGAACAAGCCCTCATCCATTTCAGGTGTCTTCCATATTTCACGGATGGGTCCGAACGGCCCGACCGGACTGTTGCCAATCCGCATTCCCACTTTATCTGACAGGCCCATTACCTGAAAAATCAGTGCATAACGACCATCAGGCAGTGGTGTTACACTCAGTTCGTTGGAAACAGCGTTACAAATTGGTCTGGACTCATTCATTTCGGGCACCCATTTACTTCCGTTCCAGAAATTCCATTGCGTAAAATCTTCGAAGTCGCGGGGCTTCACACGGGCAGCGAGCAGATTTTTATCCTTTCCTGTGCACGCATATACGTACACGTACCCATCGGGGTGTACGGCTCCTGCCTTTCGGGTGTTCACCAGAATACCCGCGCCGAAATTGCCTTCCCCGGCAGATTCCGTATTGATATGAAAAGGAGTTTTGATCTGCCTGTATCCCTCAAACGGAGGGCGCTGACTTGCCACGGGAATTGCCAGGAGCGAAACTCCGGGTTCCCTGAAATCAAAAACACCCGTGCCGGTGACTTCGATGTTGTAAGCGAATATATAAAGCGTATTATCCTTTTCGTGGTTGACAAAGCCGTCGCCGAGCCAGAAATGCTCCTTTTTCCCGGGGGGCGTGTTTTCGGGTACAAAGAACGTGGCCGGAGTGCCGTCGGGGGATTTTTTATAGAAGAATTGTATGCTGTCGGGATGTGCAGAGTTCCCCTTCACCACGGCAACAGTATTGTTCACCATCCGGTTTCCGGGTTTGGGCTTTCCATTTTCCACCTCTCCGATATAAGTATCGCTGAAAAGCAGCAGGGTTTCATGGTTACCGGCGTTTCCGGGTTTGTCCACCCCGCTCAGCGGAATGGAAAAGATACCATCGGCACCGAACCAGCCCGACTGCCGGTAAAACAAGTTTGTCCATTCAGGTGCCGGCTCTACCGTAATTTCGGGTTCTTTCAGGGGAAGTTTGCCGGGGGAGCAGGCAGCCAGCAGTACAGCGAGTATTGGAAAACAGTATTTGATCATCAGTTCCAGCCTTTAATTCTGACAAAATAAGGTCGGTAGGTGTCGGCGTTCTGGAATAGATCGGCAAATGAGCCACTGTTCACATTATACGAAACCAGGAGCTCACCGTTACCGGAAAACTGAGGATGCACAAAAGCATTGTAGGTGAACAGCTCTCCCTGATGCGATTGGGGAGTACAGTACACCGTGCGTTTGTTTTTGAATGCTCCGGTCGGGCTGTCTGCATCGTAGAGGTATATTTCTCCGCCCAGGATATGGTGTTGTGTGAGCAGATAGAACTTTCCTCCGTCTTCAAACACGGCAAATTGCTCTGAAACACTGGAAAAAAGTCGGGCGCTGGCAGATTCATCGGTTGTCCATCCAGTACCGTCAAAATATTCCCACTGACTGTTCAGGTTGCGCCCCTGTACGCGCGCGACATGCAGGTACTTGGAGAAGCCGACCTTTTCGGCACCATATATATAGGTGTAATCGCCTGTGGTCATAACTCCCGCCCCGAAGTTGATGGCCGGACCGGCCTTTTTCCGCTCGATAGAGATGAGTGACAGGTCGGGAAGATGATAAGTAGCCACATCCAGACTCCCGTAGGCAAAATCCCAGGCGCCGGTGCCGGTAGATTTCATACCAAACATCACCACCCGCAGGGTATCTCCATCGGCCACACCGTGACCGGGCCAGTACCACCAGCCTGGATCGGGCGGTCGGATGAAGGCATTACCGTTTACGGGCAGCGTGGTGAATTCATTTCCTTCCTGCACCATGGCCGCATTGCGGTAAAACGAACTTCCGGGTCTGCTGCGGTCGGGTCGAACCGTACCGATGAAACTGTCGCCAAAAAGCCAGAGCGTTCTGCCATCAGGCAACAGGATTGAGTAAGTTGCGTCGCCGCCAGTCCAGCCGGAATAACGGGTGAACCACTGATTGAAATCAGTGGCCAGCGAGACCGAGACGGGGTCCTTCCAGCAGTTGGTAACCGGGGGCACCACCACCGTGGTATCTTTCGTCGTATCCGGATTGGTTTGTGATGGATCAACCGGATAAAAACTGCCAGAGGTGAAATCCCTGGTTTCATCTTCACAGGAAACCAGCGCGAAACACGACGAAATTAGCAGAAAAGCTATTGAACGGGCAAAATTTTGCATCATTTTCCGACTTTGTTCATACATAGTGTAAAGGTAATTTAGTTTTGCACTGAGAAAAGAATTCACCGATAAATTTCTACCTTTGGGAAATGATACATCTGGGACTTGGTTTATACAAGAGTCTGCTGAACGACAATAACTTCCGTTTTGCGCGGCAGTGCGGCGCCACACACATTGTGGTTCAGCTGGTTGATTATGTTAAAGGGGGCGACAATCCGAGTCTCACCCAAAACTATCTGGGCGGCTGGGGCGTCACCCGCACGGAGGGAAAACTGTGGCAACTGGACGAACTCCTGGCCATAAAGAAGCAGATGGAATCGCACGGGCTCACATGGGCTGCCATCGAAAACTTCGATCCGGCCCACTGGTACGATATCCTGCTCGACGGCCCGAAAAAGCACCGGCAAATGGAGGATCTGAAGTTTATGCTCAGGAATATCGGGAAAGCAGGTATTCCGGTGATGGGGTACTACTTCAGTCTGGCCGGCGTGTGGGGCTGGACGAGCGGACCGGAGGGCAGAGGCGGAGCCATGTCGGTAGTATTTGACGAGGCCGAAATTGACCCTCAGATGCCCATTCCCAACGGGATGGTATGGAATATGACTTACGATGAAAAGGCTGCTGCCGGTCATCAGCCTCCCGTTTCCCGCAATGAAATGTGGGAGCGACTTCGCTGGTTTCTGGGAGAAATACTTCCCGTGGCGGAAGAATGCGGGGTAAAGATGGTGGCACACCCCGACGATCCGCCGCTGCCGGAACTGCGCGGAACAGCCCGTTTGTTTCACTCCTTTGAGGAATACGAGAAATTGTTGTCGGTATCGGCCAGTCAGGCAAACGGATTTGAGTTTTGTATGGGTACCCTGCAGGAAATGAAAGAGGGAAACCTGTACGACCTGCTCGACCGGCATTCGGCTGCGGGCCATATAGGATATATCCACTTCAGGAACGTAGTGGGGAAAGTACCCCGTTACCGCGAAGCATTCGTGGATGAAGGTGATATTGACATGGTACGTGCCATGCAAATTCTGAAAAAAAACAATTACGAAGGCGTGATTATCCCCGACCATACCCCGGAGATGAGCTGCGGTGCACCGTGGCATGCCGGAAAAGCCTTCGCGCTCGGGTACATGCGCGGGATACTTCAAACACTGGAAAGAACACAATCATGATGAATCAAGTTCCATTTCCAACCGGAAAATGTGTCATTTCAGACGACTGGACCTACAGGGGTATGCAGGTAATCTGGATGGAGAATGACTTCCTGCGAATCGGCATACTGGCCGGGAGGGGCAGCGATATCTTTGAATTTCGTTACAAGCCGCTTGATCTGGACTATATGCTGCGCCTGAACAAGGGAATCCTGAATCCCAATGTGGATTTTTCTCAACAGCGGGGCACCAACAACCAGTTTGAAGACTACTACTACGGCGGTTGGCAGGAAATTTTACCGAACAGCCCGGCGCTCAATTACCGAGGAGCTCATCTTGGCCAGCACGGCGAGGTGTCGCTCACTCCGTGGAAATACGCCATTCTGGAAAGTGGCCCTGACAAGGTATCCGTGAAATTGTGGACTCGTCCGCTGCGCATGCCGCTGCTCATCGAGAAAACCCTGACACTGGAGGCTGACAAGTCTATACTCTTCATAGATGAGCGACTGACGAATGAATCGGCTACCCATCTGGACGTGGTATGGGGGCATCATATAGCGTTTGGCCTGCCCTTCCTGCGCGAGGGCGCACGCATACATACGAGTGCGACCGGCTTTTATGCAGAACCGCTCATGCCGGAAAACCGGCGTTTCATGCCCGGCGTGGAAACTGTATTCCCGGAGGCAGTCAGTATATCGGGAGCACCTGATGATGCCGGGCGAATAGATCCGGAGAGTGCCCCACCCTACAGCGATCTGGCCTATTTGTCAGGATTCGGTGAAAATGCGTGGTATTCCATCGTAAACGAGGGCAAGAAGGCCGGTTTTACAGTGCGTTGGGACGGAAATATATTCAAACATGTATGGTACTGGATGGAGCGGTACGGCTCAAAAGACGCACCCTGGTGGGGCGACACCTACGCTGTTGCACTGGAGCCCTGGACGAACAGATGGCGTTCCAATCCGCATGAAGGAATAGAAGCCGGAGAATGGCTCAGACTGGAAAAGGGTACATCCATTGAGACAAAACTGGAAGCAGAGGGCTTTCATTACTAGATTCGTCGGTCAGGAGGCGCGAATGTCCTTTTCAGAGCAGATACCTTTTTGTGATATCATTATAGGCATCAATCCTCCTGTCTCGGAAGAAAGGCCAGATTCTCCTGACGGTTTCAGTTCGGGTTCTGTCAATTTCCACTACTACATTTTCTTCCTTGTCGGGAGATGCGAGGTGCAGCACCTCGCCCTGGGGGCCGGCCACAAAACTTTGTCCCCAGAACTGAATACCATTAGTCACACCAGTCCAGTCGGGTTCATGTCCTACCCTGTTGACTGTGATAACCGGCAGCCAGCGCCATCAGGCGGGCAGCCTCCGGATACCACTGGTCCCAGCAGACGAGCACACCGAGTTTGCCGACAGAAGTCTGAATGGGCTGAAACCCGAGATCACCGGGTGTGAAATAGAATTTTTCATAGTAGGCGGGGTCATCGGGGATGTGCATCTTGCGATACATGCCGGCTATTGATCCATCCTTTTCGAATACCACAGATGTATTATGATAGAGGCCGGGGGCTCTTTTTTCGAAGAGCGATGAGACCAGAACAACGCCGTATTCCCTTGCTGCTTCGGAGAAAACCTCCGTATCGGGCCCTGGAATAGGGCTGGCCCAGTCGAACATGGAAGTATCTTCCGCCTGACAGAAGTAGGGTCCGCAGTGAAGCTCCTGAAGTACGACGAGCTGTGCTCCTGCAGCGGTACAGCTGGCGATTCCCTCCAGTGATTTCTGAATATTCTGCTGTCTGTCGCCGGAGCATGACTGCTGAACGAGTCCGACCTTGATAATTGAGTTATTATTCACCTTTTACAGTTCGATTTGTTGATTCGAGTTCAACCAGTTCTGCATTGACCATCCGGTGCAGGGGCAACACTGCAGACAGGTCAGATTCTATCAGACTGACCAGCCGAAGCGCAGCCTCCCTGCCGATACCGGCTCCATCGTGGTGCAGGTACGAGATACCGGGGTAATAGCATCCGGGGATGAATCCATCGCTGATGCAAATAACGGAACAATCGCGGGGAATATTTACACCTGATCGCAGAATTGCGGGATAGGCCCCCATGACAATTTCATCAGACATCATAAACACAGCGTCCGGGGCATCATCCAGATCCATCATTTCACGCACACACATCCAGATCAGACAGCAGTGAAAGTCCGTCGGCAGGAAGCGTACATTCAAAAGGCTGAATAACTTTGAGCCGCGGAGTTAAAACGTTCATTGACAGATCAGGATTCAAGATAATACTCCGGCAGGGAATTGCATCGTAACACAGTGCAGGGATCCGTGCTGCTCAATCAGCGACCGGCAGTTTACACCATGAATTGTGCGACCGGGAAACAACGCTTTAAACAGCCCCAGGGCTGCCTCATCCTGCTTAACGCCATAAACAGGAACCAGTACCGCGCCATTGATTATCAGAAAATTGGCGTAAGTGGCGGGCAGCCTGTTTCCATCGGTATCGAAGCAGGGGTCAGGCCAGGGGAGAGCCACCAGGTTGTAGGGTTTTCCGCCGGGTGTAACAAACGATTGCAACTCTTTTTCCATCAGAGCCAGTTCTTCGTAGTGCTCGTCCTCAGGATTGTCGCATTTCACATAGGCGATAGTTTCGGGATTACAGAATCGGGCGAGAGTGTCAATGTGTGAGTCGGTATCGTCGCCTGCGAGGTAGCCGTGATTGAGCCAAAGCACGCGGCTAAGACCAAACAGTTGTTTCATTTTTTCTTCGATCTCTTCCTTTGAGAGATGCGGATTCCTGTTTGGTGACAAGAGGCACTCGGAGGTAGTGAGGAGCGTACCCATGCCATCTGATTCAATTCCGCCTCCTTCCAGTACCATGCCACCATGGCGGTACGTGGTATTGAACAATCCGTTTGCTGCCAGTTTGCCGGTGATGAGATTGTCCTTGTCGGCTGCGAATTTCAGTCCCCACCCGTTAAAAACAAAATCGAGCAGAACATGTCTGTCATTTTCTTCGATAACGATGCCGCCATGATCGCGCGACCAGGTATCATTGGAGTCGCACTCGAGAAAGCGGAAATCGTCCGTGGGTACATCTTTAAACAGCGCGCTGGTTTCAGCGATGTTTCTGCATACTACGACAACCTTTT
>JAJTFM010000153.1 GCA_021298575.1 Saprospiraceae bacterium | reverse complement strand
AATAAATCGCTCGAGTACCTGCATGGCTTCATCCTTGCTCATCCCTCTGAGCTCAATTTTACCATCGAAATCGGCTGCTCGCTGCAGTTCCGACGAGGTGCCGCCAGCGAAAGAGTGTTTGATTGGTTCGCTGGCCGGAAGCAGGTCGCGAAGAGGCGCTGTAACAGTAAGTCCTCCCATGGAGACATCGGCCTTTTCGCCGCGGATACGTTCGATACGGCCGGTTGAACCGCCGGCTCTGAGCCTGACGAAATCTCCCGCGGCGAGTGGTCTGGTCACAGTAGCTGCGACAGATTTCTCTTCAAGCCTGACCATTTCCTCCGTCACTTCATTCACCTTTTTGGCTTGTTCGGCGCGCTCCTGGCGCAGGCGGGCTGCTGTTTCCTGGGCTTTTTCGAGATTCTTTTCATCGCGCAGCTGGCGCACCAGTTTGTCCACCTCCCTGTTTGCCTGAGCGGTCTGCCGGAGGTCGAATTCGCGCTGGTCGAGTTTCAGTCGCTTTCGCTTTACTTCGAGTTCATTATGCAGGGCGTCGTAGGTCTTGATCAGGCGTTCGAGCGACTGTTCCCTTTCAGTAACTGACCTGAGTTTTTCCTCGAGTTCCTGTTTTTCCCGCTGCAGTTCTATGAGGATATCATCTACGGCAGTTTCGGACCCTGTTTTGTGGCGGGCATAACCGATCAGATCTTTGGCGAGTCCGCTTTTCTCGGCAATTTCAAAGGCATAGCTACTGCCGGGTTTTCCCACCCGAAGTTCGTAGGTAGGCGCCAGAGAGTCCTTGTCGAAATACATGTTTCCGTTCAGGATGCCCGAATTGCGGAAGGCGAACACTTTCAGATTGGAGTAGTGTGTAGTGACAACGGCATAAACCCCCTTTCTGTGCAGTTGCCGGAGAATAGCTTCGGCAATGGCTCCACCCGGCTTAGGGTCAGTACCGCTTCCCATCTCGTCAATCAGCACGAGTGTTTGCGGATTGGCCTTCTCGAGGAACAGCCTGGCGTTGCGCAGGCGGGAGGAGTATGTGCTGAGGTCGTCATCGAGACTTTGCTGGTCACCGATATCGGTAAATATCTGATTAAAAACACCAATCTCGCTGAGTTCGTGCATCGGGACGAGCAGTCCGCTCTGAACCATCATTATAAGGAGTCCGACCGATTTCATGGCCACCGACTTGCCTCCTGCGTTGGGGCCAGACAGAACGAGAATATGGTTTTCGGCATCAAGTTTCAGGTCGAAAGGGATAGTTTTCCTGGAGAGTGACTTGTTTTTTAAGTAAAGCAGCGGGTGATAGCCCTTTTTGATGGTAATAACCGGCTTATCTTTAAGTATGGGCATTCCTGCGCGCATGGCGAGCGCTATGCGTGCACGCGCCTGAATAAAATCGAAGCGGACCAATACGTTGAGGTACTGACCGATGAGATGGCCGTAGGGCCTGATGGTATCACTCAGCGACTTGAGAATACGGAAAATTTCCCTTCTCTCTTCCTGTTCGAGGTCGAAGATATCATTATTGACCTCGATAATAGCTTCCGGTTCGATGAACGCTGTTTTACCTGTGTCGGATTCATCATGGATGATACCGCGAATTTTCCGCTTGTGTTCGGCAGGCACCGAGAGTACCCTGCGGCCACTCCTGAAACTTTCGGGAGAATCGGAGAGCCATCCTTTTGAGCGATACTCCTGTACCAGCTGACGGAATTTACCGTCGAGTTCGCGGGCCTTGTGCTGCATTTCGCGGCGTATGCGCATCAGATCGGGAGACGCATCCGGTCTGATGTCACCCTTGTCGTCGAAGACAGTCTGGATAGCCTTGATGAGCGCCTCATCGAAGGAAAGAGGTCTGATCAGATCGAAAAGTTTGGGGTAAATATCCTTTTTAGGGCCCGATGCGAAGTATTTGAAAATATCGCGCATAGTGAAAAGAATACGCAGAATACCCTGGAACGACTCCATCTGAAGCGTGTAGCCGTCAATTTCGAGCATTTTCAGTTCAGGCCTCACATCGGGGAAAGCCTGAATAGGAAAGCGATCATTCTTTTCAAGTGCCAGTTTGAAGTCGCGGGTTTCACGAAGTGACGCGTCTATGGCATTGAAGTCGGTAGAGGGAATCAGATTCCGGGCCATTTCTGCCGCCATGTCGGTCAGCGTCTCTTTTTCCAGCAGGTCAACCACTTTGTCGTATTCCAGCTTTACGACAACATCCTTAGGTTCAAATCTCATTGTTCTTCTTGTGAAGGTGCAAAACTACCGACCTAAAAACAAATTCCGGCACTTTTAGTTCCCTGATACTAAATAAGACAGAGGCCGTCTGAAAAACATGATAGAAAATTTGCGACATTTTTTTCATTATAAACATTTGGGAACCGGAGTTTAGGTACATTTGCCCTTGTTTCTTTACCAACTATTAAACTGCTTTTTGAATGATGAAAAAATTACAACTTGCCCTGCTCGTACTGCTGGCAGCTATAACAACCGCTTCTGCTCAATACCAGCGCCGTGTACTGGTCGAGGAGTTTACCAATGCGTCCTGCCCTCCCTGTGCTGCACAGAACCCGGGCTTCAATGCCCTTATGGTCACTGAAGATGCTATCGTTACTCCTGTCAAATACCAGACCAACTGGCCCGGTGTTGATCCGTTCAACGCTCAGAACCCGACTGATGCTGCTACGCGTGTATCTTACTACGGCGTAACAGGTGTACCCAACGGTTTTGTTGATGGTACAGGTATTGCCAACGACTGCGGTTATTACGCCAATGCTCCTGCCTGCCTCACAGGCGACGAGCTCCAGTCGCGTGCTGCTGTGACTTCACCGGTTGAGCTGGTGCTGACACACAGCGTGACTGCTGATTACGACTCTATCGTGATCAACCTTTCTGTAACATCTGCCATTGATCTGAGCGGTCAGCTCCGTTTGCATGTAGCTGTTGTTGAGGAAGAGATTATCTTCGCCAGCCAGCCCGGCACCAACGGTGAACTTGATTTCTATCAGGTTATGCGCAAAATGCTGCCCAACGGTAACGGTACAACCATCACTGCCTTCGCTGCCGGCGAAACCAAGACTTACTCTTTTGCATGGCCCATCGGTTATGCCTATGATGTAAACAAACTGGGCGTATCAGCATGGCTGCAGAACAACACCACCAAAGAGGTGTACAACTCTGCCCGCTCACTTCCTGTAGGAGGTATACCGTCAGCTGGTGGTACAGTAATCAACTCCATGAGCCCGATCGTTTGTACATCAGGTGCGAACCCGACGTTTACACTGGCCAATACAGGCACAGCTGATATCACTACGGCCAACTTCCAGTACCGCGTAGGTACAGGCGCCTGGACAAACTTCACATGGAACGGTACACTTGCACCAGGTACTTCTACAGTTATTACGCTGTCAGATGTGGCTATCACCACTGCCGGCAATACCAAAATTGACATCCGTCTCTCCAGCACCAACAATGGTGGCCAGACAAACCTGGTTGATATTCTCACGCTGAATATCAAAGGTCTTTTCTCTGCTCCGTCAACAGTGCCGTTCGTTAACGCTTTCCAGAGCTCCACTTTCCCGCCCGCAGGCTGGAATATCTCCAATGCCGGTACAAACGGCTGGAAACTCGTTACCAACGCAGGCTCTCAGGGCAGCACGCGCTCGGCAAAGAACAATATGTTCGACTATGACGCAGCGAACACCGAACTGATCACTCCGAAAGTCGCTCTCCCTGCTTCCAGCGCACCGTCAACACTTGTGTTTGACCACGCTTATGCATACTACAACGACGCTTATTTCGACAGCCTCCGTGTTGATATCACTGCCGACTGCGGCGCTACCTGGACTACCATCTTCCACGATGGCTATGAAGGTCTGGCTACTGCACCTGTGGCTACTGCTGCTTTCACGCCTACTACCGATCAGTGGAGATCAAACACCATCGACCTCACTGCCTACAACGGCTCAGAGGTAATTATCCGTTTTGTAGCTGAAAGCGGTTACGGCAATAACGCCTATCTCGACAATGTGAACGTTACCACAGTAAGCGGTGTCAAAACCCTTGATCTGGCCAGCTTCACACTGAACCCGAACCCGACAAAAGATGTTGCTGAAGTTCGTTTCAGCCTCGAAAACAGTCAGGAAATTCAACTGCTGGTGTTCGACGCAATCGGATCGCTCGTTCAGTCACGCGAACTCGGCAACCTGAACTCGGGCGAGCACCGTGTGGCTCTCGATGCTGCCCTCCTCACTTCCGGTTCGTATCGTGTGGTACTTCAGGGCGCTGAAGGTGTAGCACAGACTCAGTGGATTGTTGTGAAATAATTTCGCTGAATCTCTATATATCCGACGCCGGATACAGGGCCTGCGCCCCGTATCCGGCGTTTTTCTGTAAACACATTCAAATAATTTCGCTGCCTTGAAAATTTATCTGATAGCGGGAGAAGCCTCCGGCGACCTGCATGCCGGCAATATGCTGAAGGCACTGAAACAAATCCGCCCCGAAACAGAATGCCGTGCATGGGGCGGCGACAAACTGACGGAAGCCGGGGCAACTGTGGTTAAACACTACCGTGATCTGGCATTTATGGGATTCGTGGAGGTGATAAAACACCTGGGCACCATACTTCGGAACCTGTCCTTCTGTAAAAAAGATATTCTGGAATATAACCCGGATGCACTCGTATTCGTGGACTATCCCGGCTTCAATATGAGAATCGCACGCTGGGCGAAGAAAAGAGGCATTCGCGTCATTTACTATATTTCTCCCCAGATTTGGGCATGGCGGCAGTCGAGAGTACACCGTATCAAAAGGGATGTTGACAAAATGCTGGTTATCCTTCCTTTTGAGAAGTCGTTCTACGAGCGTTTCGGGATGGAAACAACGTACGTGGGTCATCCGCTTCTGGACGCACTGATGGGAGAGCCGAGAAACGAAAACGTTTCATACCCGGCAAAAACCATCGCACTGCTCCCGGGTAGCAGGAAACAGGAAATTCAGCGCATACTGCCGCTCATGCTGTCAGTAACACCTTTTTTTCCGGATTATAACTTTGTAGTTGCCGCAGCAAAAGAACAGCCAGACGACATGTACGCACCCTGGCTCAGGGCATATCCGAATGTGCGCATTGTGCGCGATCAAACCTATCCACTCCTGCAGCACTCGGTGGCCGCACTGGTAAAATCCGGGACCTCCACCCTCGAAACAGCCCTGCTCGATGTCCCCCAGGTTGTCTGCTACACCAGCAACCGCGTATCCTACTACATTGCCAGACTACTCATCAAGGTACGCTACATTTCACTGGTCAACCTGATAGCTGACGCACCAATAGTAACAGAACTTATTCAGGATGAATTGAATACAGATAATATTAAAACAGAACTTGAAAAATTGCTCCATCCAGAATTTGCCTCAAAAATGAAGGAAAATTATGCTGTGCTCAGAGAGAAACTCGGTTCAGGCGGCGCATCTGTCAGGGCCGCACAGGCCATTTCAGACAGTCTGGAGTAGTTCTTTCAACACATCGTTCAAGGAAGAAATAGCGAGCGGAATATTCCAGCCGGCGCGATTTCTCGGTTCCACATAATTGGAAACAGATCGTATTTCGAGGAACCTGACACCGGACAGCAGACAGCAATAAAACACAGCGGCGCCTTCCATACTCTCTGTCTGCGCATCGGGATATTTGCTTGTCAGTGCCGATATGGATGCTTCGGTACCGGTGGCCCGGCTGACTGTCAGTCCGCGCACCTGCCGGAGGAAATGTACGTTCTCCGTATCGGGGTTCACCAGTCGGCCGCCCCGGTACGGGAATTCATCCGGATCCAGCAGATTCATATCAAACAGACTGATCAGGCGACCGTCCGACTCCTCGGCACCCGTATCGGCCAGTTGCTCCTCCCCTACCAGTACCACTTCGCCCAATGCCAGTGAGCGGTCGTAAGCTCCGGCAATACCGGCATTGATAACAAGGTCGGGGGTCCTGCCAGAGAGGTAACCTGCCAGTTTCCAGGTGGTGGCCACCGGCCCGACCCCTGTGACAAGCACTGAAATCCGATGGCTACCAATCGTGAATTCATTGTTTGAACCCGGGATTTCGACAAATCGCTGTTCCGGGCTGTCAATACCGGTATGAGCAATGATTTTTTTGACACGATAATTCCCTGGCTCAGGGAAGGGAAACTGTGGGCTCCGCTATACCTGTTTCTTGCCTCGTTTCTTTGGATCAATTTCAGACGCCGCGGCCTGATTATTGGCCTGGGACTGATTCTGAGCGTCGGACTAACCGATTTCACCTCGGGTACGCTCATCAAAAAAAATGTACAGCGGGTCAGGCCCTGCAATGATCCTTCGATGGAGATGATGGTTGTCGCGCGGGTACCCTGCGGAAGCGGCTACAGTTTTACGTCAAACCACGCAGCAAACCACTTTGCCATAGCGGCGTTTCTCATCGCTGTTTTCGGGCGAATTGACCGCAGAGTCAGGTACGCAGCCGTGCTGTGGGCTGCTTCCATCGCATTTTCACAGGTATATGTGGGGGTACATTACCCGCTGGATGTAGTATGCGGCGCCTTGTTGGGAAGTCTGATCGGGAGGCTTTCCGGTCGCTGGTTCAGTCGTCATTATCCTTTATGGGCGGCTTTTTGAAATCAATGATGGCCGTCCAGACCGACAATTTTTTGTCGTCGAGACGGGTCCATATTGGCCTTACCATTCCGCGGTGGGCTGAAATATTGTTGTAATCGCCGAAAAACACCCTTGTTTCATTGCAGTTTGGGGCGAAAGACGAACTGCTGACCAGCATGTTTTTAAAAGTTTTACCGCCGTTCTGACTTGCTGCAACGAATACTTCCGTAGAGAGCGGGTCTTTGGAATTTCTTCTGTCGTAATAGACAATGTACAAGTGACCATCGGTCTGATCAATAGCCATCCACGACATGAACTGTTGTTTCCCGGGCGGGTCGTCATTTACACGCAGGGCCTTGCTCCATGTTTTGCCACCGTCGGTACTTTTACACAAGAAAATGTCCGTGTCGAGGTTCCCGTTTCGCTGGTCCGACCAGTTTATGTAGAGGGCTCCGCGATTGGGTCCGCTGGAGAGGTCGCATACCAGAATTGGCATACCGTTGCAGCGGCCGATACCGGCTACATCGAACGACCAGCCTCCTGGCTGATCGGTTACTTCAATATCCTGTTCCAGCCAGGTTTTTCCACCATCGGAAGATACATCGAACCAGATTTTGTTATTCCAGCTCCATGCAACGTAAATTTCGCCTTTGGGGCCGAATGCAGGTACAGCGCCTTCGGGCGTGTTATCCCCGTCGAGGCAGTCGCCCTCAAACTGATTGACGACAACGGGAGCCGACCAGGTACTACCTCCGTCGTCGCTGCGGCTGAATAGAATTCGGGAGCGGTCAGTTTCGACTCGTTCGGAGTTATAGGAGTCGAATTCAGTCCAGGTACATATCAGTGCGTTGGTGCGCGGATCGGCACATAGCCAGTGTTTGTCCTGATCTTTCGGATGGCT
>JAJTFM010000152.1 GCA_021298575.1 Saprospiraceae bacterium | reverse complement strand
GAAGTAACGGGTCATCCGCAATCGGTAGCCGATACGTTTTCTTTTGTACCGGGAGCCAACGAGGGCAACAAATCACCGCTGTACGAAGGGAGAATATGCCGGGGCCGGGATTTCAGGAGCATTTCAACCGACAGTCTGCGCCTGAACACGCAGATAAATCTGGAATGGCTGCTCGATGCCTGGTATCGCTTCCCCGACAAACGCACTTTTTTCAGGGAAGACAGATTTATGGACAAACTCAGCGGCTCCGATCAACTTCGGTTACAGATAGAAGACGGCTGCTCGGAAGCAGAAATCAGGCAAACATGGCAATGGGATCTCAATATTTTCAGGGAAATCAGACTGAAGTACCTCATGTATGACTAAAATCTTATAGTTAAAGTTTAATTTATGCCATAAATCATTTATAAATTTAATTAATAGTAATGATTTGCACTTTAATTTTGCGCCTCCTTAAAACCGCCTTTCTCTAACGATTCTATTTTCTGCAAAATGCAAGGTTCTGCTATTACTATTAAAAGGGGGAAACTGAAGGTTCCCAACGATCCGGTCATTCCTTTTATTGAAGGCGACGGCACTGGTCCTGATATCTGGGCGGCATCGGTTCGTGTACTCGATGCTGCTGTTGAAAAAGCCTACAAGGGCAAAAAGAAGATTTTCTGGAAGGAAGTACTGGCTGGTGAAAAGGCTTTCAACCAGACAGGCAACTGGCTCCCGGAAGAGACTCTGAAGGTAATTGACGAGTATAAAGTGGCTATCAAGGGGCCTCTGACTACCCCGGTAGGCGGCGGTATCCGCTCGCTGAACGTGGCACTGCGTCAGCAACTCGATCTTTACGCGTGCGTGCGCCCGGTAAGGTGGTTCAAAGGTGTTCCAAGCCCTGTAAAAGAGCCCGGACTGGTTGATATGGTCATTTACCGCGAAAATACCGAGGATATCTATGCCGGTATTGAATACCAGGCGGGTACTCCCGAAGTAGCCAAAGTGATGGAATTTCTGGAGAAGGAAATGGGGGTGAAAAAGATTCGCTTTCCTAAAACTTCAAGTATCGGTATCAAACCGGTATCAAAAGAAGGTACTGAACGTCTTGTTCGCTCGGCACTCGATTACACCATCAAGAGCAAGAAAAAATCCCTCACGCTTGTCCACAAGGGTAATATCATGAAGTTCACCGAGGGCAAGTTCAAGGAATGGGGCTACGAACTGGCCGAACGAGAGTACGGCCACCTTGTTTTTACCTGGGCTCAATACGACAAAATCAAGGCTGAAAAAGGTGAAGATGCTGCCAACAAGGCTCAGTCAGAGGCAGTGGCTGCCGGCAAAATCATCGTCAAAGACGTAATTGCCGATGCTTTCCTTCAGCAGATTCTGCTTCGTCCGGCCGAGTACGATGTGATCGCAACCCTCAACCTGAACGGCGACTACATCTCCGACGCGCTTGCTGCGCAGGTAGGTGGTATCGGTATCGCTCCGGGCGCCAATATCAACTATATCACAGGCCATGCTATCTTCGAAGCTACCCACGGTACAGCACCCAAGTACGCAGGCAAGGATATGGTTAACCCGGCATCCGTTATTCTTTCGGGCGTAATGATGCTCGAATACATGGGCTGGGACAAGGCCGCCAAACTAATCGTTAAAGGTCTGGAACGCAGTATCCGTAAAAAACGCGTAACCTACGACTTTGAACGTCTTATGAAAGGCGCTACGAAGTTGAAGTGTTCAGAATTCGGCTCCGAAATTATCGCCAATATGTAATTCTTTCCCATGTGATCATTCCCGGGCGTGCAGTTTTTTGTGCGCCCGGGATTTTTTTTGCCTCTTTTTACACAAAATAAAGCTTTTCTGCGTTTATAGCTGAAATGAACATACGAATGAGCACAAAAACCATAGTCTCCGCCCTTCTTTTTTCTCTCGTTTCTTTCTCTCTGACGGCTCAGACTGCGGCGGAGCAAAGCGACCCCGAGGCGCGAAAAGTACTGGATAAAATAAGGAAGAAATACGAGGGATACAAATCCTTCGAAGCGGCTTTTACGCTCGGTATTGAGGTTCCAAATCAGGCCAAACAGACCCAGAAAGGCACTATCGGACAGGAAGGTGAAAAATTCAGACTCGAAATGAATGATCAGCTGATTATTGACGACCGAAAAACAACCTGGGTTTATCTGAAAAAGAACAATGAGGTACAGGTTTCCAATTCAGATCCAAACAGTCAGGACGCAGGATTTATGACTCCGAAAGAACTGCTAAAACGCTATCAGAAAGGGGATTTCATTTTCGCGATCACCGACAAAGTGGCTGAAGGCACACAGATTATAACGGAAATTGAGTTCAAGCCGGTTGACCGAAAGTCCGAGTACTCCAAGTTCAGGGTAAGTATCAACGAAAACGCCGGTACAATCCAGCAAATCAAAGCCTTTGCCAAAGACGGCTCAAGATATACTTTCGCCATCACCCGTTTCACCCCCAACAAAGCGATGGGGCCATCCTATTTCACTTTTGACAAAAGTAAATATCCGGGTGTTCAGGTCGAGGACCTAAGACTCTGACATGAGTCGTATCTGACTCGAAATCAGATCGGTATCCTGCTCCTGCATACATTTGAAATGACCTTTCGGGCATTTGGAATGACCTATTTTTGAGCAGGGCCGGCACCGAAGTCCTTCTACTTGAATATCTGTGTGAAGGCTCATCCCTTCCGGATAATACGGGTACATGCCGAACTCCGGAATAGTATTTCCCCAGATACTGATGATTTTTTTGTTAAGTGCAGCTGCTATATGCATCAGTCCGGTATCGTGAGTGACTACCAGCGCTGCCTGTTTCACCACGGAAGCCGACTGATTAAGGTTCAGTTTGCCACAGAGATTCGCGACGTGACTACCGGCATTTGCTCCGAGCCATTCGCCATCAGCCATTTCCTGTTTGCCACCCAGAATTGCCAGAGGCATTTCCGTCTTGCGGCATATTTCCAGCATTTTTTCCCGGGTAAGTCGTTTGGTAGGGTGCGTTGCGCCAATGACAAAGGCGGTGAAGGGCTGAGCCAGCACGGGCGACAGTTCCGCCGGCGCGACGATGTCTTTTTCCGGGATGAAGTAATCCAGTCCGGCTCCGTCATTGACTACCCCAAGTCCGGAAACTGTTTCCAGATAACGATCAACGATATGGACAGGAGGAAGCAGGTCAATACCCAGATTCACCTTTAGCCACTTCTGCGTATTGATTTTATTGAATGAGGCAGAAGGTTTTCCAAGCGCGCGTTTGACCTGCAGTGACCGGAGATTATGATGCAGGTCAACAACGAAATCGTAATCCTCCGCCTTCAACTCAGCTATCACATCCGATACCTTTCCGTCAAAGGAATAAACCTTGTCAATGTACGGGTTTGATCCGGAGATAGATGCGAATGCACTTTTTGTGAGGAAATGCACTTCCGCATTGAGTTGAATTTTCAGACACCTCGTCACGGGGGTGGTGAGTACGATATCACCAATAGACGAGAATCTGATAACCAGAATTTTCATTCAATCCTGGAGTTTATTGGTAAAAACGAGATACTCCCACGGTTTCAGATTGAGCTGCATGTCGGGAGTAACCTGTATTGTACTGGCACCGAACAGATTCAGATAAGAGCCGATGGTATGTTCATCGGGGCGTAGTGTCACTTCACAGGGTTCTTTGTGCAGGTTTACAACAACCACTACCCTTTCGCCGTCTTTTTCACGGGTGAAAGCATATACTCTGTCGTCTTTGTCGGTTGGTATTTTAACCAGTGCGCCACCTTCCCGGCCCGATCTGAGGGCTTTGTTGTGGTGTCTGAGATCGCAAAGATTCTGGAAAAAAGGTGTTTTTGAGAAACTTCCCCATTTGACCGGATCTTTGGTAAAGAAGGGAAGCCGCCTGTCGAGCCCGTCTTCCTGACCGCTGTAGATCATAGGGAATCCCTGCCACGTGAACATGAGGACATTGAAAGCGTCGGCTGCGGGGCCATAAAGTTCATTCTCCGTACCCGACCACGAGTTTTCATCGTGATTTTGGGTAAAGTAAAGCTGTGAATAGCCTGCCGGGTAGTGGTTGTTCAGAAAGTTTAGCAGCGTATCCAGGGCTATGGCTGTTTGTTTCCCTGCGGCAATATCCTTTGTTACATCCTTCCATTTCCATCCGTAATTAACGTGAAAAGCGGAAGAGAAGTGTCCGGGTTCATCCTGCCACTCGGACAGCATGAATACCTTTTTGAGGCTGTCGAGCGCCGGATAGGCTTCCTGCCAGAAATCGTTGGGCACCAGACCGGCCATATCCACGCGATAGCCGTCAATATCAAACTCCCTGATCCAGTACTGCATGGCTTCAATCATGGCCTTTCTGAGTGCCGGATTGCCGTAATCCAGATCCACGCAGTCATCCCAGCCGGTTGAACCACCATGTTCATTGAGCGGGGCCGTGAACTGACCGTTGACCTTTGTGTAGTATTCGGGGTGTTGTTCCATCCAGACGGCATCCCAGGCTGTATGGTTGGGTACCCAGTCCATGATAACCTTCAGGCCTGCTTCATGTGCCGTTTTCACAAGATTTCTGAAATCGTCTTTATTGCCGAAATCGGGATTGATGGCATAATAGTCGCGCACTGAATACGGACTTCCGAGGTCATCCTGACTCGATTTTCTGTTTTTTAGTCCGATGGGATGCACCGGCATAAGCCACAGAATATCAATACCGAGTTCTTTCAGGCGCGGAATCCGGGCCGTAACGCCGGCGAGATTCCCGTCTGGCGAGAACTGTCTGATATTACATTCGTACAAAACAGCATCGGATGCCCATTCCGGGAGGCCGGGTTTGCTCATATTACAGGTTTTCGCATTGTTGTCGGAGCTGTCAGAACAAGAGCTGACTGAAAGCAGAATCAGGGTGCTAAAAAACAGATTTCTCATAGATTGTATGGAGTTTACTGGGCTGAAGGCGGTGTTTTGGATCCGTCCAGACGAACCTGAATACCGGTCACATTGAGATCGGTATTGCCAATAAACACCATTCTGAAGCCATTTTCCTGTACGCGCCAGGTATTGTTGAAATAAGTATCATTACAGGAAAGATAGAGAATTTTCTTCTCTTCTTCCATTGCCCAGTGTCCGGTTTCGGCCACTTTTCCCTTAATAATGATATCAAAGGTCTGGTCTTCCCTGAACTGAAGTGTTTTATTGACATAGTTCAGGTGAACGGTGGTGTCGGATCCCTGATAGGCAAATACAGGTTTCCACCATCCTGTTGACATAAAAGCGCGGCGGCTGGTGGTCGGCGGCGTTACCTGACGCCAGGGTACATCCACTCTGGCTGGTGCTTTTTTTATCTGAAAGATACCGGCTGTATCGGGGTTACTGCCATCAATGACGTGTGATGCACGCAGATTATAGCCTTTGCTTGTATAAGTTTCCACGTTTTGGGCAGCTTGGGGCTGCGCATCGGTTGCTTTGGCCTCCTTGAAGTTTTTACAGGTCATGTACGTCATGAGGATAGCCACAACCAGAAGGAGAATGTTGAATTTTGAAATTTTCATCGCGAAAACATGTTAACTTATTAAAACAGGCAGGATTGGCGCTGCAAAATTAGGGTATATCCGACGAATAAAACGCGGCAGCGTGGCACATTTGCATTTTCTTGGCTATTGAGTGGGCGTACGCTACCCGGAAAAATACCAAAAATAAAAAAACGCAATAAATTGATTATTGAAAATCAACTAATTGCGTCTTTTAAAGTAGCCCCGAGTGGAATCGAACCACTATCTTAGGTTCCGGAAACCTATATTCTATCCGTTGAACTACGGAGCCGTAGCGGGCGCAAAGATAACCCTTTATTTGTCAAAAATTCAATGCAGACAGAAAAAAACAGGATGCTCTATCGGACTTCAGATTCTTCCGTGAGCTGGCTGTTAATCCATTTCCTGGCCTGATACGACAATTCTTCGGCATCGCTGCCAGTTAATATATTTCCGTAGTGCAGCGTGATGTATATCTTTTTTTTCCGGAATCTGCGACCGGCATGGCTCAGGAAGCCCTCCTCTCCCACCCAGTAGTCGAGGGGGTCGTGAAAACTGACGGCCACTGGTACGACGGGGATTCCGGTTTTGGCTGCCAGCCGGAACACACCGGGCTTGAAGGGAAGTGTGCCTGGAAGAGCAGATGTTGTGCCTTCAGGAAAAATAATCACCGGATTTCCCTGTTCTACAAC
>JAJTFM010000151.1 GCA_021298575.1 Saprospiraceae bacterium | reverse complement strand
TACTATATGAAAAATACGGGTCGCCCGTTCGATGCCAATAATAAATATACGTCCAAATATCTGGATGCTCCGAACGATCCGCTGTATCCTTTTGGTTTCGGGTTGAGTTATACCACCTTTGCCTACTCTCCGGTTACGCTCGATAAAACAGAGATGGCAGCCGGAGGCAAAGTGCGTGCCTCGGTAACGGTCAGTAATACCGGCAAATATACCGGTGAGGAAACCGTTCAGTTGTACATCAGGGATATGGTGGGTAGCATGACCCGTCCGGTGAAGGAGCTCAAGGGTTTCAGAAAAATTACCCTGAAGCCGGGGGAAAAGCAGACCGTCACTTTTGATATAGACGAAAGTATGCTGGCCTTTTACAATCACGAACTGGAGTTCAAGGCAGAGCCGGGGACATTTCAGGTGATGATTGGTGGTAATTCGGCTCAGACAAGCAGCGCTACTTTTGAACTTCAATAGTTTGTTCATGGTAATCATGGAGTGGAGCGACTGGAATGAGTAAAATCGGGTGGTGTTCAACCGCAGAGTTTCGCAGAGTACGGCGCAGAGTTACGCAGAGTTTTGTTGAGTACAATTCTCTGCGCAACTCTGCGATTACCTCTGCGTACCTCTGCGGTTATAAAAAAATGCTGGCCGGGAGGCTGACTATTTCAGTCTCCCGACAAACTTTATTAGGATAATGTTAACTGCATACTGACGAAAATCATATTCCAGAGAAAATAATTTGCTATTGTAACTCCTACCTTTGCCCGAACATTCGCTGTTGCAGGATGCTTTATTTTTCATAATCATCTGATTTGCAGTGGCTTTCAGTTCTTTACTATTCAAACTTGTATGAGGCTATTCTACAAATTGCTCGCGGTGTGCATCGCGGGCCTGCTCAGTTTCAACCTGCAGGCACAGGATATTCGTGTTGGTGGTGTTGTTACAGATGAGATCAGCGGTCAGCCACTGGTGGGCGTGACAATCGCTGTGCCAGGTGCCAGCAAGGGCACTGTGACCGATTTTAACGGCAAGTACACCCTTAATGCCAGTCAGACAGACCGGCAACTTCGTTTCTCCTACACGGGCTACAACACTGTGACGGTTGACATCAATGGCCGTACCGAGATCAACGTTGCGCTCGGAGAAGACAACGACGTGCTTAAGGAGGTGGTTGTGGTTGGCTATGGTACGCAACGCAAGAGCGACCTTACCGGCTCCGTATCTTCCCTCCGGGGCCGGGATCTCACAAAGATTCCCAACAGTTCGGCTGAACAGGCGCTGCAGGGCAAGGTGGCCGGTGTTCAGGTGTCCAGCACTTCCGGCGCTCCGGGCTCCACGCCTGTTATACGCGTGCGCGGAGTGGGTACTTTCAACAATGCCTCGCCTATTTTTGTGGTTGACGGGGTCATCCTTGACAATATCTCCTTCCTGAACTCGGCAGATATTGAATCCATGGAGGTGCTGAAAGATGCCTCTGCGACGGCTATTTACGGTTCTCGCGGTGCCAACGGTGTTATCATTATCACTACCAAAATCGGCCGCTCCGGTGATTCCAGACCGGTGTACAGCTTCTCGGCAGAGTATGGCGTACAGCACCTGGCCAAAAAGATAGACCTGCTGAGCGGTAAAGAATTCGGGGCTTATGTGAATGATATTTCCACGGGCACCTACAATAACCTGGATGCATTGCCCAATACCGACTGGCAGGATCAGATTTTCCGGAATGCTCCGATGGGTAACTACCAGTTTTCCATGTCGGGCGCCTCGGAGAAGCAGCAGTACTACCTGGGTATCGGTATCTTTAACCAGCAGGGTATCATTGAAAAGTCGGATTTCAACCGTCTGACAGTGAAAATGAACAACACCTACAAGTTGTCAAAGTCGGTGCGCATCGGCAACAACCTGACCATCGCGCCGTATCAGCAATCCAACGCGCCCAACGTGACCTATGCTGCCTACCGCGCGCAACCGGTTATCAATCCGTTCAATCCAGATGGTTCGTACGCTGAGGTGCCCGGCGTGGGTAACCCGCTGGCCGATATTGCCTATACCAACAACAGCAGCCGGGGCGTTCGCTCCGTCGGCAATATGTTCGGAGAGGTGGATATTCTGAAGAACCTCACGTTCAGATCTTCTTTTGGTATTGACTTCGGTTACGCCGAATCCCGTGCATTTACGCCTGTTTTTTACGTTTCGCCTCAGCAACTCAACGAGCGCAACGACCTGAATATCGGCAACTTCCGCAACTCCAACTGGCTTTGGGAAAACACCCTGAACTACAGTTTTGACCGTGGCGAACAGCACCACTTTGATATGGTGGCCGGTTACACCATGCAACAGCTTCGCTCCCGTATTTTCACCGTTGCGGGCGAGAATATTATCAGCGAGGAAGAGAATCTGTGGTATATCAATGGCAATAATATTAACCCGAACAGCGTTTTCCACGGCGTGGATCCCAACCAGAATTACTCGCTGCTGTCGTATCTGTTCAGAGCCAACTATACCTATAAAAACAGGTATCTGTTCACGGCTACCTTCCGCCGCGACGGCTCTTCCAAATTTATAGCAGAGAACCGGTGGGGCAATTTCCCGTCCTTTGCTGCCGGCTGGAATATAGCAGAAGAAGCGTTTATGAATCGCTTCAAGACCATCAATACGCTCAAACTGCGCGCCAGCTGGGGCCAGATCGGAAACGAGAAAATCAGCTATCTTGATCAGTATGCCCTGATTATCAACGGCGCCAATGCTATTTTCGGCACCAGCGAGGCTACCATAGCGGGCTCTACCTTTGGCAAAAACGGCAATCCGGATATTCGCTGGGAAACCACAACACAAACCGACGTGGGACTTGAAATCGGTCTCTTTGAAAGCAAAATCACGGCAGAATTCGACTATTACCACCGCCAGACCGATGATATCCTTGTCGAATTGTCCACGCCGGGCTATACCGGCAACGGACAGGGTGTGAAAGTGCGCTACAATGCCGCTTCCGTGCTGAATCAGGGACTGGAATTCAATGTTGTCTATAACGGTCGCGCCGGAGAGCTCAAATACCGCATCGGTGCGCTCGGCTCTACGGTGAATAACAAGGTGCTGAGCGTTGGTGGCAGCAGCGGGGTAGATTCCACGCTCGTGGGCGGATTCCTCGGCAACGGCCAGTCGGTCACTCTTTCCAAAGAGGGCCTCCCGATCGGCGCTTACTATGGCTATCAGGTAACCGGCATATTCCAGAATCAGGCACAGCTGGATGCCACACCGCACGAGTCCATTGCCGGAGTAGGCGACCTGATTTACGCCGATCTGAACGGTGATGGCAAAATCAATACTTTTGACCGCACCTACATCGGTTCAGCCATTCCGAAGTTTATCTATGGTTTCAATACCGAGTTCAACTATAAAATGCTGGATCTGTCCGTTGATTTTCAGGGACAACTCGGAAACAAACTTTACAACGGGAAAGAAGCGGTGCGCCCCGATTTGTACAACTTCGAGTCGCACACCCTGAACCGCTGGACCGGAGAAGGTACCAGTAACACTGAGCCGCGTGCCACCACCGGCGGATACAACTGGGTTACCTCCAGCCGTTTCGTTCAGGATGGATCCTTCCTGCGCCTGCGCTCGGTGACATTGGGCTACACACTGCCTGAAAAAACGCTTCAGCGGGCAAAAATGCAGTCGGCCCGCGTGTACCTGCGCGGAACCAACGTCTGGACGCTCACGAAATTCACCGGCTACACCCCCGAAATCGGCAGTGCGGATGTACTGTCTGCCGGTATTGACTACGGGGTTTACCCCATTTCTGCTATTTACAGCGCAGGTGTGAACATAACCTTCTAAATCCGGTCTGAAACACTATGAAACTGACATTCAAAATCATATCCGTCATCACCCTGTTGAGCCTGAGTGCCTGCAAGGATTTTCTGGAAGAAAGACCGCAGGGCAACCTGACTCAGGAATCGTTCCCGCTCACGGCTGCCGATGCCACGCTGGCCACCAATGCCTGTTATAATTCCCTGCGAAACTGGTACTACCATACCGGAGGCTATCCGATTTACGACATTATGTCGGATGATGCCTACAAGGGATCCAATCCGACAGATCAGGCCAACAACCTGAATCCGTTCGACAATTTCACCCATACAACCAGCCAGGACGGGCTCGACCGCTGGTGGAATGCGCTTTATGAGGGGATCAAGCGTACCGATGTGGTGATTGAAAAAGTACCACTGATAGACATGGACGAGGCCCAGAAGGCGAACCTTGTGGCACAGGCCTGCTATCTGCGCGGTATGTTCTACTTGGATCTGGTGCGCGGCTTCGGCGGTGTTCCGCTGGTGCTGGATACCAATCCGCCCCTGACACTCGGCCGTTCAACGGAAGAGGAAGTATATGCGGCCATCCTTGCCGACCTGAACTACGCCGTACAGTACCTGCCGGAACGCTCGGCCCTGAACACTGCCGATTACGGAAGGGCCACCAGGGGCGCCGCAAAGGCACTGCTGGCCAGACTTTACCTGTTCAGAAAAGACTTCGTCAATGCCGAGAAGTACGCGCTGGAGGTAATCAACTCCGGTGAATACAGCCTGGATCCCGACTTCGGGCATACCTTCTCGATCTGGGGACAATTCAACGCCGAGTCCATCTTTGAAATTGCTGCCCAGGGCCGCGATGGCTACGATAACGGAGGCAACCAGTATGCCAATACACAGGGCGTACGTGGTACACCCAACCGCGGATGGGGTTTCAATCGTCCTTCCATTGACCTGCAGAACAGTTTTGAACCCGGAGACCCGAGAAAAGATGCCACCATTATCTTTTTGGGAGAGGTGATTGACGGAGTGACCATTCTCGGGGATGGTACCACACCCAATATTACGTACGCCGATGCTCCGGCCAACACCATTGTGCAGGAAATTGAGTGTTACAATCAGAAAGTATGGATACCCGGCACCTCCACCAATGAGCAGTGGGGGCACAATCGCCGGGTGCTTCGCTACGCCGATGTACTGCTGATGGCTGCCGAAGCACTGAACGAGAATGGCAAATCCTCACAGGCCCTTACATACCTGAATCAGGTGCGCACGCGTGCACGCGGTAGCAGTAATGCGAACATTCTTCCCAACGTCACCACTACCGATCAGAGCACGCTCCGCGATGCCATCCTGAAAGAGCGCCGCTCCGAGCTGGCGATGGAAGGACATCGTTTCTGGGATTTGATTCGTACCGGCCGCGCGACTGCGGTACTTGGTCCGCTCGGCTTCCAGGCGGGCAAGCACGAACTGCTTCCCATTCCGCAAACCGAGATTGATATCTCCCAGGGCGCGATTCGCCAGAATCCCGGCTGGTAAGGTATAATTCACAGACAATCAACCTATTGTTAACTTTTTTTTTCACAAAACCTTTTCTGTTTAACATGAAACAATCACTTGTTTTCAAATCTCTGGCTGTTCTGGGTCTGGCCCTGCTGACCTTCCAGGCTTGTAAAAAAGAGAAAACCTACGAACTGCAGTCGCTCGTAGCCGGAGGTGTTGACCTCAACGGTGCTACCAGTGCTGTCGGCGTTGACGCCAAGGCAGATATCGTGGCTACGTTCTCTGAGGCAGTAGATGCTGCCAGCGCTACAGGTACCAACATCACCCTGGTTCGTGACTACGACAATGCCACAATTGCTACCACTATTTCTGTAGTGGACAATGCCGTTACCATTAACCCGAACGAAGATCTGGGTTCCGGTACGCTGTACAAACTGACTTTCAGCGGTTCTGTCAAGTATGCTGACGGTGCAGCCAGCGTGACCACCTTCAGCCGTACGTTCACTACCGCCGGTACGTTTGCTCCGGCGGGTGCAGTTGCACACTGGACGTTCGAGGGCAATGGCGAAGATGTTGCAGGCAGCTATGATGCATCTGCAGTAGTTTCCATCAACTTTGACGCATCGCGCAACGCCAATGCCGGTAAAGCAGCTACATTCAACGGCGACAACTCCATCATCGAGGTGCCAAACGGCGACAAGCTGATGAATACCAGCGACTTCACCATGAGCTTCTGGGTGAAAGCCAACTCCGATGGCCACGTGAATGCTGACGGCAATCCGGCAGGTCATTTCGTGATGGGTCTCGCGGCTTTCTACGGTTTCCAGTTCGAGATTACCTCCGACTACTCCTGGTGCAAACTGGCTGCCCGCTACGATCTGGGCAACAACACAACCGGTTCTGAAGACCTGTGGTTCCCGGGAAATGGCCAGACATACGCCAACGGCGGCTGGACCCGTCAGGGCATCATGTACATGAACGGCGAAAAGATGAAAAGCTTCGACTTCGATCTGTGGCCCGACGGCGATGCCAAGCGCGGTGTAACAGGCCTGAAGTACGGTGGTACTGCTCCTGAGACAGTGAATGAACTCGCATTCGGTTTCATCCAGTCGCGCTCCGGTCAGCTGTGGGACACAGAGCCATGGGGTGGCTACGACTTCCCGACTTCCAACCACTTCAAAGGTCAGCTCGACGACGTTCGCATCTACCACAAGGTGCTGACCGACAAAGAAATCGAACTGATGTACAACTCCGAGAAGTAATTTTCAGTTAATTTTCGGTTGTTTTATGCCGGATTCCGACTCTTCGGGATCCGGCATTTTTTGTGCGGGAATGAGAGGAGTTAAGCGCAGAGAGTTAAGCGCATAGAGTTAACCGCAGAGTTACGCAGAGTTAAGCGCAGAGTTACGCAGAGTTAAACGCAGAGTAGTACAAAGAATCTTTCTCTGCGCAACTCTGCGTCAAACTCTGCGCAACTCTGCGGTTAAAAACGGTGGTCTGGGGGGTACTTTCCCCTGAACCATTCACCGGCCTGAAACAAAGCAGCAATCATCAAGGCTGTGTGAAAGTGCGGATACTTACAGATGGTGTAAATCAGGTTTTATTGCGGAATTTGGTATATATTGCGGAATGTGGTATATTAAAAATTGTATTGAGGGTACAGGGTAGCTACATATTTGCATCATTGAATGACCGGGCACGCTGACAGTAATATTGTCGCTGCACTGGCTTCACAGTCTCACTGTAACTACAGACACTACGGATTCGGAATTCAGTTCCACACAGTTCTGAAACAGGTCACCACCTGCTTCGGCCCTGCCCGTTGTGTCTTGTCGGTACAGC
>JAJTFM010000150.1 GCA_021298575.1 Saprospiraceae bacterium | reverse complement strand
GATTTTGGCCAGAATACGGGCGCAGGTCGTTTTGCCCACTCCGCGCGGACCCGTGAACAGGAATGCATGTGCCACGTGATCGGTGGCCAGCGCATTCTTCAGGGTGCCGGCAACGTGCTGCTGACCGACCACGTCCTCGAAACGCTGCGGGCGGTATTTGCGGGCAGAAACAATGAAACTGCTCATAATCCGGGTTTAAATCTGATTTTCCGGTAAAGATAGGGGTATTCAGCGATGATTGAAAGGGTAAGTTACCAACAACTACTGCAGCGACTGTATAAAATTATCAATCTTGTATTTGAGCATAGCGTCGTTATTACCCGCTGCATCGAGTGCATTATTGGCGGCATCCAGCGCTTTCTTCTTGTCGCCCTGCAGTTTATATATACCTGCCAGCGTCATCCAGTAGTCGGCCAGTCCGCCGGTTTCGGCGGCCGATCTGGCCCATTTTTCTGCCTGTTCCATGACTTTTTTATCTTCAGGGAACGACCTTGTGAGGTCAATCGTGAGGTCGTGCAGGCGCGCGGCGTTACTTTTCACGCTTGATTTCTGGTATGCGCGGGCGGCCTTGAGGAAGTTGTCGGCATCTTTCACGCTTTTATAAAAATACATATCGGCTTCATACCCGAACGACTCGGCCCTTTCCGGATTGGCGACCTTCATCTTGGCTTTTGTTTCCTTCAGCAGGTCTTCATTTTTGTATTCAACGGCCTTTTTCAGGGCATTTTTGCAGGCCGTCTCGATGCGGGCATTCACCACTTCGATATTGGAGATGGCCACAATATTGCTCCTGTACTTCGTCAGCAGGTCGAATACACGACTGTCGGCATCCACGGCGCCCTCCAGGATGAAGCGGAGGTTGAACTCTGTGGTCAGGTCCTGCTGGGTATTCAGGTACTCATTGGTGATTTTCAGCGACGACTTGCCGGCGGCGTTGAGTGCGCGCACGTAGTCGTAAAGCATTTTCGGGTCGCGGTTTCCATCCTTGTATTTCTTCTCGAAATCGCCGGATTTGTCATTTTTCCCCTGTGCTTTCTTTCCCGTTTCGACGAGCTGATCGGGCGTTTTTGCACCCACCTCCTTCATGACAATCTTTCCGTCGGCATCAATGAAGAAAAGGGTCGGATAAGAAGAAACCGGGTATTTGCCTGCAAATTCGGCATTTTCAGGCTTTTCCATATCAATTTTCAGACAGATAAAGCTTGCGTTATACAGCTCGCCCACTTTAGGATCGGGGAAAGACTCTTTCGCCATGCGCTTGCAGGGACCGCACCAGGAGGCGAATGCATCCACAAAAATCAGTTTCTCCTCAGTTTTTGCTTTTGCCAGTGCTTCAGGCCAGGAGCCGTGAAAAAACTCGATACCCTGAGCAAAAACGGAAGAGGAAAGTCCCAAAACGAGGGACACGATGAACAGTCGTTTCGTTGTGTTTGCGCACATAGTTCTCTGTATGTTTTGAATTCTATCGCAAAAGTACGGGCAAATCCGAAAACATGCGCGATAAATACTTCTGCTCCTGCTGCTGTCAGAACCGCACCTCTCCGGGCATACCAATTTTCAGCATACCATCGGCATTGGGCACGCTGATCTTCACGGCATATACCAGACTTACGCGTTCTTCTCTGGTTTGTACTACTTTCGGCGTGAACTCCGCTTTCGGCGAAATCCAGGTGATTTTACCGGTGAGTTCTTTCATGGAGCCATCGCCGGCATCCACCGAAACTTTCACCTCCTGACCGATTTTTACCGCAGAGAGCTGCTTCCCGGACACGTACGCGCGGATGACGAGACTGCTCAGGTCGGCGATCTTGTACAGCGGCTTGCCCATGGCCGTCACTTCGCCGGCTTCCGCGTATGTGACGAGCACGGTACCTGCCACGGGATTGGTTATCCGGCATTTGGCAATCTGGTCGTCGAGCTGACTAATTTGCTTCTGCAGCGGAGTTATCTCGGCGAGCAGGCCGCCTTTTTGAACAGACAGCGAGGCGTTTGTGGCCGTCTGTTGTCCCGCCACCACGTCGAGCTGGCGCTGAGCGGCCTCAAGTTGAGCGTTCAGGTCGTCGAGTTGTTTTGGGGTGGCGGCGTCATTCCTGATGAGCGCTTCCACGCGGCGCTTTTCGCGCTCCAGCGTAGCCATCTGCTGCCGCACGGCCGCCGACTGTTTTTCAAAAACGGCAAGTTGCTCCGCAATAGCAGGGCTCCTGGCCGCCACTGCCCGGATGCTGGCTTCCAGTTGTTCGCGGCGAAGCGACAGCTGGCTGGCGTCAATGGTTCCGACCGTATCGCCGGCTTTCAGTTGCCCACCTTCTTCTGCGACAAACTGCAGGATTCGTCCGGAACCTTCCGCACTTACAATCAGGTCATCGGCTTCAAAATTACCGTAGGCATCGGCCCTGGCGCCATCGCTGGAGCAGGCAGCAGCAAAGAGCATTGCGGCGAACATCCATATTTTTTGCATAGAACAGCTTTGTTGATTGATTATTTATTCTGGTCGGCACCCGTTTTGGCCACCCACAGTTCCCGGGCCTGAGCGGCCTGTATTTCGTGCATCTTCTTCGTCAGGCGCGCCTGCGTGAGCAGATTGATCTGGGTCAGGTAGTCGGTGGCAGTCATCACTCCGTTTTTCACCTGAGCATCGGCGCGTTTCACGATATCCTCCTGCAGGGCTATGATGGCATCGTCCTGCGACAGTTGCGAGAGCCATTTGTCATTGTCGCGCCTTTCCTTCAGATAGCCGGCCTCATAGCGCTGCCGGAATGCTTCCTGCTGGATACCCACATTTTGCGCCTGCAGGTCGAGGATACGTATATCCCGTTTGGTATTACCCCAGTCGAAGGGCGTCCAATGCGCGCGCAGGCCCACCATACCGAACGGATTCAGTCCGGTTTCAAAGAAATTAAAGGGATTGGGTCTTCCGATTCCGCCCTGGGCAAAAAGCTCTACCTTCGGTTGTTTTTTCAGCGAAAGCGCGTCTTTACCTGCCGATAACTGTTGCAACTGAACACTGAACAGGCGCATTTCGGGCCGCACGGAAAAATCTCCTTCCGGCAGATTGGCTTTGGGGGCGAGATCGGCGTTCAGCGAGGCTTTGGACACATCGGTTCGCATCCATTTGCCCAGCAGTTCCAGCGCCGACTGCCGGTCGGCCTCCAGACCTGCTATCTGCTGCTGCGTTTTCAGAATCTGTACCTTCACCTGATCGGCCGTGGTGCGCAGGGCTATACCCTCGGCTACCGCTGCTTCGGCCTGTTTTTGGCGGCGTTCCAGATCCTCAAGAGACGACCTGAGCACAGCAGCGCTCTCCTGGATGAGCAGGGCGCGGTAGAACAGGTCGGTCACAATCTCCCGGATCTGGTATGCATCAATGTCTGTCTGTGCCGATACGAGTTCGGCTTCCAGGTTGCGCTGCTGGCGCAACACCTTGTCGGAACCGCCGTCGTACAAGCGTTCGGCCACATCAAGCGACAGGCGGTACTGATCTTTGGGGATTTCCAGGAGTGGTCCCGAGGGGGCGGTGAACGGGAACGTCACCACGTCACTCTGGTAGGATGCCTGTCCGCTCACGGAAATACGCGGCAGGTTATTCTTGCTGATATTCTCGAGCTGGAGCGCGTTTATGGACGAGGCCACGCCCTTTTTTTGTTGCAGAGGATGATTTTTAACGGCCGTTTCACGACAATCGGCTACTGTGAGGGCAGTCTGGCCTACGAGCGGAGGCGCGATAAACAACAACAGAGGCGTCCAGCAGAGTTTCATTGCAGCAGGTGTTTTTCAAACGCCAAAAGTAAAACAGATTGATATGGTTGACAGAATTTGCGCAATTTCATTTTGATGATTTTGGTTAGTAGCGGCCAAAGGGATTGCAGTGATACAGATTGCCTGGCGGTATGCGCCCGCTCATTTCCGGTTTCCGCGCATATAGCCTAACTTTCGGCCTCAAACGACAGCCTTATGCACTTCAACCTGACTTCCTTCAATTCCGTTGCGAACCAGTTTATTGCCGAACTTCGCGACCAGCATATCCAGAAAGACCGCCTGCGCTTCCGCCGTAATCTGGAGCGCATCGGTGAAATACTGGCCTACGAGATATCCAGAACACTGGAATACCACGTTGTGCCCACCGAGACTCCGCTGGGCGTGGCCGACATGAGCCTTCCCAAAAGAAGAATCGTGCTGGCTACTGTGCTCCGGGCCGGGCTCCCCTTCCATCAGGGCATGCTGAATTTTTTCGATCAGGCCGACAACTCGTTTATCGGGGCCTACCGCCGCGAACACAAAAACGGAAAACTGGAGATACAACTGGACTATGTGGGCTCAGCCGACCTGAATGATGCCGTACTGATTATGGCCGATCCCATGCTGGCTACCGGTGCCTCCGTAAATATGGCCATGCAGCAACTCGCGCGGTACGGAACGCCCGCTGTAGTACACATCGCGTGCGTGATTGCCAGCAATGCCGGCGTGGAAGCAGTAAAAAAGGCACATCCCAAAGCATATCTCTGGACAGGCACGGTGGACGAAGAGCTCACTGCCAAATCATATATAGTGCCCGGACTGGGCGATGCCGGTGACCTTGCCTTCGGTGAAAAATCCTGAACTATGATCACTTTCCGACTGGCGACACCCGCCGATACGCCCGCCATTACCCGCTGCCTGGCCGACTTGTTCAGCGAGGTGGAGCACAACCTGGACGCTTCCGACATTGAAGAGATATTCTACGACATCGAATCGAATGACAAACACTCCACCCTGCTGGCACTCGGCGACGATGGCGATATAGCCGGTATCGTGACCGTGGCCGAGTGCCTTTCCATTTCAGCGGGTGGCGTATATGGGGTAATCAACGAACTGTACGTGCTGCGGCCCTATCGCTCGGAGGGCGTGGGCAGTTTGCTGGTGGAGCAGGTGCTCGAGCTGGCCGAACACAGACAGTGGAAGCGGGTGGAAGTAACCACCCCGGGCGACGAGTTCTATCGCACCCTGCATTTTTATGAAAAAGAGGGGTTTTACAGGATAGGTCCGAGGTATTGCAGGCGGATTACCTCCTGAACAGGTCGTACGTAACCCCCACCTGAACACCGCGATTGCTGACAGTAGTTGTTCCGCGGTCGGTTGTTTCCCGGTTTATCGGGCGCAGGAAGTCGTAATACCGCACACTCAGGCCCCACCTGCCGAGCGGGAACCTCAGACCCAGGGAGGTCAGCAGTAACGGATCGTTGTTGACCTTGTCGCCAAACCGGCTGACGACCGTAAAACCGCTTCCTATACCCGCCTCTATGTGCACTTTGGGCGAAACGGCATAAGCCGGCAGAACACTCAGGGTAGCATAACCCGGATACAATTGTCCCGTCAAATACTTGACCGTGTAGGGAAGCACCTGATAACACGCTTCACCAGCCAGAGAAAAACGGGGTGTAAAGTCATATTGCACCCGGAAGCCTGCATAACCGCCGACGGCTTTGCCATACAAGTCGGGCGACTGGTTACCGTCATCGCTCTTGTACACGGGTATATTAAGTGCTGTACCGGCCACTGCGCCGACCCGAAGTTGTCCGGAAGCTGCCGTGGAAACCGCGAGCGATGCTGCGAGCAGTAGTGTTTTAAGTGCCGTACTGGTTACTGTGTTCATGATGGGTGATATTTACAATGAAAAATAAAATCAGTACTTCGCCAGTCTTCCCGTGCGCACGCGCCCGTCGGGCATGCGCGCATGAAACGTGTATATACCTGCGGGAAGACCGGCCAGCGACACGGCACCGCCATTGATGACGTCTTTCTGCAGGACGGTGATGCCGGAAGCATCGGTGATCACAACGTGCAGTTCACTGAATGGTTCGGGTACGCTGATATTCACTACATCGGCGGTCGGGTTGGGGTACAACAGTACAGGTTCCGTTTTTGTATCAAGGGTTGCACTGATGGTTTCGGGGGAGAGTTTGAGGATCCAGAAGTCGCTCTTGCCACGGTTTGTGAAGCCTTCCAGGTCGCCGTTGGTGGACCAGGTATGACCTCCTATAATATAGCCATTATCGGGGGTACGTTCAATGGCATATCCTGAATCCGGCTTCGTTCCCCCAAAGGTCTGTTGCCAAACCAGTTCGCCGTCAGGACTTATTTTTACCAAGGCGAAATCTGCACCACCATCATTATTCGAAAAGTCTCCATCATTAGAACGTGTTTCACCTATCAGGATACAACTCCCATCCGCCAAAAGTTCCATTTGGCTAGTTTTGTCAAGCTCTGTCCCCCCTATGGGTAGCTGCCACACCAAATTACCCGAAAGATCAATTTTAACCACCCACATATCGTATAATCCGTGTCCCCCTACCACATCTCCGCTATTTTTGGTGCCAGTCAAACCACCTGCTATATATCCACCTTC
>JAJTFM010000149.1:6403-7454 GCA_021298575.1 Saprospiraceae bacterium | reverse complement strand
TGCGTTCTCCGCCGCCCTGGTTGTCGCGGTCTTGCCATGGTTTGCGCTCAAAGCCACCGCCTTGATTGTTGCGGTCTTGCCATGGTTTGCGTTCCTCGTTGTCGCGATCATCGCGATCCTGACGTGGTTTCGGATTAAACGCGAGTACATCCGATGATTCGGGGGGGTCAATAGACTCGTTACGCTCTTTCAGCGGCGAGTTTGTGCCCGTTTTGATACGCGGGCGTTTCTTTTTTTCTTCCATGAAACGGAATGATTTAATTTAAAACAAAGCACAAAGCACGCCGACAATTACGTCGGTTCTGTTTTGATTTGCAAAGGTGCAGGCTTTTTGGGGTTATTGGTTCAAATTCGTCCTGTTAAATTTCTCACCTTGATTTAACGAACCTCACCGGCACTACATTACCCGTTTCGGTAGTCAGGCGTAGCAGGTATAATCCATCCGGCAGGTTGCTTACCTCAATGCCTGAATTTATCACAGAAAGGTTGATCTCGGATACTACTTTTCCGCGCTGATCGAGAATCACACAGGCATTAATCCTGTCTTCCAGATCGATGAGTTCAATATTCAGACGATCAGATACCGGATTTGGCCACAGTCGCACACCGGAAATATTTTCCGGATTGTTTGTTCCTACGGTATTGGTAATAGTGATGGGGGCCAGTGCGCTCGAACAGCCATTGGCATCAGTGATTGTAAGCGCGTAGTTGCCCGCACTCAGTGCCGTGAGGTCTTCGGCATTGGAGTAGAACTGTCCGTTTTTGTTCCATGTGTACAGATAGCCGCCACCGCCGCCTACGGCTGTGATGAAGATGGTTCCGACGCTGGCTCCATTCTGGTCGTTGGTAAAGCCGTCAATTAGTATATCCGGAATCGGGTATATAATCACCGAGAATGAGCAGTAACCTGTATTGCCTGAAGCATCTGTAGCTGCAAATACCTGAGTTGTTTCACCGTCGTTGAAGGGCGTTCCGCTGGCTTGGCCGCTAATGAGCGTCGGAGGTCCCTGTATGCCGCAATTGTCGGTAGCGGTGGGGGTCGGATAAACGA
>JAJTFM010000149.1:0-6391 GCA_021298575.1 Saprospiraceae bacterium | reverse complement strand
CGGATAAACGATGAAATCTGCTCCGCAGCCGTAAATATTGGCCGGACAGTTCAGTACAGGCGGGGTGGTGTCTTCTGCGGACACATTCACTGTCAGTGAGACAGAACATCCGGCATTATCCTGAACAGTTACGGTATATTGACCGATAGTCAGGCCTGTAGCAACAGCCTCGGCAGAACCATTACTCCAGAGATAGGTGTAGGGTTCCAGGCCACTGGAGGCGTTGACGGTGGCAGAACCATCGTTTCCGTCAGGGCAGGAAACAGGCGTTGATGAAATGACGGCAACTACATTGCAGTTGAATGCGCGCACGTTGACCGACTGAGAAGTTGTACAGAGGTTTTCGTCGGTTACAGTTACAGTATAAATGCCGGGTGCAAGACTCTGAATCGCCGAAGTGCTTGCGCCATTACTCCAAAGGAAGGTGTAGGAGCCCGTTCCTCCCGCCGGATTGGCTGTGGCCGTTCCGTCGTTGGCTCCCAGACTAGTTTCGTCTGTTGATGAGGCGCCTGCCGAAAGCTGGGCGGGTTCTGTGATGGCAGCACTGGCTGTGGTTACACATCCTGCGGCATCGGTTGCAGTCACTGAATAGTTGCCTGGAGCAAGACCCGAGATACCCGAATTGGTTGAACCGTTTGACCACAGGTAGCTCACAGGTTCCGTGGCACCTCCGACTGTAATTTCTGCACTTCCGTTACCTGCGCCGTAACAGCTTGCATTAACCGATGAAATCTGGGAAGAAATATTGCAGCCGTAGAAATTGACAGACACTGTTTGGGCTCCTGTACAGCCGTTTGCATCAGTTACCGTGACCGTATAACTCCCCGGTGCGAGTCCGGTGATGGTGGCTGTAGTAGCATTATTGCTCCATATAAAGGTGTAGTCAGGTGTTCCTCCCGCCGGAGAGGCCGCGGCCGTTCCATCGTTGGCACCCACTCCTGTTTCTCCGGTTACACTTGTATTTACCTGTAACTCGGTCGGTTGGAAAATGGTGACAGAGGTGGTTGCACTGCAGTTTTCGCTGTCGGTTACCGTCACCTGGTATATGCCGGCTGTTATGCCTGATATGGAAGATGTCTGTGCTCCGTTTGACCACTGGTAAGTGAAGGTTCCGTTGCCACCGCCAGCCTGGGCTGTTGCCGAACCATTATTGCCGCCATGGCAGGAAACATTGGTTGATGTGGCAGTAACGGATACTGCCTGCGATTGAAATACCGATATGGTAGAGTCGGCAGTACAGCCGTTGGTGGCATTCGTAACCAGCAGACTGTAGGCACCTGCGGTGTTCACAACAGGTGTGAGCGTAGTTTCACCGGATACGATATTCCCGTTGGCGGTACTCCACTGATAGGAAAAGTTGGTGCCCTGCGATGATCCCGTACCATTAATCTGGATGGTTGTATTCTGACAATTGAGTCGGGCAGGCGGTTCGATGCCAGCTACGGGTGGTATGGTATTTTGTAATACCTGAACAGAGTCCGTGCCCGAACAGCCGTTTGTCTGGGACGTTACTACCAGATTATAGGTTCCGGCGACACCGACAGTCGGATTCTGAATATTTGAGGTGAATCCTCCGGGGCCTGTCCAGGCATAGGTAAACCCTCCTGCAGGCCCTCCTGTCAGCTGAACCAGTGTGTTGGCACAGGTAATCGGGCCATCGGCAGAGGCAGAAACAGAGGGTGGAGTATTATCAGCGAGAACTGCTGTTTGTGCAGCTCTCGTACAGCCATTCGCCGGGTTAGTGGCAACCACGGTATAAGTACCGGTCTGGGATACAGGCGGATTTTGCAGGCTGGAGGTGAAATTCGGTCCCGTCCACAGATACGACAATCCCGAAGTGCCGGAACTGGCGTTTACGCTCACGCTGGTCTGCGCGCAGGTGAAAGGACCATTATTGGAAGCCGCCAGGTCAGGAGGCGTCTGGTCACATTCGACACTAACGAAAGCCGTATTGGTACAGCCGTTGGATGTATTGGTTACGACAAGCGTGTAAGTGCCACATGCATTGATAACCGGGAAGAGTGTAAGTCCTCCGGACACAATATTACCTCCATTGGTGGCCGTCCAGGCATAAGTAAAATTGGGTCCCGTGGACGATCCTCCTCCACTGAGTGTCTGTACCGGGGTGCTGCAGGTAAGATCACCCGGTGACGAAGCGCTCGCCAAGGGCGCATTGACGTTCTGATTGACGGTAACTGAAGCTGTTTTCGTACAGCCGTTACCATCTGTAACCGTGACAACATACGTGCCACCAGACGTGATTCCTGCTTGTGAGCCGGTTTGACCGTCGGGCCACTGGTATGAATAGGGCTGAGTACCTCCGGATGCTGTTGCGGTGGCAGTAACCTCCGGTGTAAGGCAGGTAATAATACCGGATACGCTGGCAGAGGCATTTAGTGCTGTTGGCTGCGTGATAGTGGCAGAGGCAGTAGCTGTACCCGATCCACTGGAACCGGTTACCGTTACCGTGTAGGTTCCTGCCGTCAGGTTGACTGCCGTCTGGGCTGTCTGGCTGTTACTCCACAGATATGTGTATGGCGGTGTGCCACCGGATGCCTCTACGGTTGCGGTACCGTTGTTTCCGCCGAAGCAGGAAACATTTGTGGTGCCTGAAATTATGGCGGTAAGCGGTGGCGCACCATTGAACGGTACGGTGGTAAGGGCTGTTTCGGCATAATCGCCGGAAGTGCCGCCAGTGCCGTTTACAAAGTTACCGATGTAGTAAAATTTGACGGTGTTGCCCGGTACTGAAGCCGGGGATACCCAGTTGAACGTCCAGGAAACAGCTCCTCCTGTGATATTTTTGGCACCACGCTGCTCCAGGTATTCGCGGTTGGAAAGATTTTCCGTACCGGTTTGGGCGTTGGTACTGACCAGATCACCCGCATCGGTATTATTGGCATCAACCACAACCAGTTGGAAGCCGCCCCGGGTGGGGTTGCCTGAAGTGACGGTCATAGTCAGTGTGAGCGGATACGTTGTGTTGGGTTCTATGGTGCCGGGAAGTCCGTCAACCGTTACGTTGCCATTAAAATTGCCTCCGGAGTGGCAGTCACCGCAGCTTCCGTCGAAAGGGGCACCGGTTCTTCCGGTTGGCGGATTTCCGCTGTTGGCAAGCCAAACCAGGGTGCATAAAAGCAGTCCTGAATAATGAATCAGTCGGGTACGTCGCAGTAATTTCATCGAAAAATAGCTGATTGGTTTGTTCAATAATAGCATGTTTGGCCTGACAAGGGTCAAGCCTAAACGAATGTTGTATAAAATTGTTTATATGAATTTTAATTATATTGTATTTTGCTATTATCGTCCTGTAGAGAACGCGTGTATGTAGTAGTTCTCATCCACTTCCAGCGACTTTACCTTGCCCAGCGTTTTCCATTCGCTGACGGGGTAAATCACTTCGCCGCGTTTTCCGTTCAGGAGTACACTTACGGGCATGTCGAAGCCGTCCACACAATTGATCCATCGGTAGCTGAGGGTTCCTTTTTCTATGTAGTATTCCAGTGCCGGTATGTTGGCTCTGCGCAGATACTGATCAAACACTTTTGACAAGTCGCGTCCGGCGGCCTTGCTTATATAGGCTTCAATCTGTTTTGTTTCAACCGTCTGGTGGTAAAAGTCCTTGTTGAGTCCGCGGAGTATGCTGCGCCATTTTGTATCATCTCCCACAATTTGCCTGATGGTGTGCAGCATATTGGAGCCTTTGTGATACATGTCACCCGGTCCTTCGGCATTCACATGGTAATCTGCAATAATCGGGCGATCATTTTCAATCTGTTTCCTGCAGCCCCGGAGGTATTCTGCCCCGGCCTCTTTCCCGTAATAGTATTCCACAAAAAGTCCTTCCGCATAACTGGTGAACGATTCGTGTATCCACATATCGGCAATATCCTTGTAAGTGATGTTATTGGCGAACCATTCGTGCCCCGACTCGTGAATAATGATATAGTCCCAGTTTTTACCCCAGCCGGTACCTGACAGGTCGCTGCCCAGGTATCCGTTTTTGAATTTGTTGCCGTAAGTCACGCTGCTCTGATGTTCCATTCCTAGATAGGGAACCTCCACCAGTTTATAGCCGTCTTCATAAAACGGATATGGACCGAACCAGTATTCGAACGCCCTGATGGTCTGTTTGGCCTGCAGAAATTGTGTTCTGGCTTTTTCAAGGTTATCAGGGAGTACGTAGTAGTCGAGGGTAAGTACCCCCTTTTCACCGTTGAGGGTATCCGTAAAGTGGGTATATTGGGCGATATTTACATTCACCCCGTAGTTGTTAATCGGATTGGAAACAAACCATTCCCAGGTTTTGGTACTGTCCGGGTTTTCCTTCATTCCCCTGAATCGTCCGTTGGAAACATCCATGAGGTTGCCGGGAGTCGTTACGGCAATACGCATGGAATCGGGCTCGTCGTACATGTGATCTTTGCACGGCCACCAGGCGCTGGCGCCGAGTCCCTGACAGGATGTAGCCACGAACGGTATTCCGTATTTATCCTTGCTCCAGGAGAAACCGCCGTCCCACGGTGCTCTTTTGGCTTTTCGCGGCGAACCGGAGTAGTAAACCGTGATGGCCTCGCGTGCGCCCGGGCGCTGGGGTTTTTCCAGTCTGACAAAACAGGCAAAACGCCCGGCTTTCTCGAAGCCAAGCGTTTTGCCGTCCTGTTCAACTCTTTCTATTTTGAGCGGCGGCTGGAGGTCCACCTGCAATACCTGTCCGGGTTCCAGTACCTCATAGTGTATCGTATTGTAACCGGATATGCTTTCCTTGTCTGGCACTACACTGATATTCAGGTCGTAGTAAGTCAGGTTCCACCATGACCGCTGCGGGGTGACAGATCCCCGAAGAGTATCATCGGCGGTGTAGCTTGCCTTTTGGGCCTGACAGAGTGTGGTTGCGAGCAGTGCAGCAGCAAACAGGAGTGATTTCATTTCAGGTAATCGCTTTAAAACTTGAATCCGAGTGTCAGCAGCACGTCGCTGACGGCATTGGTGGTGGTGGCAACGGGTGCGCCGGAGTAAGGGGCTAAACCGCCTTTGCCGATGTATCGCCTCCAGCCGAGGTCGAGATAGAATGATTGCAAGCGGACGCCGGCGCCGGCCGAGATGGCGGTATTAAAACCGCTTTCGCCTTCCTGTGGCTTTCCGTACATATTCAGTCCGCCGCGCAGCCTGAAGTCCTCTATGGCTACGTCACCGCCGAGACGCAGGTTCAGGGCCTGACCATAGGCTTTCTGAATTTCACGGTTTACGTCGCGTTCTGCTGCCTGATTTGCCTGACTGGGTACATCAGCGGTAAAATTATAGGCATTATTTGAGTAGTCAACCACCTCCACATCGGCACTCAGGAAGCCTGTTTTGCCAATCACTGCAGCAGCGCTGGCCGAAGCGCGCCACGGTGTTCGGAGGCGGTAGTCGGTAATGCCATCTGTTTCCGGGGAGTATGGAGTTCCTCCGTAGGGGTCTCCGTTCACCGTATATTCGTAGGCAAACGTGTTGGTGTAGGTATCTGTCAGCCGGAGCGCTGTGGGGGTGTGGAATGCTGCCCCGAGGCGGAGTGTCTGGTTGACCTTGTAAATGAGACCGAGTTTCAGGTTGACGCCCACGCCTTCGGTGCGCAGGTACTCGGTATAGGTGAGCCGGTCGAAGAACGGAACGGCATCGTCGCGGTCGGTTTCGATATATTCACCTTCGATTCGGTAGTTGACGAAAGGTATGCCGACAGTGGCCCCCACCATCAGCTTTTCCTTGTAGTTACCTCCGAACGACATAATCATTTCGTTCATTCTGCCGAAAGTGTTCACGGCCTGTGAGCGGTTCAGGGCAGCGTCTTCATTTCCCAGAAAGTCGTAAATCCACTCGCCGGTACCGGCATCCTGGTATATGGCGCTGGCGTCGTAGGCCAGTTTGGTATCGAAGGGGTAGAAATCGTCGGACGAGCCCCCGTTGTTGATGGTCAGTACGGCGTCGTTATACAATCCGTTCATGATGGTTCCTGCTGCATCACCTTCATAGAAAATGGAGGAAGCGTAGTTGTTTTGCCGGTTGACGCCGACGGCAAAGTTGAAGGTGGTCCATTTTTCGCCGGGCGTGTCGTTGAACAGCAGTCCGAAGTTATCGAATGCGAAGGTGCTCTTGTTGTCTGTCAGGGGCAGGTTGCCCGGCAGTTCGGCATCCGTTTCGGCGAAGCGGAGCGATGGCGTTACCACCAGTTCGTCTGTGCGGAAGAGCGCTATGCCTGCCGGATTCATGCTGAGCGCTCCGAATTCGGCACCCAGTGCGCCAAAGGCATTTCCTGTTCCCAGTGAACGGGCCGTTCCGCCTGGCTGGAGGTAAGAATAGCGCAGCACATCGGCGGCGGTCTGAGAAAATGCAGGGAAGGCAGAAATGGCCG
>JAJTFM010000019.1:43210-53238 GCA_021298575.1 Saprospiraceae bacterium | reverse complement strand
GGTTACTGGCAGTGGGGCATCAGGGCTATTGCAGTACCGGGCCCCTCCGGACCGGAAGTATCGCAGGCCCGGGACAAAGCCATAGCAGGCTGGAATACCACCAACTCTGCCAATGGCGACTGGTCGGATAAAACCAAAATGGCCAGCGATCCGTGTCCGGCAGGCTACAGAATACCCACGGAAGCGCAATGGAAAGGAGTAATTACCAGTAACACGCGCACACCCATCGGCACCTGGGAGGATGCTGCCACCAATTACAGCTTTGGTATGAAATTCGGAAACAAACTGGTGCTGCCTGCTGCAGGATATCGGCGATACAACGACGGAGCACTCGTTAACAGGGGAAGTAGCGGCCTTTACTGGAGCAGCAGGGAACACAGCAGCTTCAGTGCCTGGCATCTTATATTCAGCAATAATGACGCCGGAACCAGCAACCAGAATCGCACGTCGGGACATTCTGTACGGTGTGTTGAGGAGTGAGGCAGCGAAGTGTCAGCCCGGATTAATGGAAAGCTGTCCAGTGAATCCGGAAGTAACAGAACACACTAACAAACAAAAACCCTGAAACTGCCCGGACGCCTTCATTAAAAGCACTTGAGACAAAGAGAATAAAAAAAGCCTGAAATCAACATGAAAGTTGAAATCAGGCTTCAATCTGTGGGCGCAGAAGGATTCGAACCTCCGACCCTCTGCTTGTAAGGCAGATGCTCTGAACCGGCTGAGCTATGCGCCCCTTGCGTTTAGCGGGTGCAAATATACGGCACTCAAAACTTACCATCCAAATCTTTTTTCAATTTTTTTTCAAAAGCAACCTCAACGAGCGTTTTCACACCTTCGTAAGAAGGCTCTTCTGTGTAGCATTTAACGCAATTTTTGCTAAATCAATCGGCCCAAATAAGCCTAAACACCCGAATCTACGATTACCTTTGCCCGGCTATGCCCAATTGTGCTACCATGAAAAAATTTTTATTCGCGCTGTTGCTCCCCTCCGCGGCCTGTATGTGGCACTGCGGAAGTGACTCGCCCAGGGAAGGCGACCAGCCCCTGGCCAAAGTATATAACAAAACGCTGTACAGATCAGCACTGGAGGGCGTGGTACCGGAAGGCACATCACCCGAAGACAGCACACTGCTCGTTTCTGCCTATATGCAACGCTGGGTACGCGAACAGCTTCTGATGTACGAGGCAGAGAGAAACATACCCAAGGATCTGGACATTGACGAGCTGGTGCGCAATTACAGGGCCAGTCTGGTGCGCTATAACTTTGAAGAAAAAATTATCTCCGAAAAACTCGACTCCGTAGTAACCGAAGAAGAACTGGCAACTTTTTACGAAAACAACAAGGATCAGTTTCAGCTCGAAAGTCCCATCGTCAAATGCCTTTTGGTTAAAGTACCGGCCGATGCCAACTCCGGTGAAATTGCCAAACTCTGGAACAGCCGGAATGAGCCGGATGCCGCCAGACTGGAAAATGTTGCCCGCCAGTATGCCACGCTGGCGCTGCTCGACCGCGAAAAATGGTATACACTCGACGAAATCGCCGCCATACTTCCCAAAGGAACATTGTCGCCTGACAATGCAGGCAGCAAACGGGATGGCATACTGAGCGACGACGACTACCGTTACTTTTATCGTATCCTCGAAACTGCACAGGGAAAAACTACCGCCCCGTTCGATTATGTGCGCGGACAGGCAACGCGACTCATACTGCACAAACGCAAACAGGACCTGCTGGAAAAATGGAACGAAGAGCTCTACCAGCGTGAACTGAAGCGTGAAAATGTTCAAATCCTGAAATAACAACCTTGTTCCGCATGAAATATCTCAACCGGATTATCCCCTTCCTTCTACTCATACCGACACTGCTGTCAGCACAAAACGACAAGGCCGTCATTGACAGGGTGGTAGCAGCCGTCGGCGGCGAAATCATTCTGCTGAGTGAAGTGCAGGAGCAGTTCTCCTACGCCAAACAGCAACAACCCGACCTGCCAGCCGAATACCTGTGCGTATCGCTGCAGAACCTGCTCGTACAAAAACTGCTCGTGAATCAGGCCAAGCTCGACTCCATTGAAGTTAATGACGATGAAGTCGAAAACCAGCTAAACGCCCGTATTGACCGCCTGATGCTCTATTTCAATCAGGACCCAAAGGCCATTGAGGAGTTCTACGGACAAACCATCGAACAAATCAAGGAACAGACGCGCACCGACATGCGCAATCAACTGCTGGCCGAACGCATGCAGGCCAAAGTAACCGAAAAGGCTACCATTACACCCGCAGAAGTACAGGAATTCTTCAAAAAAATACCCAAAGACTCTCTCCCATACTTCAACGCCGAAGTGGAAATCAGGGAAATCGTGTACAAACCCAAAGTCAATCCCGCCGAGCGCGCCAAGGCGCTCGCACGCGCGGAAGAGGTACGCCTCAAACTGACCAGAGGCGAAGACTTTGCCTCACTTGCCAAGAAATACAGCGACGACCCGGGCAGTGCAGCGCAGGGCGGCGACCTCGGCCTCGTCAAGCGCGGCACTTTCGTACCCGAATTCGAAGCTATGGCCTATAACCTCGAACCGGGGCAGCTCAGCCCTGTCACAGAAACAGACTTCGGTTTTCACGTCATCGAACTGATAGAGAGGAGGGGTAACCTCATTCACTGCCGGCATATTCTTCTCAAGCCGGAAATCACTGACGAAGACCTGGCGATGTCCAAAGCTAAAATGGACTCTGTACGCCAGCAAATCAAAGACGGAAAGATTACTTTCAGCGAGGCGGTGAAGAAGTTTGGCGATAAAGACCAGCAGAGCTTCAGCAACGATGGCCGCGTGGCAAATCCGCAGTCGGGAAATACTTTCTTCGAAATCGGAGACCTCGAAACCAGTGTCTATTTCGCTATCGAAGGCCTTAAAGAAGGCGATGTGGCGGAACCCTTTGAGTTTAAAAGCCCGGACGGTTCCATCAACTACAGACTGGTGCAACTCGTCAGCAGAAGCAAACCGCACAAGGCAGACCTGAAAAAGGATTACGGCAAGATTCAGAAAGCCGCGCTCGAACAGAAAAAGTCTTCCTATACCGAAAAATGGGTACTCGAAAAGCTTCGTAAAACGTACCTCTCCGTGGATAACAGTTTCTCCAGCTGCCCCAATTTGCAGGAAATGCTGAGTATCTCCTCCGGAAAAACCAGATAATCACCCAATCACCAGCCGAATACTGTTTTCAATCGCTCTCTGATGAAGATTAACGCACTGATTCTTATACTCTCCGGCCTCCTGCCGCTATCCATAAACGCCCAGACCGACCGCGATACCACGCTGCCCGTTGTTTCCTACGACAAGCCGGCTGACTACGAAATCGGCGGTATTCGCGTCTCGGGTGCTGAATATGCCGACGCCAATACACTTATAGCCATCTCCGGATTCAGGGTGGGGAACAAGGTGAAAGTACCCGGATCCCAGTTCTCAAAAGCCATTCAGTCTCTCTGGAACCTGAAGTTGTTCACCGACGTGCAGATTAATCAGGAACGCACCGTGGGTGATAAAATTTTTCTGGAAATCCAGGTAAAGGAGCTGCCAAGATATACACGCCACACACTCACCGGTGTCAAAAAAAGCCGCCACGAAGACCTGAACGGGGTAATTACCAAATACCTCCAGAAAGGAACTATCCTGACCGAAAACACCAAGTCTACGCTCATCAACAAACTGGAAGAGTACTTCGTTGAAAAAGGATACCTAGATGCGCGCGTTGATATCAAAAGCTACCCCGATGAAAAGGCCTCCAACGCCGTACGACTCGATTTCGTTTTCGATCCCGGTCCGCGGGTAAAAATCAACTCCATTGTTTTCACCGGGAATAACAATGTAAAAGAGGGTACTCTCCGGAAAAAAATGAAGGAGACACACCAGAAAAGCAAGATTTTCAAAAAATCAAAGCTGGTGCGCGATCTGTTTGAGGAAGATAAAATCAAAATCGAAGAGTACTACAATACCATCGGTTTCCGTGACGCCCGTATCGTGAAAGACACGATATGGCGCGGTCAGAAAGGAGAGCTGATGATTCGACTTGAAATTGAAGAAGGCAAGAGATACTACTTCCGCCACATACGCTGGAATGGAAACACTATTTATGATGCCAAATACCTCGATCAGGTTCTGGGTATCAAAAAAGGTGATGTTTACAATCAGGAACTGCTGAATACACGAATGTCTTTCAGCCAGGATGGCCGGGATATATCTTCGCTGTACCTCGACAATGGATACCTGTTCTTCCGAGTTGATCCGGTGGAAACAGCCATTGACAATGACTCTATTGACCTTGAAATGCGCATCTTCGAGGGCCCGCAGGCTACCATTGACCGCGTTGTCATCAAGGGTAACGACCGTACTCATGAACACGTTATCAGACGGGAACTGTTCACGCGCCCGGGCGACAAGTTCAGCCGCGCAGATATTATCCGCTCCCAGCGCGAAATCATCAACCTGGGTTACTTCAATCAGGAAAATCTGGGCATCAATACACCGGTAAACCCCGACCGGGGCACTGTTGATATTGAATACTCTGTTGAGGAAAAACCTTCCGATCAGCTCGAACTGTCTGCCGGTTATCAGCCGGCATCAGCCTTTAGCCGCGGCGGTGTTATCGGAACGCTTGGTGTCACTTTTAACAACTTCTCCGTCAGGAATATTGACAACAAGGAGGCATGGAATCCGCTGCCGCAGGGCGACGGACAACGCTTCAGTATCAGGGGCCAGACGTCGGGCGACCGCTTCCAGTCGTACAATGCAACCTTTACCGAGCCGTGGCTCGGCGGAAAACGCCCCAACTCGCTCACTATTGCGGGTTTCTACAACAAGTTTGCCTATGGTGTCCTCGGATCCAGCTCATTCCAGAAACTGGAAATCCTGCAGGGATCTATCGGCTTCGGAACACGACTCAAATGGCCCGACGACAACTTTGTTTTCCGCGCCGACGCCGATCTGCAAACCCTTCGCCTCAATAACGCACTTTCCTTCTCTTTCCGCGATGACCTGGGCAGAACTGTTTCCGATGGTATCTTCCACAACTACAGCCTCGGACTCACACTGGCGAGAAACAGTATCAACGATCCTATCTTCCCGAAAACAGGATCGCTGATTTCCTTCAAACTCAACGCCACCCCACCCTATTCCTGGTTCAAGGATGCCAGTTTTTATCAGAATAGCGCTGTCAACGATATTTACAAATACGTGGAATACCTCAAATGGCGTATTGATGCAGAATGGTACACCACTATCGTAGGAAAACTGGTACTGAAAACATCTGCAAAAGTGGGGATTCTGAGCCGCTGGAGCGACAAAACCTCTATCACGCCCTTCGAACGCTACGAACTCGGCGGCGACGGCCTGAATAACCGCAACTTCGGCCTCAACGCCCGCGATATTGTCAGCATGCGTGGCTACGAAGTCAGCGATATCATGGCCCGCTACCCGGGCGGTGCCGGCGTGTTCAATAAATACACCATCGAACTGCGATACCCTGTGTCACTGAACCCGCAGAGTACTATATTCGTGACAACCTTCGCCCAGGGCGGCAATGCCTTCGCATCCGCAAAGGACTTCAATCCCTTCGACCTGCGGCGTTCGGTGGGTATGGGTCTGCGCGTATTCCTGCCCATGTTCGGTACACTCGGATTCGACTACGGCATAGGTATTGACAAGCCGGAACTGTACCCCAGCAGAAAACTGGGCAGCTATGCCAAATTCAATATAGTACTCGGCTTCGAGCCGGATTAATACTGACACACCATGCGCCTCTGTTTGTTTTGTGCCGGAATTGCACTGATTACCGCCTGTAACAGAGAGCAAACTGCCAGTATCCACACGGAACTCGGCAGCATGACCGTGCGCCTGCGGGCAGACATACACCTGCCCGCAGGCGATTCACTCGAAATAGAACAGGTAGCACAGGATGAATTTATTCGCCTGAATAACTACAACGGTACTCCATCAGTGCGCAATACAGAAGCAGGAAAAACGGAATGGCCCCTCTCGGAAACCCTCGCGGAATCCGGAGGGGCTATTTTTATTGTACAGGGAAGCAAACAAACCGATACCTCGCTCGACAGATGGGAGCAGATCAACAAACGGAAAATTGATCCGCGTGTCAGAGAGCAATTCAAGCAAAAAGGCGGATCACTTGCGCTTGAAGGTCGTTGTAATATAATTGGCGAGTTAATATCAGGAACCGAAGTACTCAACCGAATTGCAGCACTGCCCACCGACAATACCGGGCACCCGCTCCGGCGGGTCCGATACTCCGTCAGCAGCAAATAGGTATTTTACCTGTACATTTGCAGTAAACATCTTTACATGACCAGATACTGCACCATTATCGCCCTGCTGATACCACTCTGCATACAGGCGCAATCGTCCCTGACCCTCACCGACTGGGCATCCGGGTTTACACGTCCCCTCGATATTGCCCACTGCGGCGATGGCCGGCTGTTCGTAGTACAGCAAAACGGCGTCATAAGGGTACTCGACAGCACCGGAAATCATCTTGATACCTTTCTGAATATTGACCCGAGGGTAAACTCGGCTGCCAACGAACAGGGGCTACTAGGCATGACTTTTCACCCCGGGTATGCTCAGAACGGTTATTTCTTTATCAATTATTCCACCAACAACGGGGGTGCCACTCAAGTATCGCGTTTCTCTGTCAGAAACAACAACCCGAATCAGGCAGACCCCGACAGTGAACTGCCCATACTGAACATCCCTCAGCCATTCAACAACCATAACGGCGGATGCCTGAAGTTTGGTTCCGATGGTTACCTGTATTTAGGCCTGGGCGACGGAGGTGGTGGCGGCGACCCGCTGGATAACAGCCAGAACCCCGGTACACTGCTCGGAAAAATGCTGCGAATTAATGTCAACAACGCCACACCAGCCTCTCCGTACGCCATCCCGCCCGACAACCCGTTCATCAGCCAGCCAGCATACCGCCCCGAAATATGGTCGCTCGGATGGCGAAATCCGTGGCGTTTTTCATTTGACCGCCTGAATGGCGATATGTGGGTCGGCGATGTCGGACAAAATGCCCGGGAGGAAATTGATCTCGTGCACGCAGGGGAGGGCGGCCTGAACTACGGATGGCGCTGTTACGAAGGCGAAATACCCTTCAACCCTGCCGGCTGCCAGAGTGCCGCCGCGTACGCCGAACCCTTTTACACTTATCCCAACCCGGCTACAGGCTGCTCCGTCACAGGAGGCTTCATTTACAGAGGAAGTGTACATACCGATATGTATGGCATGTACCTGTTTGCCGATTTCTGCAACGGTAAAATATGGGGAATAAGGCCTCAGATTACCCCCCTGCGCGCCATACAACTGGCCGATCTGGCCAATTATCAGATCAGTACCTTTGGCGAAGATGCCAGTGGCGAACTGTACATAGCGCTCCTTGGTCAGGGCCGGATACAGAAGATAAAAAACCTCTGCCTGCAACCGGTCCTTTCACTTTCTGACTCCATTCTGTGTATTGACGAACAACTGGTACTCACTGCCGGAAACCTCACCCCCGGAAATGAAGTGAAGTGGTACCGCGACGATGAACTGCTGCAGACTGATATAGTGAACGACTACACCCACAGCATCACAGTTCCTGCCCCCGCAAACGGCCTTTATCGCGTTGAGGTATCCGATACGGTTTGTACACTCGCCTCCACAAGCCGGTATGCCGATATGGAGATTGCCATCGGCCCCGTTGTCGTACAGTCGGGCGATACCCTGTACTCGGGTCTGCCCTGCTCACGCTGCCAGTGGATACAGAACGGAAACCCCATTCCGGGTGCCACCGGCGATTTCTATGTGCCTGTTGCGTCAGGTACCTATTGGCTAGAGTTTGTATCAGATCGCGGATGTGTTTACAAATCAGCACCACTGGAAATCACAATCAGCGATACTGAAATGCCCGTAAATGTGGTAAAGCTAACCCTGTCGCCCAATCCGGCCAATGGACTAACGCAGCTTGAGCTGATGCTGAAACACGACGAGCCCTTCATTGTGAGCATGACGGATGCCCTGAACCGGCAGTTGTTCATGCAGACCCACGACACCGCCTCCCTGTCATTGCCAATTGACCTAAGGGCACTTCCTGCCGGCACCTACTTGTTAAATGTACAGTTGCCCGGCGGACTCATCACCCGAAAAATAGTGAAAAGACCGTGAGCAGATGAACAAAGGCATTGAAATACGGTTTCAATGCCTTATTCTTTGCTCCCATGCACATCTCCATACTGTCTTCGAGTACCCGCATTGACCGCCTGTCGCACCGAGTAGCGCTGGCGCTGGAACGTTCAATTGCCGGACGCGGACACTCGGCCCGGATACTCGATCTGGCGATGTACAAGTTCCCGATTATGGAAGAGGTGCTGCACAGACACCCTGAACCGCCGGCAGGACTTTCTGATTTTTCCGACGCCATCCGGCAATCGGATGCGCAAATCTTTCTGTCGCCCGAATATAACGGTAGCTATACGGCTGCCCTCAAAAATGCCGTTGATTATCTGAAGGAAAATGAATTTGCGCGGAAGGCCATCGGAGTGGTATCTGTCACATCAGGTCCGATGGGAGGCATGAGAGGCGCTATTTCCATGCAGCAACTGGTACTGGGTGTTTCAGGCTTTGCCCTCCCCCAGATGCTGCTGGTGCCGCAGGTCGCGCAGAAATTTGACGAGCAGGGGACACTGCTCGATCTGGCCTTCCAGCCGAAGATAGACTTTTTCCTGAATAATTTTATATGGCTGGCCGAGGCTGTCTCAGATAAGAAACACGCAGAACTGCTGTTAAAATAGTTAGTTTTCGTATAGTAAGCAGTTCCGGAATTCTCGGTGAATCTAATTCAGTCGAGAATTCCGGATATATTTGCCCCCTTACTCCACCTCCGTAACCTTCAGCATATTCGTGCTGGAACGCTTCTGAAGCGGCATGGCACCTGTATTGATCACCACATCACCGGTAGCCACAAAACCACTCTCCTTGAGTATGTCGGTACAGTCCTGTACCGTCTCATCGGTAGAGGTAAACCTGTCGTAGTAGAAGCACTGGACTCCCCAGATCAGATTCATCGTGGTCAGCATATTCGCATTGTCGCTAAACATGAATATAGAAGACTTGGGACGGAAACTGCTCAGCTTGAATGCGCTGTAACCAGATCTGGTGATACCGATAATTCCTCTGGCTTGAATTTCCTCGGCGGTACGACACGCATTGAAACAAATCACATCAGAGTAAAACATGGATGATTTCACCACCGCATGCGGGCGCTTGCCCTCAATTTGTGGCCAGTAATATTTTTCCGCCTCGGCGATGATATTCGTCATGTACTTCACCACAAGCGCCGGATGAGCACCCACGGAAGTTTCACCACTCAGCATGACGGCATCAGCGCCATCCAGAACTGCGTTGGCCACATCGGTTGCCTCTGCGCGCGTAGGCGAGGGATTGGTGATCATACTGTCCATCATTTGGGTAGCCACGATGACCGGACGTGCATACTGCATGCACATCTGTACAATTTCCTTTTGAGTGATAGGCAGGCGCTCGATTGGCATCTCTACTCCCAAATCACCACGTGCAACCATTACCCCGTTGGAGGCCCTGATGATTTCACGCAAATTCTTGATAGCCTCCGGCTTCTCGATTTTCGCCATAATCTTGGCCGGGTGTCCGCAGTCCTGAACGGCCTGTCTCAGCGGTTCCATATCGGATGCACGGCGCACAAATGACAGGGCTATCCAGCTCACCGGCTGAGTCAGTATGAATTCGAGATCCTCCTTGTCCTTTTCTGTCATCGCCGGCAGCTTAACATTGGTATCAGGGAGGTTCACGCCTTTGTTACTGCTTAATATACCTCCATGGATACACTTTAGTTTCACTGTATCTTTCTTGTTGGTAGCAGCCACCTCAAATACCAACTTGCCATCGTCCATCAGAATACGCTCTCCAACCTCGCAGTCTTCAGCAAACTGGTCGTAAGACATATAGATACTG
>JAJTFM010000019.1:30061-43192 GCA_021298575.1 Saprospiraceae bacterium | reverse complement strand
CTGTCCATCGTACCCTCTGCCTTCTCGTCGTTAAGAATGGTAATCACATCACCATGCTTCAGGGGCAGGGCATTATCTTTTATCTTGCCTACCCGCAATTTCGGGCCCTGCAAATCAGCCAGTGTACCTATATGAAGCTTGTACTCCTCATTAATGCGCTGAATGTGCCTTATTACTTTCAGGTGGTCCTCATGTGTACCGTGACTGAAGTTCAGGCGAAAAACGTCAACGCCCTCCTTGACAAGCTCGAGCAGCTTTTCATAAGTATTACAGGCCGGGCCAACAGTCGCAACTATTTTGGTGTTCTGAGAGCCGTCTTTGCGCAGCGGCGATTTGTTAATTTGCAACAAAGAAGCTGCTTCTGCAAGTGTCATAACCGGAAGGTTTGTTTTTAGTGTAAAAATTACAATAAGTCGAGTGCAAAAGTACACATTGTGTACAATTGCACAAACGAATAATTACACTTCAATAAACAACCATCATACTGATCTTGTTAAAAAATACCCAATTATTTTTTGAAATAAATTTGAAATAAAATTTTTAACATTTAAATATTGAAAAAAAAGGATTACAACTTTTATCAGCAGCTTAAAAATTCCACACAAAAATTTTTTTTAAACCCATTACCGCCGTTTCTTTGCAGGCGAAAAACTGATTTTTTCACCTAAAGTTCAAAAACAACATGACTATTGCCGAACGCGTAAAAAAAACCATCGTTGACAAACTCGGTGTTGACGAATCGGAGGTACTGAATGACGCGCATTTCATCAACGACCTGGGTGCCGACTCTCTCGATACCGTCGAACTCATTATGGAGTTCGAAAAGGAATTTGATGTGACTATCCCGGACGACCAGGCAGAAAATATCCAGACTGTAGGCCAGGCTATCGCTTACCTCGAGACTAACTGCAAGTAATTTTCCTGCTTTTCACCTGAAACCCTGAAAAACCATGGCAACTGTAGCCGATCGTGTTACAAAAATCATCGTTGACAAACTCGGTGTTGATGAGTCAGAGGTCGTACCCGACGCTCACTTCATCAACGATCTGGGCGCCGACTCTCTCGATACCGTCGAACTCATCATGGAGCTCGAAAAGGCATTCGAAGTGGCTATTCCGGACGACCAGGCAGAGAATATCCAGACTGTAGGCCAGGCTATCGCTTATCTCGAAAAAAACAGCCAGCAGTAAGATATATCCCTACCCTGTTGCTATCACGAAGTATCAGGTATCCCGAATTTTTTCAGTCCGAGAAAATTCGGGATTTTTGTGTGCCCGTTCATGCGATATCAGGAATCCAGTTATAGCTTGACACCTGTCACCCCTGACTTTTATTGCCAATCAGGGCATCCGTATCCGATACTTGTCATCAAACCAAACTAATACCGGCAGTATTTGTTACTTTTGCCGCTGGTCAACCGTGTTTGACCGGCAACTTATCTGAAAATCAGTCAAATCAGAATTTCTGGCACTATGAAAAGAGTCGTTGTAACCGGAATCGGCATACTCTCTCCGCTCGGTAGCACCCTCGCGGAGTACAGAGAAAGCCTGGAAAAGGGCGTAAGCGGGGCTTCTCCCATCACGCAGTTCGACGCTACCCTGTTCAAAACCAAATTCGCCTGCGAAGTCAAAAATTTCGTGCCGGAAGATCGTATTGACAAACGCGAGGCGCGCCGGATAGACAGATTTGCCCAGTTCGCTCTCGTTGCTGCAGCCGACGCTATTTCCGATTCAGGCCTTGACCTCGACGCTATTAACAAAGATCGCGTCGGTGTAATCTGGGCTTCAGGTATCGGCGGCCTCCAAACGCTTGAAAAAGAAACCGAAGATTTCCTTAAAGGAAACGGAATACCCAAACACAGTCCGTTCCTTATACCAAAAATGATATCCGACATAGCCGCCGGACAAATCTCTATACAGTACGGCTTCCGCGGTATCAACTACGCTACAGTATCAGCCTGCGCATCATCGTCACATGCTCTGATGAACGCATTCGATTATCTGCGCCTCGGGAAAGCAGATATCATCGTTTCCGGAGGCTCAGAGGCCACCATCACTAAAACAGCTGTGGGCGGCTTCAACTCCATGAAGGCTCTCAGCGAACGAAATGAAGACTACCTCACAGCCTCGCGCCCATACGACAAGGATCGCGACGGCTTCGTGCTCGGCGAAGGCGCAGGCGCACTCATCCTCGAGGAATATGAACACGCCAAACGACGCGGCGCCACTATCTACGCAGAAGTGGTCGGCGCAGCAGCAACAGCCGATGCATACCACATCACCGCCCCACACCCCGAAGGCCTCGGCGTCATCAATGTCATGAACCTCGCCCTTCAGGACGCCGGTATGATCCCGACTGATGTTGACTACATCAATACACACGGAACCAGTACCCCGCTGGGCGATATAGCCGAACTGAAAGCAATCGAAAAGGTGTTCGGCGAACACGCAGAAAAACTGAATATATCCTCCACCAAGAGTATGACAGGCCACCTGCTCGGCGCCGCCGGTGCCGTAGAAGCCATCGCATGTATACTCGCCATGAAATACGACTTCATACCCCCGACAATAAACCATTTCACCGACGACCCCGAAATTAATCCCAAACTGAATCTGACATTCAACGAAGCACAGCAAAGGAAGGTAAAGGCCACACTTAGCAATACTTTCGGCTTCGGAGGACATAACGCCTCCATAATATTCAGGCAACTGTAACTCCTGTCCTGCTTTGTAACAGCCGCCCCCAAACAGCTGTTACAAAGCCGCAGTACAATTATGAGAGGTGTGTCACGACAGTCTTTGTGTTCATACTTCAACGTTTAATCTTGTGCGATTTATTCGTAAACTCTACAACTATTACTTCCATCCAGACAAGGATCTGGCCCGAAGGCTGAAACAGCTCATCGGCTTCGTACCCGTGCACCTCTCGCTGTTCAAACTGGCTTTTTTTCACAAAAGCACCTTCACCTCGCGCGATTATGCAGTCGCAAACAATGAGCGACTCGAATTTCTCGGCGACGCAGTACTGAGTACTATCGTCGGAGAATATCTTTTCAAAAAATACCCGAACAGCGACGAAGGGTTTCTTACCAAAATGAGATCCAAAATCGTCAAGCGAAACTCGCTCGATGAAATAGCCGACAAAATGGGGCTCGACCTGTTTCTGGCCAACTACAACCAGACCCGCCTCTCCAAATCCATGCTCGGTAACGCACTGGAAGCACTGGTAGGGGCCGTCTATATCGAAGTCGGATACGAAAAAACCAAAACGTATGTCATACGACGTATCCTGCGGAAGTATCTCAACATCCACGACCTCGAAAGTTACGACGACAACTATAAAAGTCAGCTCCTCGAATGGTGCCAGAAAAATGGCCACAGCATAGAGTATAAAGTGGTGGCCAAGTATAAAAGCGAAAAACGCGATAAATTCAAAGTGGCAGTCTTCGTTGACGGCAAGAAATACGGAACAGCCGATGATTTCAACAAAAAGAGCGCCGAACAACTCGCAAGTGAACGCGCTATGGGTGTGCTCGGCGTTGCCGGGGGTAATAGTATTTCTGCTGTTCCTCCCGACGACGACGATGAGTAATGTTCTATGTGTACCGTAACATATATCCCCAACCAATCCGGATTCACCCTGACCCACAACCGGGATGAGGCTCCCTCACGCTCGTCTGTCAGTATCTCTCAAGATGATACCAGACCCGATGATCTGATTATTTTTCCGCGAGACTCCAAAGCCGGTGGAACGTGGTTCGCCACATCCGAAAGCGGCAAAACGGTCTGCCTCCTGAATGGTGCATTTCTAAAACATCATCATAATCCTCCGTACAGACGCAGCCGTGGATTAATGGTACTCGATTTTTTCGAGTATGACGACCCGGAGCATTTCTTCAGTCAGTATGACCTCGAAGGAATGGAACCCTTCACACTGATATTCGCCCGGCCGGGCATACTCACAGAGTTGCGCTGGGATGAACAACAGCGCCATATCACTCATTTCGCACCCAATCAACCGCGGCTCTGGTGCTCCTCTACCTTGTATCCCCCCGAAATACAAACGCTTCGCGAGGACGTTTTTCTCCACTGGATACAAAAAAATGCTGGGCACCCTCCACGCGATATCATACGCCTGCACCTGAACGGAAGTGTCAATGACCCGGCTAATAACTTCGTAATGATGCGCGACAGGGTACGCACTGTAAGTATCACGCAGGTCGTGCGTCAAAAAAAATACGCCCGGATGAGGTTTCTGGAGTTACTGGAAAATAATCGCGACGAACGGCTGGTTTTTCTCGGAAACAGGTAGCCTTATTTGCGATAACGGAAACTTTTTGCCTGCATATATTGTTCTTCAAACGTTAAATTATCCCAAAGAACCAAAACAATGTTTCGCTTGTAACAAAAAAGCGCACTACATTGCAGCGGAATTAACCGGTTATCACCTCAGGCAACTCTCAATTGATCTAAATGAACAACAGAAAAGTCTCAGGCCCATCTCCCTTGGTATGAAGCAACTATTACTCGCATTTCTTTTCTTTTCTCTGGGCTGCCTCGCTCTTCAGGCACAGCAGTCGGGCACACACAAGCCCGATTTGTCTGTATATCCCAACCCGGTAATCGAACAATTTACAATCAAGGATAATTCAGATATCGTAAGTGATGTGGCAGTTTTCAACCTTATTGGTAAAAAAGTCAAAACTTTCGAACACTCAAAAGGCGCTTTCCACTATGTAGGCGACCTGCCCAAAGGTGTCTATCTGGTTCAGCTTGTCGACAAAAACAGCAGGGTATTACTCACCCAGAAAATGGATAAAAGATAAATTGGCTAGCCCATCGAGCACACATATCCCGAATTTTTTTTCAACAGAAAAGATTCGGGATTTTTTTTAACATCTAACTCCTGAAATAATGGCAAAATCAAAGTTTTATGTGGTTTGGGAAGGGAAAAAGCCCGGTATATACACATCGTGGGATGAATGCCGCAAACAGGTGGACGGAGTAGCACAGGCCCGCTATAAAAGTTTTGAAAGTGCAGAGGAAGCTGCAAGGGCTTTCAAGGGCGACTATAAAAACTATATACAGAGAAAGGCCCCCGCAGTTAAAAAGACCGTATCGGGCACCTGGATCAGAGAAAGTGTGGCCGTTGATGCGGCGTGCAGCGGAAATCCGGGAGATATGGAATACAAGGGCGTTTGGGTTGCTGACGGATCTGAACTTTTTGCCATGGGCCCCCTGCCTGACGGAACAAACAATATCGGCGAATTCCTCGCTATCGTACACGCGCTCGCATTACTAAAGGTACAGGCCAAGCCCCATTTACCAATCTACTCCGATTCAGTTACTGCACAAGGGTGGGTAAAAAAAGGGAAGTGCAATACCAAACTGGCACCAACAAAAAGGAATGCAAAAATATTTGAGCTGATTGACCGTGCTGAAAAATGGCTGGCCACCAATAAAATTACCAACCCTCTTTTGAAGTGGGATACTGAATCCTGGGGAGAAATTCCTGCAGACTACGGCAGAAAATGACAAAAACTGGGCGGCAGAGACCCAAACCGGCCGGAAAGGCAAGATGTGGGAAAGTGCATTTCAAGTAGAGGGAGATAAGGCCGGCAATAACGGCCTCCACCGCCAGTATTTCTTGTGTATCAGGTGACAGCCCGAGGGGTATGACCAACTAAATGAGTCAAAATAAAAGACCATACCCCACAGCAGGCTCCAAAAAGGGATTAAAAACGTGTTCAGGCGGAACAAGCCTCACAGTCCGGGTTATCAATGCTGCATACCCGACCGGCAGCAACAGGCTCCGGAACAGACATTTCAACTACCCCGGAAACAGGTACCTGAGCAGAAACTGTAGCACTCACTACCGGGTCGGAAGTGGCGGCATTCACGAATCTCTGCTGGTGCTTTCCGCTAAGCGTGAATTTGATAGGATCTGTTGCCGCCTTCGAACGCAGATAGTACATTCCGGTCTTCAGGCCCTTCTGCCATGCGTAAAAGTGCATGGAAGAAAGTTTGGCGAAGGTGGGGGCCTCCATGAAAACATTCAGACTCTGACTCTGGCATATAAAAGCTCCTCGGTCGGCCGACATGTCAATGATTACTTTTTGGCTTATCTCGTACGCTGTTTTGTAAATATCGCGTATGTTTTGGGGAATCACTTCTATTCCCTGTATGGAACCATTCGCGGCCATAATGGCTTCACGCATTTCCTCGTCCCATAAACCGAGCCTGACCAGATCGCGCATGAGGTGCTTGTTCACCACAATATGTTCTCCTGCAAGCGTGCGGCGGGTATAAAGATTTGACGTATATGGTTCGAAACATTCATTGTTACCAAGAATCTGGCTCGTACTGGCAGTAGGCATCGGTGCCACAAGCAGTGAATTGCGCAAACCATGCTTTTTCACGCGCTCGCGCAAAGACGCCCAGTCCCAGCAACCAGAAGGAGTGACGTCCCAGAGATCGAACTGGAACAATCCCTTGCTCATCGGCGAACCCTGGAAGGTTTCGTAAGCTCCTAACTGCTCCGCCAGATCACAACTCTCGGTCACAGCCGCAAAATAGATGGCTTCAAAGATGTCCTTGTTCAGTTGACGCGCCTCCTCACTGTCGAAAGGCATGCCGCACAGAATAAACGCATCTGCAAGCCCCTGAACACCCAGGCCGATCGGACGATGGCGCATATTGGAGTTGCGCGCCTCGGGAATCGGGTAGTAATTGATATCTATAACCTTGTTGAGGTTGCGGGTCACAACCCGTGTTATTTCCACCAGTTTATCGAAGTCAAACTGTCCGTTTACCACATATTTGGGTAATGCCAGAGATGCCAGATTACACACGGCTACCTCGTCGGGAGCGGTGTACTCGATGATCTCCGTACAGAGATTGGACGAGCGAATCGTGCCCAGATTCTGCTGGTTACTTTTCTTGTTCGCTGCATCCTTGTACAGTATATATGGAGTGCCCGTTTCAACCTGGCTTTCCAGAATGGCAGTCCACAGATCGCGGGCTTTTACGGTCTTTCGCGCACGTCCTTCCTGCTCGTACTGATGATACAGGGCCTCGAATTTATCGCCGTAAACGTCAAACAGGCCCGGACACTCGTTCGGACAGAACAGCGACCAGTCGGAGTCACTTTTCACGCGCTCCATAAATAGGTCGGCAATCCAGAGTGCATAAAAAAGATCGCGGGCGCGCAGCTCTTCCTTGCCGTGGTTCTTTTTCAGGTCGAGAAACTCAAAGATATCAGCGTGCCACGGTTCCAGATAAACAGCAAAAGCGCCTTTGCGTTTGCCACCACCCTGGTCAACATACCGTGCCGCGTCATTGAATACGCGCAGCATGGGAATAATTCCGTTGGAAGTACCTCCCGTACCCTTTATATAGGATCCTGTTGCACGTACATTATGTATGCTTAGGCCAATACCGCCTGCACTTTGGGAGATGAGTGCACAGCGCTGCAGCGTCTCGAAAATACCATTGATACTGTCTTCTGTCATACTGAGCAGAAAGCAGGATGAAAGTTGCGGTTTGGGGGTGCCCGCGTTAAAGAGCGTGGGTGTGGCATGAATAAACCATCGCTCGCTCATCAGGTTGTACGTCTCAATGGCCGCATCAATATCATTTCCGTGTACACCCACGGCAACACGCATGAAAAGGTGCTGCGGGCGCTCCACCACCTTGCCGTTCATACGGAGAAGATAGCTGCGCTCCAGTGTTTTGAAGCCAAAGTAGTCGAACTCAAAATCCCGGTCATAAATAATGGCGGCGTCCAGGCGTTCTTTATTCTGTTGCACCAGTTGCTGAATCTCGTCACTGATTAGTCCGGCGCGATCTCCGGTTTTCGGATCAATGTAGTGATACAGGGCATTGATCACCTTGGAAAAGGACTTATCTGTTTCCTTGTGCAGGTTACTTACAGCGATACGCGCTGCCAGCAGGGCATAATCAGGGTGAATGGTCGCCATGGTTGCCGCCGTTTCGGCAGCCAGATTATCGAGCTCGACGGTGGTCACACCATCGTAAAGGCCCACGATAACCTTCTTTGATACCTCAATCAGGTTTACATAATTTGTATCGAGGTTATAAGTGAGTTTCCGAAGGCGGGCCGTTATCTTGTCGAACGACACTTCTTCCTTGCGGCCGGAACGTTTGACTACTTGCATCATAGTATGAAATGGTTTTTAAAGTTTCCCGAGCGTCGCGCCTTGCCTTTTGACAAGGCGCTGTATCGCTCTTGATTGTTATGCTGCCGTGTCCTCCTCAATGCTGGCGTCCGGCGCATTTCTTTTGACAGATTCGATGCCGTTATCGCGGCTTGCCTCACTCTCATACATCTCGCTGCTTCCGATTACCTGGCCGTTACCGGCTTTCAGGTTGAAATAGAACTTGCCATTGGATGATGTGAGGCGTTCAAAACGCCCATCGTCGGTGGCATTCGTCTTTACCGACTCGATACCGTTTTCACAGGATGCCATGGAGGCATAGCCCTGACTTGCCAGAATTACCTGACCGTTGGTTGCTTTCAGATTGAACTGATAATCACCATTTGTACGCTGAGAGATAACAAATTTCCCCATCTTGTTGAATTTATAAGTTAACGAACTGCTTGTCAGAAATCGGCCTCCATGGAAAACACCTGATCTTCGCGCTTGGCCATAACTCCGGCTTTCTGGTAGTCACCAACCCGCTTCTCAAAGAAGTTTGTTTTTCCCTGTATGGAAATCATATCCATCCACGAAAACGGGTTCGGTGTTCCGTAAACCTTGGAAAAACCGAGTGACAACAGCAGGCGATCGGCTACGAATTCAATGTACTGCCCCATTGTTTCGGCATTCATACCGATAAGCGACACAGGGAGAGCATCCGTAACGAATTCCTTTTCAAAGGCCACAGCCTCGGTGATGATATCCTTCACTTCCTGCTCTCCGGGCTTGTTCTGAAGCATGGAGAATAACAGACAGGCGAAATCAGTGTGCATGCCTTCATCGCGGCTGATCAGTTCATTTGAGAAAGTAAGACCCGGCATCAGTCCGCGCTTCTTCAGCCAAAAAATAGAACAGAATGAACCAGAGAAGAAAATACCCTCGACGGCTGCGAATGCCACCAGACGGTGAGCAAAAGTTGGTGCATTTTCTATCCAGCGAAGTGCCCACTCTCCTTTTTTGGCAACACATGGTAAATTCTGAAGTGCATGGAACAGGTAATCCTTCTCCTTGGGATCCCTTATATAGGTGTCTATCAGCAGCGAGTACATCTCGGCATGAATATTCTCGATGGCTACCTGAAAGCCGTAGAAACAGCGCGCCTCGGGAATCTGTACCTCACGCATAAAATTCAAAACGAGGTTCTCGTTCACAATCCCGTCAGATGCAGCAAAAAATGCCAGAACATGCTTGATAAAATGCCGCTCGTCATCGTTCAACTTGGTTTCCCAGTCCACCAAATCAGGATTCAAATCCACCTCCTCAGCGGTCCAGAAAGACGCTTCTGCAGTCTTGTACATCTTCCAAACCTCCGGAAACTTGATGGGAAGTATCACAAAACGATCCGGGTTTTCGGCGAGAATAGTTTCGGTCATGTTGTGGTATTGCTGTGCCATGATGTGTTTTAATTGGTTGAAAAAGAGTTTAATATTTTACAGACAAAAATGTCTGTCCCCGACTGTACAGGGAAAAAAGGCGAACAATGAATGCGCTGATGATGCGTACGGCAGCTGATCGTCTCTAACAACCGGAGTGAACCGGCTCTGATTTATCCAGCATAACTTTTGACGAGACGTACCCTGTACGGAAAGATATTATGCACTGGTTACCATGGCAATCAATGCAATGCAAAAGTATGACAAATTAACATTGAAAATTAAGCCTACTTTTCCACAAAATGTTAATAATTTACATAAGTAATTGATAATCATATATACAAACAACATCAAATAGTTTTCAACGATGTTAATAAGTTGTGTGGAAAATGTTGGTTACATGTTGATAACTATTTGTTTAGGATTGATATTTCTGCTCTAAAAGCTTCATAATGAGGAAGAACAGCAGCTGGTTGTCATGTGGATAATTTCCCTCACCCGGCCTGGCTCCATTTTTTATTCCCTGAAAAATATATAGCGAATACCACGCTGGCAGTATTCGGAACTTGACATTCCAATCAAAAAATGCGGACATCCCGAAGCCGGAATGTCCGCGTTTGACGAGCATCATACAAACAGGTTCATCATTGCTTCCCGGCAATAATATCCATCCTGATCATATCAAAAACAATCTCTACAGCTTCTTTGAGTTGAACATCCTTTTTGCGATCCTTGAGCCAACTCTCATTTCTGGCCTGACGGGATGTGTCGCTCTCTATCTGCGTCAAATCCGACATCAGATTGCGCACTGTGAAGCCCTCCACCGGACTGAATAAATTATCGAAACGCTTCGCCTCTTCATCCATGCGCGTGTGCCAGGCTTCGAATTTTTCCTTCTGCAGCGGATATACTGTCTGATCCTTCAGTTTGCGAATCCGGACAGCATTTTCACCGATTTTCCTGAAAACAGGAATGGCATCCACCCTTGCAGCGCTATTGAGGCGCAACTGATTCAGGTCGGTAATTTTATAAACCTTCTGGCTGTATTCCACCGGGTCAATGGTGGTAGTCTCCAGCGGATAATCATTTTCACTTTCTCCGTTCTCCAGCAAGTTATAGAAGTCAGGCAGAACTATATCCGGCTCTACCCCAACCAGCTGGGTGGTTTTACCCGATACGCGATAGAACTTCTGCATGGTCAGTTTGGTCTGCCCGAGCGGCTTCACAGATTCTGCTGCGGCGAGTATTTCTGATGCCGATGCACTCATTCCATTTACCATAACAACCAAGGGGCCGTCCCACTGTACACGGGAATCATTGTCGGTCATAATTTCCGGACTTCTGTTTCTGCTTTTTACCTGAACAATTGGTCCGTTCTCAACAAAAAAACCACTCATCTGTACAACATCGCGGAGTGATCCCCCGCCGTTTCCTCTCAGATCCAGTATGATGCCCCTGACCTGTTCCGCCTTGAGTTTATCAAGTTCCTTCTTCACATCGGCTGCACACGAGGTGGCTCCTGCAGATGTAAAGTCGGCGTAAAATTTGGGCAGAAAGATATACCCTATTTTATCGGCACCATGTGCCTCTGTTCCCAGTATCAGAGACTTTGCAAGTCCTTCCTCCATAATTACAACATCCCGCGTGATGGTAATGGTGCGCTCGGTTCCATCAGCCTTCTGTACAAACAGTGTGACCTGTGTTCCCTTGGGGCCGCGAATCTTGGATACCACATCATCTATTTCCCAGCCCATGATGTCCAAAAACTCTCCGTCGCCGGAGCCCTGAGATACTTTCAGTACCACATCTTCTGCCTGAAGATCGCCCTGTTTCCATGCCGGACCACCCGGCACCACTTCTGTTATTTTTGTTTTTTCGCCATCGCTCTGCAGGCGGGCTCCTATACCCTCCAGCTTGCCTGACATCTGTATGTCAAAGTTTTCCTTCTCCTGTGGCGAGAAGTAGCCCGAATGCGGATCAAAAACATTGGTGAACGAATTCAGATATATTTCCATACGGCGGTTGCGATCCAGCTTTTTCAGTCGTTTGAACCACTTGTCGTAAGTATCCAGCACTTTTGCGCGCATCTCACTCTCCAGTGTACTGAAATCTTTTTTCTCCCCCTTGAAATCGGGCTTGCTCTGCTTTTCCTGCTCGTCGCTGATTCTGTTAAGAACCTCGTACTTCATCCAGCTGACCCAGCGGGCGCGGAGTTCGGCATCATTTTTGGCCCAGGCAAGCTTGTCGCCATCACTCTCCAGCGCGTCATTCACAGAATAGTCCAGCGGGCCAGCCAGTGCTTCACTGTACCATGCCTGAGTTTTGTCGAGAGATTTCTCCAGTAATTGCACTGAAAGATCAAAAAACACGAATGTACCAGCCTGAGCCTCGTCGTCGAGTTTCAACTCATAGGCCGATAACTGCTCGATATCCTGCCGGTTAAAAAAGCGCTTGCCCCCGTCTATATCTTTAAGGTACAAGTTGAACACAGACTTCGACAGGTTGTCGTCTATAGGTTTGGGTTGAAAATGCACTCCGGACAAATGCCTGAGCAATGCCTGCATCAGCGCTGCATCGTGCTCAGGTGTACCAGCCGCTTGTGTGTTGAATGTTCGCTGTACAATGAATGCCACTCCCAGTACTCCAAGAAAGGAGAACAAGAGCAGCGAGGATTTCAGTTTCATACTCGATGTGCGGGTCTTAAGGTCGGCCTGACGCCTGACGCCAACTGGGAAATATTGCATGCTTCGAATTTTATCTCGCTTAGTGAACTGAGATGTCGGTTTAAACGCAAAAAACAGGCTTTTATATTTAACGGTTCAAATTTTTTGGACAAGTTTAAGATTTTGCCGACAAATAACACCCAAAGAAAAAGAAAATCCCGGATTCTTCGCAAAAAGAATCCGGGATTTTGACATCAAATGCTATCCGGGAGGCCCTCAGCTCAGATTGAGGTGCTTGATTGAGTAGTAGCAAATCGTTCCGAAACCAAATGACAGCATGGAGTGGAACAATACGAAAGCAGTATTGCCGGTGGCAATTCCGATGATAACCGCCGAGAGGAAAACCAGCGACATTACACCTTCCGCAATGGTTACCCAGGATATCTTTTTGGCCAAATAGCTGGCTTTTTTAAACGACTGCTTCTCTGTGTTGATTCCGTACTTGGGTGTGCGTACGAATGACGAAGCTTTACCGCGCAAACCTTCAACGACAGCGATGGCGTTGTACAGGGAAAGTCCCATGGAAATTGGCATGAACGAAAGGAACAGACCCCAGAAACGTACTTTTTCCCAGAATGTCGGTGGGACAGAACGATTAAGCGCAGCTGTTATATTAGCCGTGTAGGATATTCCTGCTACGGAGAAGAGTCCCAGCACAGAGAAAGAAAGGAAGTGTGTGGATATACCGAGTTCGCTGAATGCAAAAGCCAGTGGAATACTGCTTACAGCTGCAATGAATACCCAAAGGAATACGCCATACGCGAGCAACTGACTCGTGGCGTGGAGTTTTTGCATCATATTAAGTCTGTTACCACTC
>JAJTFM010000019.1:0-30047 GCA_021298575.1 Saprospiraceae bacterium | reverse complement strand
TTACGCCATACACCTGCGGTTCCGTTGAACTGAAGCAGCAGGTTTCCATACGAACGGCCGGCTTGTTCAACCGTGAAGTGAACATTCAGCTGCAGCGCCTGCATCTTGGTCAGCATGCTGTAGTCTGCATTGATATGCTCCCAGCGCGTCTGGACGATACCCACCTTCTCATTCTCAAAATACGGCATGGTTGTACGCAGAAAGTCGGGACGTGGAGTGAAATCAGCATCAAAAATTGCGATGAAATCACCCTTTGCATGCGGCATTGCCTCCTGAAGAGCTCCCGCCTTGTAGCCCTGACGGTTCACCCGGTGTATGTGCTCTATATGAAAGCCCTGTGCCTTCAGTTCGGCCACCTTTTTGGCTACGATCTCCACCGTTTCGTCAGTTGAATCGTCGAGAACATGAATTTCAAATTTATCTTTTGGGTACTCCTGCTTCGCCACATAGTCAATAATACGCTCGGCAACATACATTTCATTGTACATCGGGAGTTGTACCGTAACAAATGGAACGCCTCCGTCGGCAGTACTGTACTGACGATAGGTAATCTCGGGATTCTCCCTGTGATACTTCTTGTACAGGTACAGAAGGTGAAACTGCAATAACGCATAGAAGGTCACTGCGCTCATACACAGAAAGTATATGAACAGCATCAGGTAGCCGAAATCAACGTAAGCCTGATACTCAAATGCCTCGTAAAGTGAATAAATGCCGAACATGATGTCTGATGATTGAGTTGTTTGATTCGATTGGTTTTGTGTTCACCCGGGATTTTATTCAAAATCAGGGAGTTTTGCCGAAAAAATCGCTGAACACTTCCCTGAAAATAACTCCAATGATTATCGTAGCCGCAAGCACTGTACCCCTGACAGTACCCGATACCTTGCTCCTGCCATGCACTCTCTTTCTATATCTCACAGGAACCTCCTCGCATCTGAGCCGCTTTTTCGCAGCCTTCACCTGCATCTCCACCGTCCATCCAAAATTCTTGTCCTCCATACCAAGCGCCTGCAGGCTATCCCATCTTATCGCCCTGAATGGCCCCAGATCAGTGAACTTCTGACCAAAAAACCAGCGAATGAGCGTCGGTGCAAGCCAGTTGCCAAATAGCTGCGGGAATGTCATGGCTCCTTTCTCCATATTTCCTGCCATTCTTGAACCTGTCACCATATCGGCGCGACCCTCTGCTATCGGACTGACCAACTGAACCAGTTCTTCCGGATAGTCCGAGTAATCTCCATCCAGAAAAACCACAATATCCGGCTGTTCTGACGGAGGAAGGCCTCCAAGGTAACTCATTCCACACAGACAAGCGTTACCATAACCCCTCAATGGCTGAATAACCACCTCTGCCCCTGCTTCCCGGGCCCGCTCGGGGGTACCGTCTGTCGAACCGTTGTCGCAGACAATTACCTTCCCAACCAAGTCAGAGGGCAAGTCACGTATGACCAAACCCACAGATTCCGACTCGTTCAGGGCTGGTATCAGCACATAAGTCTTCAGGTTCAGGGACTCCCACACTTTCACAGGGCAAAGGTATATACGGCAGTTAAGAAAAAGTTAAAAATAACAATTATACATGCGTTAAAGTTTTGTAAACGACTGAATTACTGCAAACTGACACCAATGATCTGTATATAGAGAAGGGGTGCCGGCTTCCATCGGCACCCCTTCTCTGTATATCAGCAATTATCTAACAAGTGTTACATCCCCTTTGTACAGCAGCTTGCGTCCGTCAATCAGGCTGATTTCGGCATAATAAACAAAGACTGCCGGGGTCAGTAACCTGCCGTTGTGGTATCCGGTCCACCCGTGTGCCGGATCGTTGGGCTGGAAATTGGAATCTGTGAATACCATTTCACCCCACCGGTCGAACACCTGAAAACGATCAATCTGAGCAATCTGTTTATCGCTGGCAAAAATGAGAAACACATCATTGTCGCCGTCTTCCTTCCAGGGCGAGAACACATTGGGTATGTAGATGTGAGGTTCCGTATTTACCAGAATAACCACATTGTCCCGATCTTCACAACCATCTTTACTGATAATCCTGACGGTATATTCCGCCGTACTGAACGGTTTGACATAAGGTGTCAGCCTGTCCTGAATACTGTTACTTCTGAAGTTCAGCCCCTCCAGGGGTGTCCAGATGATGGTATCTATCAGGGAGAGCGGATATCCTGACGGTAACGTTGCACTGAGTTTGAGAGAATCGCCGAGTTCCAGTTCAAAGAGAGGCTCTATAGAGATGGCTGGATCGGGAGCGCTCGGCACGGTTATATTTTCCTCGTACTCACATCCGTTGAGATCCTGTATGTAAAGGTTATACAACCCGGGGGCAATCTGGTCGAAATCAACTTCCTCAACAAAGGTATTTCCTCCGTCTATGGAATAGAGGTATGGTCCGGTGCCTCCCTTTATTTCCTTGAACCGAATTACACCATCATTGTCCTTGCATCCGGGTCTCGTCAGATCAACCACGATGTCAGTCGGCACATTGGTATCGAGCAACACCTGCACATCGTCGGTATTTTTACATCCTGTGGTTGTATTGGTTACCTGCAGAGTATAAGTGCCCGGCTCATTGACAACAGGATTGAGTGTGTAATTTCCCGAAAGGATATTTCCGTCTTGTGTACTCCAGGTGTAAATATAATTCTGTCCGGAAGAAGTACCCGTACCATTCAGGGTAGCTTCTGCCACCGTACAGTTCAGCATGGATGATGGTCCGGCCTCCACAGTTGGCAACTGTATATTGTCAGTCACTGTTACGGTCTGTTGAGAAGAACAGCCATTAACTGTATTGAGTACAATAAGGCTGTATGTTCCGGATTTGCCTGCCAGGCAGTTTGGTCCGGAAGTACTTACTATCTGACCATTGACTGTTGACCAGTTGTATTGAATAAAAGGCCCGGACTGAGATCCACTGCCATTCAGCTGTACCTGCGGAACTACACAACTGATGATACCGGGCGATGCAATTGCAACAGCGGGCACCTGCGTATCTGTATTCACCACGGCAACATCGGAGGAGGTACAACCATTGGCGGAATTGGTTACTATCAGGGTGTAGGTTCCACCTGTTCCTGCTACCGGAGAGGGTGTATTCCCTCCACTGACAATCTGTCCACCTCCCGATGCAAACCACTGATAGAGAAAGTTTCCACTTTGCCCCACAACACTTCCGTTTAGTTGTGTGGTTGTTACAGCACAGGTCAGGAGTCCGTCTGCCCCCGCATTAACTGCCGGATTCAGAATATCCTGTTGTACGGTAACTGATGCCGATGCAGTACACCCGTTATTCTGATAGGTAACCAGCAGGGTGTATGTGCCGGGTTGATCCACGACAGGCATATTTGGATCAAGCGGCTGAATGAAATGACCGTTGCCGGTAGTCCAGACATAGTTTGCATTCACTGTACTGCTACCTCCCGGATTGAGTGATGCCGTCTGTGTGGTACAAGTTAGTGTTGCAGGGCTGGCAATTACCGCTGCAGGATATATCTGATTTTCCTGTACACTGACGACATCCGAACTCACACAACCATTTACATTGTTCTTCACGGTCATTGTGTAGGTTCCTCCGGTATTGACCGTCGGGGTAAGGGTATTCGGATTGACGGTAATATTGCCTCCGTTTGAAGCCGTCCATGAAACCGAATAATTGTTTTGCGGCGTTTGCACTGATCCTGAAAGTAGCAGCTGGGTAGTGGTACATGTAATTGTTCCTCCCGGACCGGCATCAGCAACGGGAATTACGACGTCTTCACTCACAACAACAAACGCTGTTTTGGTACACTGATTACCAAGGTCGGTAACGAGCAGTGAATAAGTACCCGGTTTATCAATCAGTGGGGTGAGCGTTCCTGTACCGCTAACGATATTGCCTCCATTGGCAGCCGTCCACTGATATGTGAAGTTGCCACCTGTGCTGGAGGCTGTTGCATTCAGGTTGAGTGATGTGACATCGCAGTTTAAAGATGGTGCTGCTGCAATAGCCGCAACCGGCAGGTTTGGCGCCTGATTGATGGTCACAGACGAACTGGATGTACAACCATTCACAGGATTGGTAACAACCAGCGTGTAAATGCCTGGCTGATCCACGACAGGATTCGGGATGTTGGTTGCGGAAACAAAAGAGCCATTCAGGGTCGTCCAGGAATATGTCAGCAATGGAGCACCCGATCCTGTACCACTCAATCCCAATGTCGGTTGCGCGCACGTGAGCGTATTTTCATTCCCGGCATCGGCTACGGGAGCTGCGAGACTGGACTGCACAACTGCTGTTGTGCCAGTTGTACAACCATTCGAAGTATTTGTAACAATCAGGGTATATGTACCGGTATTTAATGCCTGCAAGGATACACCAGAGAATGTCTGTCCTCCGGGTGTGATCCACTGGTATGAGTATCCGGTGCCACTGGAAGAGCCTGTTGAATTAATAGTGACCGCTGGTACTGCACAAGTAATAATACCATTGGGTACCGCTGATGCTACCGGAGGAGTCAGGTTGGTATTAACAGCTGCAATAGCAGTACTGGTACATCCATTGACACTGCTTGTCACAGTGAGCGTGTAAAGGCCCGGTGCATTAACCACAGGGGTTGGTGTGCCTGCCCCACTGACAATATTGCCCCCCTGTCCGGCTGTCCATGAATAAGATATTCCGGGGCCGGAACTGCTGCTGCCCTGAATCATTACATTCGAGACAACACAGGTTATTTCACCTCCAGCGGCTGCCGCTACCGGTGGCGTAGTGTTCTGCGAAACAGATACGATGTCACTTGCCGTGCATCCGTTGGCTGTATTCGTTATCTGAAGTGTATAGGTTCCAGTTGATGTAGTCATCACGGAGTACGAGGCTGAGCGCTATAGTATCAATGGAACAGGTAATTACGGCATCCTGACCCGCATTCACTACAGGGGGAATAATTTCAGAGATGACGCTCACCGTTGCGGAGGCGGTACAGCCATTCGTTGTATTCGTTACCTGAAGTGTATAATTTCCGCCATGATTTACTACCGGAGCAAGCGTATTCTCTCCGCTCACAATATAGCCTTGTGGCGCCAGCCACTGGTAAATATACTCTGTACCGACAGAGGAATTTGTTCCATTCAGTGAAACGGTTGTATTCGTACAGGTAAGCACCCCGTCAGAAACAGCACTCGCAACCGGAGGTGTTGTATTGCCCGGGACCACTGCTGTATAAATAGTTGAGCAGCCGCCATTATCGGATATAGTGACTGTGTAGCTGCCAGCCGGAAGGTTGTTTATGTCCTGAACAGTACTGCCATCAGACCACTTGTATGCGTATTCCGGAACGCCGCCCGACACGCTGACATCAACGCTTCCTGCAAGCGGTGCGGCACAGGTTATTCCCTGAATCACTGCCGATGGCGTGATTGGGTTGGGGGCTACCAGCGTAAAAGTCTGAGTTTGAGTACAGCCCGAAGCATCTGTTACAGTGACTCTGTACTGCCCGGGTAGCAAATTTAATGGATCAGCTACGTTTCCAATCGGCACAGGCCCGGCCCAGGTATAATTGTACGGGGTGGTTCCGCCAGTTACCGTAGTATTGATAGAACCGTCGGCAGACAGCGGACAGGCAGGGTTGGCAGACGTAGCGCTGAGAGCCAGATTTGAAGCCAATACGTTTATGGCACCTGCTCCTGCACCCGGACATCCCAGTGAATCAATAACACTTGCTATCAGATACAAGCCCGGTTGTGTTACATGCAGGGTATATGGATTGTCGGTAATATTGGTAATCGGACTCTGGTTATTGTAATTAAGTGAATAAACCAGTTCGAATGGACCCGATCCATTGAATGTCACCTGTATGGTAGCCGACTGACCCGGACAAAGCTGGGGGGCAGGAGGCAAGAGTTGCGCAATAGGCATCGGCGTTACATTAATCCTGGCATAGGCAACTTTTGTTTTACCACATGCATCTGTAACGGTAACAGTAAACGTACTGCTAAAGCTAACCGATGTTGTCATGGTTTGCTCTGTTAAACCCGTACTCCACTGATAGGTGTAGGGCTCACGTCCACCCTCAACATTTACGCCTACAGTACCAAAACCATTTGGGCCACACACATAAACAGTGTCAGCTACGGGTTTCATTGGCTGATAATCGAGTATCGTGAGTACCTCCTGCGGGCGCAGGCATGAGCAGGGATTATTCAGTGTCAGGATAATCGTTTCAGCTCCTTCCTCCAGCAAATCATTCAGAATGGTAACCGGGAAGAGTACCTGATCTTGCCCGGCCGGAATCGTAATACTGCCTGGAATCGGCACAAAATCGGCCCCGGAAGTAGCCGAACCAGTGATGGTGAAACCAACAGTCAACGGGTTGAGAAGGTTTGAACTCAGGCGATCAGCCAGAATTTTCACATCCCCGCAACCCTCCGTCACTTCATTGAGCTCCGGATCGTCGTTTACAACCCATTTGATGGAGGCGTTACCACCACCAGAGAACGATCCGGCCTTCAGAAATACTGCAGAATCCCAGAGCCCGTCACCGATATCAGCTATTGCCAGCTTGATGTGATAAGTGGAACAGGGTATTACCTGTGCCACCGCCGTCATACGACGCGTGAAGCCGTCAAATTCACATTCCTGCGGACCAGAACCCATAGCAGGTGGCACCGGAGGTACCGTACCGGTGAAACCTCCATCCTCGCAGTTATCCAGTCCGGGAGGAGTATTATGCACATACAATCCGGAATTGGTAACGTGGTTGATGGTATTGATCGTTATGGGAGTAGTGGTAGTGGGTATCACAGCCAGATTCTGGGTGCCCGGAATACCCGGACCGGATATGAAGAATCCGAAAACATCGTTAAACTGCGAATTCACATACTCGCAGTACTCCTCGGACGCAAAAACATATTCAAAGGACAAAAGAGATTGAGTCGGAGTAAAATCAAATTCCACCACAGCCGCGTCGAACATGGGTCCCGACGAGATAGCTGCCAGATCGCTGTCACTGTTCCCGGCGCCACCACCACCAGCACCGTCAGAACTGTTGGGACCTGGCGCCACGCCAATATCGCCAGTAGCCAGTATCATCCCCGTTTCAAAGCCGATATTGGTCAATCCGTTGAAAAACTTCCCAATCTGATCAGCACCGCCATTTAGCGTAACACCATTCACATCAAAACAGTCGCCACCAATAAAAACCTCCCGTATCAGTTCCTCCACTCCGGCACTTTCCACCTCCAGAACAGCCAGCTCGGCTGAATTCTGATTGTCCGCCTCAGGAAGACAACTCAGGCAACTCAGTGAAATATAATGCCTTGGCGGGTCACTTTCCTGCCATGAACACGGATAAGACAACTTTACTCTCGCAGTAGTTGAAATAGCAGTGAAGTTCAGTGTATGATGAAGTGATGACCAGGAAGACTGCATCGCAGTAGGTTCAACTACAGACAGGTCAGGAATGCAGGTGCCCAGTGCAAAGTCAGGAGGAACAATAAGGACATAATTTTCGCCCGGCTTGAGTTGACTGAGCTCCACGGTCTGATTCTGACTCCGGGCTGTGATTACATTACGCTTCTGACCGTCCCTGAAAACAATATTGCCGGACTGCTCCGTCTTTTGAGCTGAAAGAAAGACTGGAATCGTGGCCAGCACACAAAACAAGGCACACTTCACGCTGGAAAACATATTCGGAGATGTTAGGTTAAATAGTTACTGTGCAATCAAACCGTTTTCATATATGAGCCTTTGGAAGCAAAAAATAATTACTTTGGAGTACCTCGAGAATATGAGAAATAACAGCCAGACAGTTGCTCCTTTTGCTGTGAATCTCAATACAACGATCCGCTACCATGACAAAGGTAAAGAATGATACCATCGAAAACAAGGCAAAGGGCAAATATTCTGCAAGCTACCTGTATGAATACAATGATTGTACGTGAACTATGGCAACCGGCACGCAACTAATGACAAATAATTTTTATGCGAAAACTATGTGTGCGTTACAGTTTTATAAACTACCGTAACGATCTGAGTCAGTATCAGAACACCTATTGTCAGATATACTGTTTTCCTGAAAAAGTATAAGCCATAGCAATACATACGATCCCAGGAGGGGAATACTGCTACCAGCAGAATCACATAGGGCGGGATAAGCGCTGCCAACTCTCTGCCGGGCAAACCAACCAGCAACAACAGGTAGCACGCAACGCCGGCCAATAACATGCGACGCGCCGGATTAACGAGGTCTGTTTTTCTGTATAGCAGGAATAACCCCGGCAACAACACACAAAACCAGGGATGCGCCAGCGGATAAAATATATACAGCAGCCCCGGAACCTCCCGGGTGTTTCCTGTAACTTTTCCAGCGCCCGCAAGGTTGATAATATCCCAGGATATACTTTGAACGTGAAATGCTGGCAACAGCGCCACACATACAAGTACAAATGACGAGCTAAAAACAGCAAAAGACCTGTACGGATTTCCCCGGCTGGCTGTTTTGACGGAAAGTTGTACTGTGACGGGCAGCAGTAATCCGGCTAAACGAACATCATTCATAATCGCATATATTCCTGCCAACAGCAACATCAGGATCCACTTTTCACTGCTCCCCTCCCATAATTCAACTGCGGCATACAGGGCAAAAAGGACAAATAATACTCCGGAAATACGCTCAACAGAATCCTGCCCAGATGTCATCAGCACAGGCGACAAAGCCAGAAAAACCCCGGTGAACCAGCGTCTGCTGTCGGCACGGCAACCATATGCAGTAATACCGGTCAACCGCTCAGAGACCAGCAAAATCAGTACATACAGGGCTCCATGCGTCAGCGATCCGCCTGAAAACAGCGAAAAAACTGCCGCTGTGATGCACAACAACAAGATTGATAATCCGTATGAAATTCCGGGAATCATGGGTACAAATATAAAGGGGTATCCGTATTTGCAACAGATACCCCTCAGCATTACATCGTGAAGTGCAATTACCTCACCAGTGTCACGTCACCTTTCAACAGTAACTTGCGACCATCAATCAATCTGATTTCTATGTAATAGACAAACACACCGGGCTGCATGGTTTTTCCACCGTGCACACCATCCCAACCATAAGCGGGATCGTTCGGCTGGAAATCCGATGCAGAAAACACCATTTCTCCCCAACGATCGTAAACCTGGAACTGATCTACCTGCAGTACCTGCCTGTCGTCAGCAAAGATCATGAAAACATCATTTTCGCCGTCCTGATTCCATGGAGAGAATGCATTGGGCACGTAAACGCGCTCCTCATTATCCACACGAATCAGCACACTGTCCCGATACTCGCAGCCATCTTTACTGACAACCGTTACAGTGTACTCTTTCGAACTGAAAGGCCTGGCTGTCGGCCGGAGCATATCCTGAATACTGCTGCTTTTGAAGGAAAGTCCTTCCAGTGGCGACCAGATTACTGTTTCAATCATTGAAACAGGGTAGCCAAATGGAAGAGCCGCATTCAGCACAAGTGAATCACCCAGCACCAGTTCAAAATATGAAGGCAGTGTCACTGTTGGTGCTGGCAATTGTGGAACAACAATATTTTCTCCGTATTCACAGCCCATGGCATCCTGAATAAACAGACGGTAGGTTCCGGGCGTAATACCGGAGAAATCAACCTCTTGAACAAATGTCTGACCACCGTCAATTGAATACAGGTACGGATCAGTACCGCCTTTCACCTCAAGGAAGCTGATAATCCCGTCGTCACCCTTGCAGCCCGGGCGTTTCAGATCCAGAACAATATCCGTAGGAATATTCACACTCACGCTCACAGTGTCAGAATTTTTGCATCCGGTAATACGGTTGGTTACCAGCAGCATGTACAACCCGGGTTCATCTACCTCGGGCGTCAGTGAAGCCTCTCCGGAAACAATATTTCCGATACTGGCGGACCATTGATACTGATAACTCTGACCGGAAGATGCTGTTCCATTAAGCTGGATAGTTTCTTCCGAACAATTCAGTACCAGTGAAGGTCCGGCATCAACATCAGGGCGTCTGATATCTTCATTTACGCCAACACTTCGCTGTGATGTACAGCCATTGGTTGTATTGCTCACCTGAAGCGTGTATAAACCCGGTTTGCTCACCACACATTTACTGCCCGAAATACTGTCGATACGGCCATTTGTGGTTGTCCAGTCATACTGGATATATGGGCCCGACTGAGAGCCATCTCCATTCAGTGTTACAAGTGGTTCCCGGCAGGTAATATCACCGGATGTGGCAATTGCAACAAAGGGAGCCTGCGTATTTGACATCACCACCACCTCGTCAGAAGCAGTACAGCCATTAGCCGGGTTGGTAACGACAAGTTTGTATATGCCCGGAGCATTTACTGCAGGATTAGGCACATTGGCTGGAGGCAGAATGGAGCCATTTGTGGTAGTCCACTCGTACTGATAGTCAGCGTACTGAACCGTTGTCGTTTCATTCAGCGAAACAGTTGCAACATGGCAGTTCAGAATACCATCAACCCCTGCATTGGCTTCGGGATACGAAATGTTCTGTGGTACTGTAACGGTCGCAGAAGCAGTGCAACCGTTACTTTCGTAAGTTACCAGCAGGGTATATGCGCCGGGCTTGTCGGCCTCGGGCATAGCGGGATTAATCGGTTCGATGAAATGGCCATCGGTGGTAGTCCATAAGTACTCTACATTCCCGGTGCTGCTTCCAACGGGATCAAGTTTTACAGACTGTACTGTACAAGTAAGTGTTGCAGGCGTAGCTACATGTGCATCAGGATACACCTGATTCACCTCTACACTGGCAGTATCCGTGCTTGCACAGCCGTTTTCAAGATTTCTGACGATTATCTTATAGGTTCCTCCGGCAGTAACTTTCGGAGTGAGCGTATTCGCAATAGTATCTCCCGCAGGTGTCACCCAGGATACAGACCAGTTGTTCATTGGGGACTGTACGGAACCGAAAAGGGTAACCTGTGGATTTGAACAGGTAATCGCCTCCGATGCATCTGCATTTATAACGGGATATGTAATGTTTTCAGCAACAGTAACAGACGCAGCCTGTGTACAGCCGTTATCCGGATTTGTCACAAGCAGTGTGTAGGTTCCGGGTTTGTCAATCTGCGGAGCAAGTGTATTGGCTGCATTGTCAATTTGACTGCCGTTCGGTGATGTCCACTGATAAGTGAAGCCTGAACCAGTGCTTGTGCCAGTTGCGTCCAGCGTCAGTTGTGTTCTTTCGCATGTAAGTGGCGGAACCGGGGCGACTACTGCTGTCAGCGTGTTGGGCGACTGTGAAATAGTGACCGGTGACGTAGCCACACAGCCATTCACCGTATCTATAACCATCAGTGTGTAAACACCTGGTACGTTGACTATTGGATTCAATTTACCGGGAAGCTCAGGGGCATTGCCGGGGCCCAGCCATTTATAGACAAACCGGTCACCTGTGCTGCCTGATCCCTGCAACTCATATTCAGGCATCAGACACGTCAGTGTGATATCGGTGCCGGCATCAGCATAAGGAGTGGTTATGTCCTGCGTAACTACCACCTCGTCGGCAGATTTACAGCCGTTTACCGTATCTGTAACGGAAACTGTGTAGGTGCCGGGCTGGTTTGTCCAAATGATGCCGTTAACTTCGAAGACAGGGCCACTCCACTCTATTTTGTAACGCGGGTCCGACGGATTACCAGAGCCTCCAAGAGGCACCTCCGGCATCTTGCAGATTAGAACCCTGTCGATACCGGCATCTGCAGGCGGCAGCGCAACATCTTCGCCTACAACCACTGAAGCCGTTTGTGTACAGCCGTTACTCTGATCGGTTACAACCAGCATATAAGTCCCTGGTTCACCAATACGTGGCGCAAGTGTACCATTTCCAGCCAGAATATTGCCGCCATTTGATGTGGACCACTGGTAAGTGTAATTGGCGCCTGTACTGGAGCCCGCAGCACTCAGTATCCTTTCAGTTGTATCACAGGTAAGTTGCGGAACAGGGGCTATGGCCGCTACCGGATTATTGATTAACTGTGTTATAGTAACCGATGATGTTGCAATACAGCCGTTCTCCAGGTTTGTAACCATCAGGGTGTAAACACCTGGTACAATTACCTGAGGATTCAGCACGTCGGAAGGTGCAGGAGCGCTTACGGAGCCGAACCACTTGTACTGGTATTGCGGCCCTGTACTACCCGACCCCTCCAGGGTGTATTGCGGTGAACGACAGGTAATTACAGCACCCTGACCTGCATCTGCCTGCGGAGGGGCGATATCCTGTAAAATGGTCACTGCATCGGTGGATGTACAGCCGTTCTTTGTATTTGTAACCGTCAGAATGTACGTTCCGGGCTGGTTTACCCATGTCGTCGCCCCACCCTGCATCAATACGGAACCGCTCCATTCAAATTTATGATATTGAGCCGGCGGATTACCCGAACCTCCGATCTGAACCTCTGGCGCCATACAATTAATGATGGCATCATTTCCTGCATCAGCCGGCGGCGCTGTGATGTTCTGTAGTACATTAACCAACATGCTGTTTGTACAACCGTTGGCACTGTTGATTACCACAAGTGTGTATTCGCCAGGTTGATTAACGGTAGCATCGGGCATATTTGATACAGAAACAAGACCTGGCCCGCTCCAGTTGTACGAGAAAGAAGTCCCGGTCGAAGAACCAGCCGAACTCAGTACAGTCTCCGTAATCACACAATCCAGTTCTCCCGGTGTTGAAATTTTCACCTCCGGACGTTCTGTATCGGGAGATACCATCACCAGATCCGAGGCAGAGCAGCCATTCTCCGGATTGGTAACGACAAGCTTATAGATTCCCGGAGCATTAATGGCAGGATTGGGTATATTCGCAGGAGATACAATTGAACCATCGGTTGTTGTCCATGTATAAGTCAGAATGGCAGCACCTGATCCGGTTCCGTTCAACTCAAGTGTTTGTTGCGCGCAGGTAAGCGTACGCTGCGCACCTGCATCTGCAGTTGGGTCGGCCAGATCAGCCATTACCACTACAGTCGTACTGGCTGTACAGCTGTTTGTCAGATTCGTAACCGTCAGTTTATAGGTGCCGGGCACGGTTGCCTGTATTGAAGGGCCTGTAATCATCTGTCCTGAAGGCGTCTGCCACTGATACATATGATTTATGGCATTAAAAGCATTAATGGCAACATTTGGAGTTATACAGGTAATTTCGCCTTGTACTGTTGCCTCAGCTGCAGGAGGAACGATATCAGTAGTCACAACTACCTCCGCGATGCTGGTACATCCGTTGCTGTTGTCTGTTACTGTAACCGTATATATTCCCGGAGCATTCACCACGGGGGTACGGGTCTCCTTTCCTATCAGGATATTGCACTGCTGGCAACCGCTCCATGTGTAACTTCTCCCTGGCATTTCTACGGTATCGCCATAAATCATTACACTCGACATGACACAGGTAATCCGGGCACCTTTCGTGCCAGGTACCGGCGGATTGTTATCCAGAGAAACGGTTACATTATCGGTCGCCGTACATCCATTATTTGTGTTGGTAACAATCAGAGTGTAATCGCCTGCCGAGGCAGTCTTCATATCCAGCGTAAAATCAGAGCCAATGATAGCCCCGCCGCCGGTTGCTGTCCAGCGACTAACGAAACCGGTTCCCTGTGAAATAATACTGCCGTTCAGTGTCACAGTATCTGTATTGCAGGTGATGGCTGCATCCGTACCTGCACTGATTACCGGAAGAGCGACATCGGGCACTACAGGTACTGTAACCTGAGCGGTACAGCCATTTACCAGATTAGTTACCAAAAGTGTATAATTACCACCCTCGTCAACTATTGGCTCAAGCGTTTTTTCACCGCTGACAACATGTCCCGGAGAAGCTGTCCACTGGTAGGTATATTCGGTACCTGTAGAAGTGCCGCTGGCAACCAGTGAAATTGAATTTACCGCACAAGTCAGTGTACCTGCTGAAACCGCACTTGCCGCCGGGGGTATGGTATTGCTCGGAACAATTGCCGTGTAGATTGCCGAGCAACCACCCTCGTCAGAAATTGTAACCAGATAGCTACCCGCTGCCAGACTGTTAATATCCTGAGCTTCACTTCCATTTGACCAGTTATATTTGAAGGGTGGCACCCCTCCGGTTACATTCAGATCAATACTGCCAGCCAATGGCGCGGAACAGGTCACACCCTGAACCAAAGCTGATGGCGTAATCGCGTTGGGAGCTACCAGTGCCAGACTGTTTGTCTGGGTACAACCCCAAAAATCAGTGACGGTAACATTATACTGTCCGGGCAGGAGATTCATCGGGCCCGACATGTTTCCTATGGGAGTGTTACCTGTCCAGTCATACTTGTATGGCATTTTACCACCAGCGGCTGTAACGGTAATCGTTCCGTCTGTAGAAAGCGGGCATGTAGGATTGGTGGAGACTGCAGTTGTCGCCAAATCCGAAGGATCTACGTTTACTGATCCCGTAACAGTTCCTACACATCCAAGTATATCAATCACACCTGTCAGGGTATATACACCTGGCTGGATGACCTGAAAAAGGTACGGATCGCCACTCACACCTGCGACAGGTGTCTGGTGGTCATCATTCAGGGTATACTGGAGCTGGAACGGGCCATTACCTGTAAGGTTTACCTGAAGCGCTGCCGTTTGTCCGGGGCACAACTGTGGTGCTGAAGCCAAAAATTTGGCACTCGGCGGAGCAGTCACATTGATCCGGGCATATGAAACGGCTGTCTTTCCGCAGGCATCTGTTACAGTAACCGTGTAAGTGTTACTGGTGTTAACTGTGGCTGACATGGTTTCCTCCGTGCCACCTGTACTCCAATTGTAAGTATAGGGCATCTGGCCTCCTTCCACTCGCACACCCACTGTCGCCAGAGCACTCGGCCCGCAGACTGAAACTGTGTCGGATGTGATAATCAGCGGTTTCTGGTCGAGGATTGTCAGAATTTCCTGCGGATGCAGGCACGAGCAGGCGTTATTCAGCGTAAGAATAATGGTCTCGGCACCCTCAAGCAATACATCACTCACAATATTAACCGGGAAAAGCACCTGCTCTTGTCCGGCAGGAATAGTAATACTGCCCGGGATAGGAGTAAAATCGGAGCCGGATGTAGCTGACCCGGTGATGGTATATGGTACAGTCAGCGGACTGGCAAAGTTGGCGCCGAGCCTGTCAACCAGAATTTTTACATCTCCACAACCCTCTGTAACTTCATTGAGCGCCGGATCATCGTTTACTACCCACTTGATGGAGGCGTTTCCACCACCGGCAAATGAACCGGCCCTCAGAAATACAGCCGAATCCCAAAGACCATCACCGACATCCGCGATAGCCAGCTTGATATGATATGTAGAACAGGGAACGACCTGTACAGTCGCCGTCATACGGCGCGTGAAACCGTCGAACTCACATTGCTGGGTAGCCTGACTCAATGATGGAGTAGCTGGCAACAGACCACCTGAAATTCCACCATCCTGGCAGTTGTCTCTGTCTTCACCGGGAGGGGTATTGTGGACATACAGGGCCGCGTTGGTGATATGGTTAATGGTATTAATGGTAATAGGGACAGAGTTGCCAATAGTAGCCAGATTTTTGGCGCCATTGATACCCGGACCGGATATAAAAAAGCCGAACACATCATTGAACTGCGTATTCACATATTCGCAGTACTCCTCTGATGCGAATACATATTCAAATGTGAGTACAGATTGTGTGGGCGTAAAATCGAACTCTATGGTGCTCACGTCGAACATCGGGCCGGTAGCAATAGTAGTCAAATCCGTATCAGTACTGCCATTGCCACCACCACCGGCACCGTCCTGATCGTTAGGGCCGGGCGCAACGCCTATATCGCCAGTGGCAAGCATTATTCCACTATTGAAGCCAATGCTGGTAGCTCCACTGAAGAACTTCCCAACCTGATTGCCTCCTCCATTCATAGTGATGTTGGAAACGTCAAAGCAATCACCACCGATGAAGATATCTTTAATCAGCTCTTCCAGACCAGCGTTCTCCACTTCTAGTGTAGTAGATTCGGCTAAAGCAGATACACTATCCTTCTTCGGACAAGTCAGGCAGCTCAGAGATACATAGTGTCTGGGTGGACTGTTGCCGGGCCAGGTACAAGGATAGTGAAACCCGATTCTGGCCGTTGAGGAAGTAGCCTTGAAGCGCAGTGAGCGCAGGTCAGACAAATAGGAAAGCTGGGTGGCAGTAGGCTCGATAACCGACATGTCGGGGAGACAGGTACCGGTTGCAAAATCAGGAGGAATAACAAGAACGTAAACCTCTCCAACCTGAAGTTGTTTGAGTTCAACGATCTGATTTTGGTTCTCGGCCGTGATAACATAACGTTTCTGGCCGTTTTCAAGTACTTTTATGGCTGCTTCTGCCGGCTTCTGGGATGAAAGAACGGCTGGGAATAATGCCAGGGTGAAAAACAATGAATGCTTCACTCGGGTAAACATAGGCGGGAAAGTTTAAGGTAATGATAGTTGCTGAAAAAAACCGTTTTCATGGCCGGGCATGAAGCGTGCGGTTTATAGACAATTACCTCATGGATTAAAGAATGCAGACGATATTTCATCGGACGCACCGGGAAACCGAAGGGATTAAAAACAGATTAACGATAAAAATGTAAAAATAGTTTCATGCTTCCTTCAGAATATTCCAGTTTTGAAAAAAAACACAGAATAATCTTAAAATGAACTTTTTTCACAATGTGTCAAAAACACTCGGCAAAATTAGGAACACAGACAGACAAACAGGATGATTTTGGTCACCCTTTTTTGGTTGATTTAACGAAAACAGCACCTAATTTACGGAACGGCAGTTTTCAACGGGAGAAAGGCGTAAATTTGTGCCGAAATAATATCCGTTCAGTAACCCAGTTTTTGATGGACAGTGATTCGCTACTTCACACGAGAAAAAAGAAAGTTGATCCAGTTAACAGAACCGGATCCGGGTTGCTGGGTGCATCTGTCGCCCCCGTTCAACCCCGATGAACTGGAGGAATTCGCCCGACGCTTCGGATTCGATCTGGTATTCCTGACCGACTCGCTCGATCTGGACGAACGCGCGCGTTACGAGAGAGATGAAGATATACGCTTCATCCTCATCAACACGCCCGTTAAAAACAAAAACGCCTCTGCAGAAAACGAGGCTTACTTCATCACCGTACCAATCGGTATTATCCTCACAATCGAACATGTCATCACAGTATCGGCATTTGAATCTCCGGTACTCGAGCAATTCCTTAATAACAATATACGCGACTTCAATCCGGCTGATGAAAAACGTTTTGTTCTCCAGCTCCTGGAACAAAACGTATATCACTTCCTGTCTTGCCTGAAAACACTCAACCTGCGCCGAAACAGAATGGAAAAGGAACTGCTCAACAGCAGCCGCAATAACGAGCTGAAACAACTGTTATCCATCGAGAAAAGTCTGGTTTACTTCGTCAACTCTCTCAACGCAAACGAACTGCTGAAAATGAAGATGAAACGAACCGACTTCCTGCATATCAATGGCGATGAAGACCTGACCGATCTTTTCGAGGACATCATCATTGACAACTCTCAGGCGCTCTCCATGTCCAATGTTTACACAAACATCCTGAACGGCACCATGGACGCCTACTCAAGTATTATATCGAACAACCTGAACATTGTAATCCACCGACTCACGGTTATTACGGTGGTACTCATGGTTCCAACGCTGATTTCTTCATTCTTTGGTATGAATATCCCCAACGGTATCCCCGAACATCCCACTGCATTTTACGCTACAATCCTCTTCACAGGTGTGTTCACCGGAATCCTTTACTGGTTAATGCAAAAGCGAAAAATGCTCTGATATGGAAAAAGAAGACCCCTCTCCCGTAAAACAGCAGTTCCAGTCTCTGACAAACCTTCCCAGGTTCTTCCGGATGATCTGGAATGTAAGCCCGGCACTCACGCTCTGGAATATTTTCTTCCGCCTGATTCAGGCCGCCCTGCCACTCGGAATACTCTATGCAGGAAAAGAAATTATTGATGAATTGCTGAATATCATCCGTAACCAGCCACAATCAGTAACGTTCCCCGGTGTACCGGCATCGCTACTCTTCTGGATTGGTGTGGAATGTGTACTGGCAATCCTGTCCAACCTCGTCGGCAGAGCAATTACACTCACCGACAGTCTGCTTGGCGACCTCGTGAATAACGACTCCTCTGTCAGGATTATTCAGCACTCCGCTACGCTCGATCTCTTCCAGTTCGAGGACGCAGCCTTCTACGATAAACTCGAACGGGCCAGAACACAAACCGCCGGACGCACCGCACTGATGAGTATGGTACTATCTCAGGCTCAGGATCTGATTGCAGTCATCGTCTTGTCCGCAGGCCTGATTACTGTCAATCCCTGGCTTCTGCTGATACTCGTGATTGCCGTAATCCCTTTGTTCATCAGTGAAACGCGCTTTAATCAGGAGTCGTACTCACTCTCCAGATCATGGACGCCCGAACGCCGTGAAATTGACTACCTCCGATACATAGGCGCCAGCAATGAAACCGCCAAGGAAATCAAAATATTCGGCCTCGAAAATTTCATCTCCGACCGGTTTAAAAGTATATCCGCGCGATATTATCTCGTCAATCAGAAACTTGCCATCAAACGCGCATCCTGGGGTGCAACACTCTCCATTATCAGCGCACTGTCTTACTACGCTGCTTATATATTCGTGGCCGGTCAGGCAGTTGCAGGAATAATTACACTCGGGACACTCACTTTTCTGGCAGGATCTTTCAGCAAGCTTCAGTCGCTACTCCAGCAAATTGTGGGCAGATTTGCAAAAATTGCAGAAATGGCCCTTTATCTGCAGGACTTTTTCGATTTCCTGGCCCTGAAGCCTATCTCGGCTACTCACCGGGGTAAAAGAAAAACACCCAGACCAATAAAGGAAGGATTCCGCTTCGAAAACGTGGGCTTCAAGTATCCGGAAACAAATCAATGGGCGCTCAGAAATCTGTCGTTCACGCTGAAACCCGGTGAAAAACTGGCTCTGGTAGGCGAAAATGGTGCCGGGAAAACTACGCTTGTCAAACTGCTCGCCCACCTGTACGAACCGTCTGAAGGACAGATCCTGCTCGATGGCGTCAGGCTTTGCGAATATGACCCCGACGACCTCCGAAGGGAAACCGGCATTATTTTTCAGGATTTCGTGCGCTTTATGTTCACCGCCAGCGAAAATATCGCTGTCGGAAATATCGAAGAACAGTTCAACATCCCGCGTATCGAAGACTCGGCACAAAAAAGCCTGGCAAATGATGTAATCGAAAAATTACCCGAAAAATACCGGCAGATGCTCGGAAAGCGATTTGCCGGCGGTGTTGATCTGAGCGGCGGACAGTGGCAGAAGATTGCTCTCGCCCGTGCATACATGCGCGAAGCCCAGCTGGTTATACTCGATGAGCCCACCGCAGCGCTCGATGCCCGCGCAGAACACGAGGTTTTTGTCAGATTCTCCGAACTGATGCACGAACGAATGGCTGTTCTTATCTCTCACCGATTCTCAACTGTCCGGATGGCAGACCGTATTCTTTTCCTCGAAAACGGACAACTCCAGGAAATCGGATCCCATAAAGAACTGCTCAATAAAGGCGGTAAATACGCCGAACTGTTCCGCCTCCAGGCTAAAGGTTACGAATAACACTTCTATCCACCATGTACAATTTTCTCAAGCCGCTCATTTTCCTCCTCGACCCTGAAAAGGCGCATAAAGCTACCATGAAACTGCTCGATGCAGCCTGTGCCATTCCACCCGTAAACTTTATCCTGAAGCAGCAGTTCTGCTCGAACGACGAATCGCTGGTCACCAGCGTCATGGGCGTTCGGTTCCCCAATCCAGTGGGTCTGGCAGCTGGTTTCGACAAAGACGGAAAGCATATTACCTCCCTCGCCAGCCTCGGCTTCGGTTTCATAGAAGTGGGCACTGTTACTCCCGTCGCTCAGGATGGAAATCCCAAACCCCGTCTTTTCCGGTTACCCGCAGACAGGGCACTGATAAACAGAATGGGATTCAATAATGAGGGCCTCGATGCACTGGTTGCCCGCCTTAAAAGGTGGCGTGAACTGAACAAATCCACGAAACTCATTATCGGAGGAAATATCGGAAAAAACAAAGTAACCCCCAACGAACACGCCGAACAGGACTATCTGACCTGCTTCGAGGCACTGTTCCCCTGGGTAGATTATTTTGTGGTGAACGTCAGTTCTCCCAATACCCCGGGCCTGCGCGAACTCCAGGAAAAAGAACCTCTGACCAGACTGCTAATGCTGCTTCAGGAAAAAAACCACTCTAAAAGCACACCCAGGCCAGTTCTGTTGAAAATTGCTCCAGACCTGACTGATACGCAACTCGACGATATCGCCGATATTGTCAGATTAACCGCAATAGCCGGTGTAATTGCGACAAACACAACCATATCAAGAAACAACCTGAAAACACCATCCGGTGTAACAGACGAAATTGGTGCCGGAGGACTGAGCGGAGCCCCCCTGAAGGAACGATCAACGCAGGTTATCAGCAGACTCCGTTCGAATCTGGGTAAAAATGCTGTAATCATAGGTGTTGGCGGCATCGAAGATGCAACCTCAGCCCGCGAAAAACTGGATGCTGGCGCCAACCTGATCCAGGTGTACAGCGGTCTTGTTTATCAGGGCCCTGCCATAGTAAAAAATATTCTCAGGGGAATCAGGCCTTCCGTTTCCTGATTTTCACCCTGACATCCCAGTCTTTCTTGCGCTCCCGCTTGTCAATAATATACCGGCAAGACACCCCTACCCCGTTCCAGGAGAAAACACGCGAAATGTCGCCGCTCAGATGAAACTCGGGTTTCACATCGGCCGACAAGTTGAAGCGACCCAGAGAGAGCTCCAGTCCGGCAATACCAGATAAACCGAACACATTGCGATAGGGATCAGCATTTTCACCATTTGCGCCTTTCCTCCAGTAATAGTGAGGTCCACCACCAGCGTAAAAATTGAATCCCCGGGAAATCACCTTGAAGTGCTTTTCAGCAAGGAAGGTCACACCAACGTTTTTGGTAACTATCGGTGTGTGAAACATAGCTTCAACAGTCCAGCCATCAGCGATATACTGCTGAGCAGTAAAGTTGAAACCCTTGTCAACACGGATACCAGCCGCAGTATTATACGACTGCGCAAAGGATGCTCCAGGCATGAAAACAGCTGTAAAAGCAGCAATTGTGAAGACTGAAATGCAATATTTCATGGTACGTTCGGTTTTGTCTCGTTTTGTTTGCATTTTAACGGCTCAATATTCAGCAGATTTTCCCTAAACTGCAGATTTAAGTGTATTTTAACCATAAAGTAACTACTCTGGCGGTAGTTACAAAACTGTTCCGGCAATAATGGCGGGTATTCAAACAGCAGCCTGGTTCCGTGTCAGGCAATGGATCAGATTCTATCGAAGGGCCGTTACCCGGTACCAGATACACTCCCCGTTTGTTTTTCAGCTCACCGAAGCGGTACTGGAAGACAGGCGTTTCTACTACGCTTTCGGGGAAATCGAATGGATTCGCCGGGAATTGCTCAAGAGTGATGCAGAAGCCGATGTTGTGGATTTTGGTACGGGAAAGAACCGTCGGCGGCGGGTATCTGAAATCACGCGTAACGCAGCAAGCGCTGCCTCCCAGGGCCGGATGCTGTTCAGGCTGGCCGACTGGCTGGCTCCGCGCACCATCCTCGAACTCGGAACTTCTGTAGGAATAGGCACTATGTATCTGCGGGCCGGAAATCTGCTGGCCACCATGATCAGCCTGGAGGGCTGCCCGCAAACCATCAGTGTAGCCCGAAATAATCTCAACACACTGGGCCTTGACAGGCGAACAGAACTCGTGGATGGCCCGTTTGAAGAAACACTGATACCTGCACTGGAAAAACTGGTTTCCCCGGATATGGTTTACATTGACGGAAACCATCGCAAAGATCCTGCATTACAGTACTTCGAAACCTGCCTGCAGTACGCGAACAACAGTACGGTGTTTATTTTTGATGACATTCACTGGTCCAGAGATATGGAGGATGCCTGGTCGGTTATAAAAAATCACCCGCGAGTCACGCTGACGGTTGATCTGTACGATATATCTCTGGCATTCGTTAATCCCGCTTTCCGGGAGAAACAACACTTTTCAATTGTACCCGCCCGCTGGAAATTCTGGCTGCTGATGTGATATGACTGTTAATAACTCCTTGCGACTGTTTGTTGCCCGCTGGACTCACTTCGAGTACCTCCCGTCCAATATCGCCAACCTGCCTGTAGTCGGATTCTGGCTCTGGTATGCACTGCGGACACGCAATCTTTTCTTTTTTTCCAATGTGAATCCGTCCATTCCGCTGGGAGGAGCATTCGGCGAGTCAAAAAGTGCTATTTTACGTCTGCTGCCCGACGCAATTGTACCCGGCTGGATACTCGTTCAGCCAAACCAGCCAATCGAAAATATTCTGCAGCTGTTAGGAGATGCAGGCATTCAGTTCCCTCTCATCGCCAAACCGGATATCGGAGAACGCGGGTTTCTGGTCAGAAAGATTAACACCCCGGAAGAGCTGGCTATTCACCTGAGGCGATATGCTCTCCCCTTTATCTTGCAGGAGTTTCTCACTATGCCCAATGAAGGAGCGGTACTTTTTCATCGCTTCCCGGGTACCGACGGCCACTTTGATATCACCTCCATTTGCCTCAAAGAATTCATGAGCGTACGGGGAGACGGCAAATCCAGCGTCAGAGAACTGATGGAGAAAGATGTCAGACATTTGTTCCAAATAGAAAGATTTGAAAGGAACCACACGGAATTATTAGCCATAATACCTGCACCGAATGAGGATTTTTTACTCGAACCGGTGGGTAACCATGCAAGAGGCACCAAATTCATATCAGGAAACCATCTGGCAGATGACCGGATGAAACGCGCGTTTGAATCTCACTGCAGACAGATAACCGGCGTTTACTACGGCCGGTTTGATCTGAAATACGATTCAGAGGAGGCTCTCCAGCGCGGGGAGTTCAAGGTCATGGAACTGAACGGAATTACCAGTGATCCGGCACACATTTACGACCCGGGGCACGGAGCGTTCCGCGCCTACCAAGACTTCTGGCGGCACTGGACAATTATCTTCAGATTGCATCGGGCACTCAAAAAAGAAGGTGTAAGACCAACTACCCTGTCGGATGTATGGAAGTTCGGAAAAACGTACAGACGACACCTGAAAGTAATTAACAGTATGCAGGTATGACAGGCTGTTCGTTTTCAGGTCAGCATCCTGGCTCTGGGATGAAACAAGTATATTGTTTCCTTGAGATATTCTGAATCAAGGTGGGTATATATTTCTGTAGTGATGATACTCTCGTGTCCGAGCATATCCTGCACAGCCTTCAGATCGGCGCCGCCCTCCACCAGATGTGTGGCAAATGTGTGTCTGAATGTGTGTGGACTGATATTTTTTCTGACCCCGGCAACAGAAGCCGTCTCCTTGACGATGAGGAAAACCATTACGCGTGAAAGGCGGGCTCCGCGGCGATTGAGAAAAACGATATTCTCATCCTCTTTTTTGATAACAGGAGCAAGCGGCCTTGCATGCTCAAGATAATAGCGGAGGTACTTCACTGCCTCGGGCCCAATGGGCACAAGACGCTCCTTGTTGTTCTTCCCAAGCACCTTGACAAAGCCCACATCCAGAAAAAGATTGGTAATTCGAAGACCTACCAACTCTGAAACGCGCAGTCCGCAGGCGTAGAGTACCTCGAGGATAGCCCTGTTCCGATGACCATTCGGATCCGACAAATCAATAGCTGCCATCATAGACTGAACCTCGCTGTATGCAAGCACTTCGGGTATTTTCCTTCTGAGTCTGGGGCTTTCGAGCAAATCAGTGGGATCATCGTCAATGAGATCTTCCACCAGCAGGAATTTATAGAAGGCCCGCAGTCCCGATATCAGCCGCGACTGACTGCTTCCCTCCAGTCCGAGTTCATTTACCCACCTGACAAACTGCTCCAGATCATCAGCCCGGACCGACAGTGGCCCTTTGTCTGGATGATACATTTCGAGATACTGTATCAGTTTTTGTACATCACTGAGGTACGACTCAATAGTGTTGGCACTGAGTGAACGCTCCAGCAAAAGGTAAGACTTGAATGAAGAAATTGCTGCTTTCCAGTTCACGAGCCGGGATTGAGTAATTCAGGGGTGGGAGTCGCAGGAGCATGATTGGAAGGCACGCCCCGGCGAAAAATAAGACGTTTTTGACTCGGTGAGAGAATCCTGAACAAGCTCTTACTCCTTATCGAATTTTATTTCCTGTAAAAAGGCGTTTGTACCCGATATTTTCAGATAAAGATATACACGGTAGGTTCCTGTGGATGCCTCGAAATTACCAATACAGTACTGATCGCCATTACCCCTGCTCGTACCCTTGTGCTTCTGGCTGAAAGATACCGGACGGTTACTGTTGAAAAAAGTCCTCATCGCCTCCGCTGCCCGTGCTTTGGGATAATTCTGCTCCTTCTCGTTGATAGAAATCTCCACATTATCAGCAAAATACTTCGACAAGGTTTCCACATCACCAGAACCCAATGCCGTAGAAATGACGTCAATAGCCGGAGAAGCCTGTGAAAACAGAAAAGACGGAACAAGAAGGAAAGCAAAAATCAAGTTTTTCATAGTTTTGTCAGGATTTACCTGAATTTTTGTTCTGAAATTTATACGAAACTTCACAAGGAGGTAACTCAAAAAAGGAGCCTGATAGTGTGAATAAAAAGTTAACGCATGGTAATTCTGCATATTGTCGGTTTCTGAGCTCAGTTTTCCGTACTGTTTACTTTCAATCCCGGGGGCCAGTCCAGTATCTCAGCTTCCTCGAGACTGACTTTCCATATATATGCCTTCAATCTGAGCAATTTCCCCTGAGTTTCACTTTTCCGGATACCTACTTCCATCAATCCCTTTTCGCCAAATTCCTGTCTGATGATTTCAATTTCAAACCTCTTTAGCGCGTGCATAATATCCGGCATGAGCGCGTAGTCGAAGTCAAGCAAAAAGTGATCCTGAATTATCTTTTGTACCACAACAGCCTGACGGAGTGCATCGGCGGCAGCTTCTCTGTAGGCATTGATAAGTCCGGAAGCACCGAGCAGCGTACCTCCGAAATATCGGACGACGATAACGGCGACGTCGGTGAGTCTGGCCGCATCTATCTGGCCCAGAATTGGCCGGCCTGCAGTACCGCCAGGCTCTCCGTCGTCATTTGCCCTGAAACGGGCCCCATCTGTTCCGAAGCGCCATGCGAAGCAGTGATGATTTGCCTTGAAATGCTCCTTTCTCAGTCGCTCCAGATGTTCCAGTGCTTCAACTTCTGTAAGCACCGGCCAGGCGAAGGCGATAAATTTGCTTCCCCTGTCTTTGAACTCCCCAACAACCGGTGCCTCAATGGTGTAAAATGAGTCTGTCATATCAATTACAAATATACTGATTCACCCGTTAAGTGCGATGACGCAAAGTCCCCGGCCCGTAACACCCTTGCCGTACCTGTGAGAGAAGAAGTGCTCGTGATGAATACAGGTGGAAAACGGAGATATTTCAATCCGGGTGGCGGGTACTCCCAGTGCAAGACACTGATGAGCATTGGCTTTTTTCAGGTCAACCATATATTTCCCTATGTCGGGGTCGTATCTTTTAAAGGGATCGTCAAACTGCACGGCCACTTCATTACCAACTTCGAAGGAACATTCATCAATGCAAGCTCCGATGAACACCCTGCAATCGGCAAAACTGGTGCCGTACTGTTCGTGCATTTTTCTCAGCGTTTTGGCAGCAAGTCCGGCTACAGTTCCCTTCCATCCTGCATGAACGGCTGCGATTACCCGTTTCACCGGATCACAAATCAGCACAGGCGTACAGTCAGCTATTGAAACGGCGAGAAGTATTCGGGGAACATTAGTAACAAGTGCATCGTAGCCTTCCGAGCCACCTGGTGAATCAACAATTCTGATGCGATCCTCGTGTACCTGTTTCGACCAGGCCATCTGTTCGGGATCGTAGCCAAGCTGCCTACAGAATATACGGCGATTTTCCTGTACGTGCGAAGGATTGTCATCAGTACTCTTCCCTAGGTTCAGGGTATTCCAGGGAGCATGGCTTACTCCGCCATGACGGGTACTTTGTGCCGCAACGATGTTCGGAACGTCGTCAAAAATGGCGGGCCTGATGCAAGACTGTGATGTAATATTCATAGCAGCTGCAAAGTTTGTAGTTTCCTGCGTTGATTTCATCGAATAATAGAACGTTTGCTTCCAAATGAATGATAATCATGCCAACGGAGCTGTACATTTGATGCAAAATAAGGTTCCCGGGAATGAAGTTTTCAGAAATACTCATCATGGCCTTTCAGAATATCCGCACGAACATGCTCCGTGCGGTACTGACGCTGCTTATCATTGCCTTCGGCATCATGGCGCTTGTTGGTATTCTGACCGCAATAGACGCTATCGCATACTCGCTGAACGATAACTTCTCCGGCTTGGGAGCCAACTCGTTCAGTATCGAACGCAAGTGGAATGAAGTCCGAAGCAGACGTGGCGGCCGGGCCGACCGACCGGCAGAAGCGATTAACTACAGACAGGCAATTGAATTCAAGGAGCGCTTCGATTTCCCTGCGAAGGTTGCCGTCGGTTGTGGTGGAAGCGGTGGTGCCACCGTTAAATTCGGGGAACTCAAGACCAACCCCAATGTCCGGTTCGATGGTGCCGATGAAAATTATATGCCTGTTAAAGGACTGGAAATAGCGCTTGGTCGCGGCTTCTCAAAAGCTGAAGCGGAAAGCGGAGCACCTGTTGCTGTGATTGGCTCGGATATCGTCAAGACATTGTTTAATGGCAAGGATGAAAAAGCACTTGATCAGATTATTACGGTGAACAACACCCGGCTCCGCGTGGTTGGAGTAATGGCATCAAAAGGCTCCACTATGAACGAATCCAGTGACAGGAGGGTTTTCGCCCCGCTGGCTACGGTAAAAGCACTTTACGGGGCAGGAGATGAAAAGGATTATTATCTTTTGGTTGCTGTTGACAATGCTGTCAATATGGATGCAGCGCAGTCTGAAGCAACTGGACTGTTTCGCCAGATAAGAGGTCTGAGACCCGGGCAAGACGACGATTTCGAGATTTTCGCCAGTAACAGTCTGGTAGCTATTTTGAAGGAAAATACGGTTACCCTTCGCTTGTCAGCAGTAGCTATTGGCCTGATGACCTTGCTTGGAGCAGCCATAGGCCTGATGAATATTATGCTCGTCAGCGTAACCGAACGCACCCGGGAAATTGGTATATACAAGGCACTAGGAGCCACGCGCCAGAGTATTCTCATGCAGTTCCTGTCCGAAGCCATCATTATTTGTCAGATTGGCGGACTTGTAGGTATTATTCTCGGTATCCTGATAGGTAATATAGTAACCCTGCTATTGGGAGGCAGTTTCCTCATACCCTGGGGCTGGATGCTGCTTGGCTTCACCCTGTGTATGATTGTAGGTATTGTTTCCGGCTTCTATCCGGCAATGAAGGCTGCCAGGCTCGACCCTATCGAGTCGCTCCGTTATGAGTAATTTCTACTTCGATTCGTAAGGTACCCGTGCCACGATACTGCGCCCGAGCGTCACCTCGTCAGCATATTCAAGGTCTCCGCCGAAAGCTACACCTCTTGCAATAACTGTTATCTGAATCCCCAGGGGCTGTAGTTTTTTAGTAAGGTAATAAATCGTTGTTTCGCCTTCTATGGTGGGGCTTATAGCCATGATTACCTCTTTAATCTCGTCTTTTTGCGCCCTTTGTACCAGTGAGTCAATATTCAGTTCTCCGGGGCCAACTCCCTCGATAGGAGATATCACCCCGCCCAGAATATGATACAAGCCACGGTACTGCGATGTGTCTTCAATAGCCATCAGATCTCTAACCCCCTCCACCACACATACAACGGCCCGTTCTCTTCTGGGATCGGCGCAAATCTGACACTCATCGTTGTCGGAGTAGTTATGGCAGGTACTACACTCTTTTATTCCATCGCGCATGGCTGCAACAGCACTTGTAAATTGCCCGGTAATTACTTTTTCCTGCTTTAAAAGATGCAATACCAGTCTCAGTGCCGTTTTTCGGCCTATTCCCGGCAGTGTTGCGAAGGCATCAACAGCCTTTTCTATCAGTCTTGAAGAAAATTGCATGTGTTAATTATTTATGTAAGGGTATCTGACATCAGTCAGGAATAAACCGTGTGCCGGCACGCTGAGATTTTTTCCGAGTGGCTTCTGTTTTTCAAGTGCATCATATACCTCTTCGGGTGCCAATTGTCCTTTCCCCGCCTGAATACAGGCTCCGACGACAAGACGCACCATACCCCTCAGAAAGCGATTGGCTGAAATATGAAATATGAGCCCGGTATTATCCGGAAGATATTCCCAACGGGCCCTGCGAAGATCGCACTGATAATGGTCAAGTCCACTGTCTGACTTGCAAAAAGGCCTGAAATCTATGAATTCTGTCAGCAAACTGGCAACTTTTTGCATTTTTTCTGAATCCAGTTGCCTGTACTGAGGATAAAACCAGGCCCTGTCGTTCAGGAAGGGATTCTTTCTGAATGTGATGTGGTACTCATAACTGCGTTCAAATGCATCAAACCGCGCGTGAGCATCGGATTTCACCGCTATACAGGTATAAATTGCAATATCATCGGGCAACAGGCTGTTCAGACCGTTGATGAATGTTGGGGGCAATTCCTCCCTGCTATCGAAATGCGCTACATAATATCGCGCATGAACACCTGTATCTGTGCGCCCGCACCCGGTAACCGGCGTTTCCGTTCTCAGAATGACAGATAGTGCGTCTTCAATGGTTTGTTGTACTGACGGGGCGTTAGGCTGTATCTGCCAGCCACAGTATTTGGTCCCTCTGTATGCCAGTGTAAGGAAGTACCGCTTGTTCTCAGGTGTTATTTCAGATATTTCATTCATCTTCTGGCATCCAGCACCTTTTCGTAAGCTTCATTAATTTGTTGAAATTTCTCTTTGGCATGGCGTTGTGCTTCCTGTGATGCTCCTGCGGCCGCCATTTTGTCTGGATGCCATTTAACAGCAAGTAATCTGTATTTTTTCTTTATTTCATCCACACTGTCTGAGGGCGATGCACCCAAAACGGCATAATACGGATCCAGTGGCGACCAGAAAGCCTGTCGGTGATACTGTGTTGACTGAGTATGAAAATATCTGGCCTTGATTCGCTCGTACTGCATTCTGCCAATATGAAAAATACCAGCAGCTCTCAGCAGCAATTCTTCTTCTCTGGGATGTAAACCTCCATCTGCAGCTGCAGTCGCAAAAAGTAAATCCATCATATTCATTATCTGATGTCTTTCACGGCCAAAATCGCTGTAGAAATCGCGGGCATATTCGTCAAAACTTGCCTGCGAATCTTTTGAGCGCTTCCACACACCAATTGCCTCTGCACGCCCCCTGTCGCTCATGTGAAAGTGGTTACGCATAAGGTTTTCCATCAGGGAAATTTCACTTTTAGTGATCGCTCCATCTGACTTGGCTACTTTTGCACACAATGAAAATACATGGTATAAAAATCTCCCTTGCCGTTTTTTGTGCGCATTAAAGGTTTTCTCTGACTCAACTTTTTCTCTGGGTATATCAAAGAGATGATGACCCGCCCATGAACCCGCGAGAAAGCCCAGCAATCCGCCGAGTGGCACACCGATTACATCGAACAGGATCATACCCAAAATCCCAAACAAGAGTTTACCTTTCATTTGCACCCCGCAAAGATAAAATGCAATGAGCTAATCAGGTGCTTTATCATACGTATCAGAATATCCTGATCAATATAAAATAAAAAAGCCCCCCTCCTGCTGCAGGAGAGAGGCCATCCCAAAAACCGATTTCAAAGTATGTAAACCGGGTTTTGGAACTCTATTCAAAGAAACTCGGCCGACCAACC
>JAJTFM010000006.1 GCA_021298575.1 Saprospiraceae bacterium | reverse complement strand
TGAGGCATATCGGTTTGCCGCTACCCGAAGGTGGCGATTTTCACCACAAATGTTGATGCGGAGAACCAAACTTTGATTAACCACAAATGTGTCCGCAGAGCACTGAACCGCCACTTTTGCCAAACCCGTGTTATGCGGTCGTTTTTCTTTATGCTCCATCATACTTTGCTTTATATCTTGATTGGGGTAATAGTCCAAATTAGTTGAAAAACAAAAGCACCAATCAGTGTCCATAGAATATCATTCCAGTCAAAATGTCCTCTTGTTGTTAGAGTTTGCAAAAACTCCCAGGATAGAAGTCCTGCAAGTGAAATTAGGTTTGCAGTAATGTGTTTCTTTTCGTTTAACCATTTATTCGTCCATTGTATTTGTGGAATTATTAAAATAAATAATGCAGGTATTCCAATTGCTGGAAAAAAATTAGGAGCAATTCCCAACAAATATATTATTGTCAAGTTTCCGCCTGTGTAAGCCGGTCTAATGTTGTCTTGCACTTGTTGATATGCAATAAAGCAAAGTACAAATAAGGCAAACCAATAATATAAACTCTTTGATGTCTTCATTTTTTGAAAGTATCTCGCTATAATGTTGTCGTTTTAAAGAAGCCCCTTTCTGCGGGGTTTCAGGTCTCGGCTTCGCTCCGGGGCGGGTCTGCTTTCAGACCCGGCTGAAGGGGTTGCCAGTGGTGGGGCAGCAGTTCTTCCAGCCGCTGCATGGAATGATTATGCAGCCGGCCCAGTACGTCCTCCAGCCACACTTCCGGATTTACGCCGTGCAGTTTGCAGGCATGGATCAGAGTGTATATCATGGCATTGCGCTGTGCGGCCTCGTGATTACCGGCGAAGAGATAATTCTTGCGACCGATTGCCACCGGGCGCATGGCATTTTCTACCAGATTGTTGTCAATTTCAAGTTTGCCGTCGGTCAGGTAGCGGCCGAGGGCTTCTTTGCGGCGAAGGGTGTAAGCTATAGCCTGACCAATCTGACTTTTGGGCAACACCTGAGCCTGCTGCTCACCCAGCCACTTTACAAGGTCTTTCCAAACGGGTAGCGCCTCCTCCTGACGCAGCACTAATCGCTGTTCATGGCTCAGTCCCTTTTCACGGGCACTTTTCTCAATCAGATAGAGGGCCTGTATTTTTTTCATGGCTGTGGAGGCCCGGTCGTGATCGTTCTCCAGGGCTTTGTGGAACTCGCGACGCGCATGGGCCATGCAGTTGACCAGCGTGATCTCCGGCATGATTTTGTTCAACAGTTCATAAACGGAGTACCCGTCACTTTGCAGGTATCCGCGGAATGGCTCCAACAGTTTTTTAGGCCCGTGGTGCGACCGCCCGGGTAAATAAGTGTAGTAGGGAAGTTTTCGGATCGGGTCGAACATAACCCAGATATAACCCAGGTGCGCTTTCCCCTTTTTGCTTTCTTCCAGTACCTGTAGTTTGGTTTCGTCCATTTGCAGATAGGAACTCTGTAAAAGCAGGACTTTGTAGCATTTGTAGAGTGAATCCAGCCGCATAATGGCCATTTTCACCCATTCTGCGAGGCTCGTATCCGGGATTTTTATGCCCTGCCGCGCCAGCATCCGGTTTATCCGGTGGAGAGGCAGGTGGTCGCTGAACTTGCTGAGCAGTAAATAAGCCATCAGACTGACGCCGGCTTTACATTTCGGGAAGGCCTGATCGGGCATGGGCGCTACTACCACGCCGGATTCACCTTCCCGGGTATCTTTCCGGGCGTATTTCCTGCGCACGATACGACGCACCCACAGTTTACCGGGTTGGTACTCCAGCACCTCTGTCACTTCATCACCGATATGCTTCATACCGGTGGTATCTTCCTCCGGTTCGAGTATTTCCTCCTTCCGCTCTATGTGCTCGGGAATGGGCAGGCGCCCGTGATGATCCGGCTTCTTGTGAACGGAGCGCTCGTGTTCTGCCACGATTCGTTTGTGAGCTGTGACCACCTCTTCCAGTCCTTCCAGTTCGAGTTGAAGTTGCCCAGGAGGAGTTTGTGCGGGTATAAATCGCTCACTTTTTGCTCCGAACATTAGTCGTTGCAGTTCTGCAATACGGGCTTTCAGGTGCAGTTTCTCCGCCGCATGAAGTTTTTCCAGCTCCATTTTTTCACGCTCCCACAGGGCCTTCTCCTGCGTCAGGGAGGCTATTGATTCCTGAGCGTCGGCTAACAATTGCTCGGGAACATATTTGTCCGGTGGTGCTTGCATGAAGCAAAGATAAGATAAAAACCCCGTAAAACCGTGCATTTTCGCAGGGTTTTTTGTCGAAAAAGCAGAAAAAACGGGGTTTTATTCAGCGCCGAATCAGCGCAACTCAGCGCTGTTCAGCGCTGTTCAGCGCTGTTCAGCGCTATTCAGCGGGCGGGAAGTTCAAAACGGCGACGGCGGCGCACCGAACTCAGGGAAATACCCTCCAGAATCAGCACCAGGTCAGACCACGCCAGCGCCTGCCCGCGCACGCGCTCCTGTACGCGGGGAAGTTCGAAACGGCCCTGTTCCAGGCGCTTGTAGTAAATCACAAATCCGCTGCGATCCCATACCAGCATCTTGACCTGATCGCGACGCCGGTTCATGAAGATAAACACCTCCCCGCTCAGCGCGTCGCGTCGAAGCTGATTGGTTACTATGCCCTGCAGTCCGTTAAAGCTCTTGCGCATATCTACCGGTTCCAGCCACAGATAGTACCGGGCGGCACTAGATAGCACCGTCATGACAGCAGCGCGCGCAAATAGTCACTGCTTACCGGTTCGTGAAGTTCCAGTTCACGCCCGTCGCAACAACGGATGCGGGCGAATACGCGCGCGGAAGAAGTAACCTCAACGGCTGATTCCGGCGCCGATACCGCAACAAAGCCCGGTGAATCCGGAACAGTCGGCGACAGTTCGGGACTGAGCTTCCGCTGCCAGTAGGAAAAAAGTGTTTTGGATACACCCGTGGTGTCAAGATAGGCCTGCTGACTCAGGCCGCTGTGTTTCCACGCCTGCAGGTGCTGCTGCATCAGCGCTGATTTGGAGACCCTCGAAGTGCCTCCTGTATTGGTTCGTGCCATATGAAAATCTGTTTGGGGCAAAGGTCTTCATACCGAAAATACGAGGCAAGATGCGGTTGGTCGGGGGTTTACTTTGGTACGAATCCAGTAGCCCGTTTCCGATTCGCCTGGCTCTATATCCTGACGCTTCAAATTTTTCACATCAATGTATGCCAGTCCGGTATAGCATGAGAACAGAAAGAAATCCCGGACGCGTGCGATTCTATCAATGTCAGTGTCAAATTCGGCCAGTCTGTGCAGCTCCTCCTCGTTGAGATAGGGGCGATCTACCACCTTCAGTTTCATAACAATCCCGACAAACGGGTCCTTGATTATCCAGCCATTCCGCAGACAAATGAGGATAATTCGGCGGAAAGTCTGCAGGAACTTGACCGAGGTGTTGTGGCCACAGTTACCATTTGTTCTCAGATAGAGGCTGAAATTGTCAATAAACTGCGGGTCAATGGATTTGATGGAGATATCACTTACCCTGTATTGCCATCGCAGATATTTTTTGAGGTGGGTCAATGCCGAGTTATACTTTTGGCAGGTACCCTTGGTTGTTTCCTTGCCGATCAGCCTGCGCATAGACTCCAGATTATCCTCCCAGATCGTGACGATTGTCCGCATGGCCGAGCCGTTGATACCCAGAATAGCATCGCGGAGCATTTCCGGCGTGATTTCATCGTTGAGCTGGATCAGTTCGTTGTATTTCTGGCGAACCTTGTACCTGACAGCGTCAATGTACTCGTTGACGAGCTTCGCCTGGTCATTCCTTCCTGCTACGCGGCCTTTCCCTGAGTCCCAGTCACCGGGATTGACCGATTGCTTCAGATTCATGACGATCCTGCGCCCGTTAACGTTGATTTTGAGTAACAGCGGTGCTTCCCCGCTCTTTTGGAGTTTGGTTTTGCTTACATAGAACAGCAGTGAGAATGATGATGTTTTTGACGACATAAGGCATCTGTTTTACAAGTGAGCCCTCCATTTTGTGACACAAAGATACAGCTTCTCCTGAATAAAAAAATACCTAAATCGCTGATTTTCAGTCTATTATTCCAAATAATTCCACAACAGTACATTTACTTGGTTTCTTTTTTGGGATTTTTTTTCGAGAAACCCACAGAGAAACCAAACTAATGGAAAAAGGGGGAATTTTTTGGAACATATTAGAAATAAAAAAGCGCGTAAATCATTGATTTACACGCTTTTGGAGGTTTTTGGAAAACCTGCTGGCGGAGAGTCAGGATCATGAACCCTCAATATAATGCAATGATAATCAAAAAGTTATATACCTGTCAAGACCCCGGGAACCCCATAAGTCGCAATGGTCTAAGGGTGGCAAAATTGACCTATTGTGAACCCGAATGGCAAGGCAAAGATAATGACTTTCCCGATTCAAAAAATGGCAATTTGGCAAGCGCG
>JAJTFM010000005.1 GCA_021298575.1 Saprospiraceae bacterium | reverse complement strand
CGATCGTTTCTGGAAAAACCACCGGCAGGAGAAGGTGTAACAGCAGGCGTTGCAGCGGGAGCAGCTGCCTTTTCAGGGGCCGGTGCAGCGGCAGCCTTCTGGGCATCTTCTTTGGTGATGCGGCCATCGCGACCGGTACCTGCGATACCGGCAGGGCTCACTCCGGCCTCGGAGAGTATTTTGGATGCAGCAGGAGACGGGGTTCCGGCAGCATAATGGCCAGTTTTTTCAGGAGCAGCCGGGGTGGATACGGGCGCTGGTGCGCTTTTCTCCGGAGCAGAAGCTGGTGCGGCTTGTCCGGATGCATCTGTGTCAATTTTTGCAAAAAGTGCTCCTACAGGAAGATCCTCTCCTTCCTTGGCCACCCAGATCAGTTTTCCGGCAGAATCAGCCGATAGCTCCTGATTGGCCTTCTCTGTTTCTATCTCGCAAAGAGGCTCATCCATGGAAACGGTGGAACCATCGGGTTTAAGCCACTTGGAAAAGGTTACGCTTGATATGGATTCTCCCAGATTGGGAATTTTAAGTTCAATGACTGGCATTGTGTGTCAATTTGTTGGATGTGTCTGATCGTATAGATGGAAAAGGGAGCGCAAAGTTAACCGAAACAACGATTCAGGAATGAATCAGATGCTACTTTGGCTCATTTCAGGAAAATATTTTCATATCTATCTATGATTATTTACCTGGTTTCCCGACGAAAGGATGTCAAAACGAAAAAGAAGGCCTTCCGCCCCTTTCCCCTCGCTGCTGATATAAAGGTTGCCTTTGGTGTCAAAGGCGATTCCTTCGGGTTGTGGTATCCGTTTTTTATCTATCCGTCCGGCAAAAACAATTTTTCCCGTTTTGCCGTCGAGGACAACCAACCGCTTCAGGGCAGAGGAAATCAGATATACATCTCCCGAAAGTGGATGTACTGCTATACCAGACGGACTGAAACTGTCATGTTTTTCAGATTCCCCATAGGAAACCATTTCATTCACCTGCGAGGGCTCGATTGAATAAACAGGCCTGACGTCCAATTGTTTGGTTGCCAGACTGAATGCATAGACATTTCTGGAGTATGTGCTGTCGGGATCACCCTTGGCGGCCAGCAGCAAGGCATTTCGCTTCGGATCGTAACCCAGCCCCTCTATGTCGTCGGATTTGGACAATTCCGTTTTGTACTCTTCCACCGAAGGAGTATCACCCTGCCAGTTGGATATGCCAAAGATTTTTCCGTCGCTTTTCACAGCCCAGATCGTGTTACCGACCATTTCAACGCCCTCAAAATCGCCCTTGTCCCGGAAAAGCACCCGTTTCGTCACGGTTCCAGACGAATCCAGAAAAAACAACTCCCCCCGCTCATCGGCGATAGCAATAAACTGACCAGGATAGTTTGAAGGGCTCAATCCGGAAATTTCACGGAGTGCCTCCTCTCCGAGCGACAGCGCAATAACCGGTTTGTCCAGGTTGTAGGGTATGGCTCCGGAGCCGGAACTAACCGGCACTGACTCGTTACTTCCGCAGGCTCCCGCATAAACGGAAATAAAAATAGCAACAATCTGGTTCTGAAATGGCATAGGTTAGCGGTTTTAGTCAGGGAAAACTTCAATGTTGTGGCTTTCAACAACCAACTCGGTAAATTTGCCCTTGTAACGGGTTGCCTTTACGATGTGGTTGTCTATCCAGTGGTAGTTACCGCCGCGGGGCTTGTTATATACCACTCCGTGGTACTTGAATCCATGGCGATTCAGCCACTCTTCCGTTACCTGACGGTGTTCGTCGGTGCGACTGGTGAAAAAGAAAATCTGGTGTCCCTCGTCGTACCATTGATTGAGAATTTCCAGTGCGTCCGGATAGTGTTCAACGATGGCCATTCGTTCAGGTTCTTCGTTGGGCACATCATCGCAGATGGTCCCGTCTATGTCAATAAGGTAGTTTTTTACATGGGAGGGGAGTTTGGGACTCAGGCGGCGACCTGCTTCATCGTAAGCCTCCCGCAGAAGCGTCGTTTTTTCGGTGTTATCGCTCATGATAAAGTTTATTTAGCTTGCGGTATAACCCGCTTTTCAGACGCCGGAGATATACCTTGTGATGATTTTACTGCAAAAAACGGGAATGCCGGTATAAATGCAGAATTTTGCGCAAAGGTAGGGTACTTTTATTTCCTGCCCACAACAGATATGCCATGCGAATACTCCTTGTAGAAGATGAAATTAAAACCCTGCAATCACTCAGGCAGGGTATGGAAGAGCAGGAATGGAACGTCAATACAGCCACTGACGGTCAATCGGGCCTTCGCCTCGCTTTAAACGGCGATTATGATGTGATTATTTCGGATATTACCATGCCGGGGCTAACCGGAATACAGCTGCTGAGGGAACTGCGCAAGGACGGAATAAGCACGCCGTTCCTGCTTCTCACCGCACTTTCAGATATCAACGATAAAATTGACGGTCTCGATGCAGGTGCTGATGACTATCTTGCCAAACCTTTCGATTTCCGGGAGCTGCTGGCGAGGGTTAAGGCGCTGGCCAGACGCACATCGAACACAACCAGAAAGGAAACTGTTCTCCGATACGCCGATGTGGAAATGGATCTCGGGTCAAAAAAGGTAGTACGCAACGGGAAGGACATTCTCCTGACACCGAGAGAATTCGCGTTACTCGAATTCTTTATGAGAAGTCCGGAAATCGTACTGTCCAAATCGGAAATCGCCGAAAAAGTATGGGACGTCAACTTTGATACAGGAACCAACGTAATTGAGGTGTATGTCAATTATTTGCGGAAAAAACTGGATAAAGGTGCCGAAAAGAAACTGATTCACACTTTATTCGGACAGGGGTACGTCCTGCGCGATTGACTGACCGGACTATCCCATCATCGGAACCTCCATGAGTAGTATTTCCGACCGCTGGTTTGCCCTGATCTGTACTTTTTCTACTGCCCAGACGCCGAATCCGTCGCGGGAATTCAGTTCCTGACCATCCACGGCAATGTTTCCGCTGAGCAGAAACACATACAAGCCCTGTCCGGACCCACCCTTCAGACGATATTCAACTTCCGAACCGCCGTCGAAATCGCCAAGGTGAAACCAGGCTTTCTGATATATCCAGACTCCCTCGTCTTCCGGGTTGGGAGATAAAATCTGTTGAAAACGATTTTTTCTGTCAGCCAGACTCAGTGTAAGCTGGTCATATCTGGGCGTTACGTTCCGCCTGTTGGGAAATACCCATATCTGGAGGAATTTTACCTCTTTATCCTTGTTTCTGTTATACTCGGAGTGCGTTATCCCCGTTCCCGCACTCATTACCTGCACATCGCCGTTTCTGATAACAGCCAGGTTGCCCATGCTGTCCTTGTGCTCCAGGTCGCCCGATAAAGGAATTGAAATAATTTCCATGTTGTCGTGCGGATGGGTACCGAAACCCATTCCTGCCGCCACCGTATCGTCGTTGAGCACGCGAAGGACACCGAAATTCATGCGCTCCGGATTGTAGTAGTTGGCAAAACTGAACGTATGATAAGTTTTCAGCCAGCCGTGATTGGCATGCCCCCGGCTTTCTGCCCTGTGGAGTACGGTGTTGTTCATAATCTTCGAATCAGTGTTGGGAATGTGGTTGAATCCCACAATTTGCAGAGGCTTCAGTTCATCAATATCGTTTTTGACTACTACACTGCCTCCGACAGCCAGCGCACCAGCTCCGAGAAAACTGTTTTTGAGAAAATCTTTTCTGTTCATACAATGAGCGTTGAAACACCTGATTTAGAGTTTGTGGTTCACCATTATTCCCCGGGTATCAGCTTTTTTCCCGAGCGTATTTGTCGAGTACCGAAAACACGAGGTTTTCCAGAAAACTGATCAACTTGTCCGGATCATCATCTTTTCCAACATCAGTAAGTGCCGGAAGATGATGCGCGAAATATGGCTGGAGCTGTGCCATCTCAAGTACCGTACTGGCAAGTGAACGCGGATAAGGGTAATTCGGAGCATACTCACCGAATAATCCGGCTATTCGTCCGCATAAATCCTTGTAAGGTTTGAAAAGCTGCTCTCTGTTAACTTCATCCACCTCTTTGATAAGATATACTTTGCTGCTTTCTGCCATGGCTATTCCGTGCAGGGCATTTCTGTCAAGTCCGGTCTCATCGTCCAGATCAGGAGCTTCATTGGCAACAATTCG
>JAJTFM010000004.1 GCA_021298575.1 Saprospiraceae bacterium | reverse complement strand
GTGCCCCTGCCGGTTCCATTCAGCGAGAACTTTGAGGGCCAGGCTGTGCCTGCAGGCTGGGCCGTTGACGGATTCGTGACGAACGCACACGGTAACACCAGCTATGTACTGGCTACCAATCTGTACTCTTTCAATCCGGAAGCCATCCAGGATCTGCCGCGCTATGGTATGATCGGCGCCAATGACACCCTCACATTCTCTTACCGCATCACCAATTACAGCGGCGGCGGCCCGCTGATTCTGGGTAATAACACGGTAGAAGTACAGGTTTCCACCGACTGCGGCGATACCTACCAGACCATCAACAGTATCAACAGCCTGAACCACTCCCCCACTGTGAACTTGCGTACACGCCGGATTTCCCTGGGCCAGTTTGCCGGACAGGCTATCAAAATAAGATTCCTGTGTACCTGGGCTTCCGGTGACTACTGGGTGGATCTCGACAATATCAACCTGCTCTCCTGCGCTGCGGATATGGGCCTCACCGCTGATATCACCAATGCCTCGCCCGGACTGAGCGATGGCAAAGCTGTTGTGAACGTTGCAGCAGGAAATCCGCCCTACCAGTATGCCTGGAGTAACGGTGCAACCGGATTTTCAGTTTCCGGACTGGCGAACGGTACCTATACCGTCACCGTCACCGATGCATTCGGATGTACAGCTACACTTTCTGTGCATATCGGCACCACAGCCGTACAGGAAATTGCCGGACTGAGCGTGTTCTCCCTGCAACCCAACCCGACTACAGGAACAGCGACACTGCGCGTTGAACTGGCAGAAAATGCCGGTGAACTGCGCGTTCAGCTGCTCAACCTGCTCGGACAAACAGTATGGGAGACGAACGTATCCAATACGGACCGGATCAGTGAACAACTCAACCTGAACGACCGACCCGATGGTATCTGTCTGGTGCGTCTGATGGCCGACGGACAGGTAGCAACCAGAAAACTGGTGAAGAGTGGGGAATAATTCCCGCTTTTACCTGGTGAATCGAAAGCCGCTCCGGATTCCGGGGCGGCTTTCGCCGTTCATGTACACAACTATAACAGGCACTGATTTGTTCTTTCGTCGTTTAAATGCACAAACGCTAATTTTGCAGCTCTGTAGGGCTTTCTGTAACATTTCCCTGACTTATGCGTCTTGACCTTTCCGATACCATTGTTGCACTCGCCACTCCGCCCGGGCGGGGTGCCATCGGCGTTATTCGCCTTTCCGGTCCGGGGGCCTTCGAAATAGCCGATCAGGTATTCTCAGGCAAGAAGCTGTCGGCACAGCCTACCCATACAGCGCACTTCGGGCGCCTGCGCACGCGGGAAGGGAAAGAGCTCGACGAGGTACTCGCCACTATATTCCACGGAAGCAAGTCATACACCGGACAGCCCACTATAGAATTCAGCTGCCACGGGTCACCGTTTATCCTGCAGAAAGCGATAGAACTGTGTCTGTCCGAGGGTGCGCGGCTCGCAGAACCCGGTGAATTCACCATGCGCGCCTTCCTGAACGGGAAACTCGACCTCAGTCAGGCCGAAGCGGTAGCCGATCTGATCGCTTCCGAAAGCGAGGCCGCCCACGCCGTGGCCCTCAATCAGTTGCGGGGAGGGTTCAGAAAAGAAATCGAGGTACTGCGCGATGAACTCATACACTTCGCCAGTCTGGTGGAACTGGAGCTCGACTTCTCGGAAGAAGACGTGGAGTTTGCCGACAGGGCGCAACTGAAAGAGCTGGTCATGCGTATCCGGAGATACCTGAACGGGCTAATCAGTTCGTTTTCACTCGGGAATGCCATTAAAACGGGCGTTACCACGGTCATTGCCGGACGGCCCAACGCCGGAAAATCAACCCTGCTCAATGCCCTGCTGAACGAGGCACGGGCCATCGTATCCGACATACCAGGCACCACCCGCGACACCATCGAGGAAGTACTCAACATCAACGGCATACAATTCAGGCTGGTGGACACCGCGGGCATACGCGAGGCACAGGACCAGATTGAGGCCATCGGGGTACAGCGCACACTTGACAAGGTAAAAGAGGCTGCAGTACTGCTGTACGTATGGGATGTGGCCGGGGGTATGACCCTCGGAGAGGTATTTGCCGACCTGCAGAATCTGCGGGGCGACTCCATGAAGCTACTGGTGGTCTGTAATAAAATGGACCGGAATCCGCATTTCCGTACCGACTGGCTCGTTGACCCCGGGCAGACAGACATACATCCGTACCTCCTCGGCGATCCACCGGCCGATCTGAGCGCGCACGCGGGTACGCTCGAGACAGAGCAACTCGTACCTGTTTCGGCAAAAAACGAGCAGAACATTGCCCTGCTCAAGGAAAAACTGTTCGAACTGGCTGCGGGAGGAATACTGAATCTGGAGAGCACCGTTGTATCCAACGCCAGACATTTCGATGCCCTGCAGCGAGCCGATCAGGCGCTTCAGGACGTGCTGCACGGCCTCGACACAGGTATCACCGGCGACTTCATTGCGCAGGATATCCGGCGCTCACTCGCCTACCTGGGCGAAATCACCGGCGAAATAGGCGTGGATGACCTGCTGGCGAATATTTTCGGGAAATTTTGTATCGGGAAGTAATGCCTGAGGGGGGATTGCCTTTCAACGGGGCTTGATATGCATGTTGCCTTTCCTTTGTTGCTGCGAATTCCAGAGGAAGTACCCTCCGATCAACGGAAACACAGCGGCCTGAGTCAGCAGGCATATCTTGACACCTCGGGTGTATCCAAAACACTTTTTTCTCACAGGTGCATTATGCTGTAAATGGTTTTGTGTGCTGCGAACCATGTTTGTTGAACCGCAGAGGTACGCACAGGTAACCGCAGAGTTGCGCAGAGTTATCTTTCTCGGCGTAACTCTGCAGTTTAACAAAACCAGGCTCCGGACAAAGCCGAGACCTGAAACCCCTCACTCCCCCATCCACCACACTTTAACTTCCTTCGCGTCGCTGCCGCCCATGCGCTGCACCTGCGCGTTCCAGTTGGCCTGATTGTACTCCGATTCGCTGGCCGGATAGGTAAAGCGATTCCAGTCTAGCGGAGCGCCTTCGCGCGGGGTGGCGCCTGTGCGACGCGCGAGCGCGTAAGCCTCCCACGGCTGCCTGAACAAATCTATCCACAACTGGGTGTAAATAAGGTCGAGACTGAAGTCGTTGCCCGAAAAGCTCACTTTGGGGTGGTAAATATACTGGTATATCTGTCCCAACCCGGGCTCGGCGGGGCGATTGGCCCAGCGCTGGGTGCGATTCACCACCTTGTACCAGAATCGTATGCTCGCACTAATGCCCTCGGCGTACTGCTCGTCGGCCGAGTAATCGTCCTGGGATACGCCAATACCCCGCTTGTAGGCCTCCGCCAGTGTCAGGTGGACTTCCGCAGCGGATATGAGCACTTCCGGAACATCAAACTGGTCGCGAATCAGGTAGTACTGGAAGGGTGAAAACTTGCAGGCAGCTCCTTTCACCGGGGGATTGTAGTCGCGGCCGCCATTGTAAGGGATACCGCCCTCCAGCGGCGGATTGGTGCCGGGATTATTGGGAAATGCCTTCCATTCGTTCTTGTTATTGGTTTCAAAGAAGACATAGGCCCTGGGATCAATAATGCCGCTGCCATCAGTGGAATCGTGAACCGACATCTGATGCCACATCGTGGTGCCCATGCGCAGTCCCCTGTGCTCGTAAAAAGACCAGTGGTGACCATCGAAAGTGATACCCATATCGCGGGGCCACAGACAGATTTCCTCGCCGCTCCGGACTACCGGCAGCTTGTTATCCACAATATCCCGGATAATCTCCCCGGCCAGCGCAGGGTCTTTGTCCGAAATACGCATGGCATGGCGCAGCCGCATCGAATTGGCCCAGCGCCGCCACAGGGTAAGGTCATTTTTCAGCATGGTTTCAAACTGGCGGAAGTTGTAGTAGGGCCTGCCATCGGGCGTGGTTGGCTCGAGGTGCAGGTGACTTTCGGCCCATTTCAGATCTTCCAGCAGAAAGCGGTAAATCTCCTCCTGCGAATCGTATTCGGGTCGGAGAAATTCGCTGCTATTGCCACCCTTCCCGGCGTTGAAAAACGGCATATCGCCGAACAAGTCAGTCACCTTGAAAGTCTTGTACGCCAGCAGGATTTTGAGCTGGGCCCGTACCACATCGAGCTCGTCCTGCTGTCCGTCGTACTGGTCAAACCGGTCTTCAAGGGCCCGGATATTGCGCAGGGTGGAGTAATAGTTATTCCACACCTCATCCACGCCGATGCGGATATTGGGCCAGGCATGT
>JAJTFM010000003.1 GCA_021298575.1 Saprospiraceae bacterium | reverse complement strand
ACTGATTCCGGGTTCCGGGATACAGCTTTCGAGTTGTTCTCTCAGAATAACCCTGTCGCCGTTATCGGTATGTTGCGGATACACGCTAACAAGAACAGCAGGGAAGTGAAACTGCTTCAGACATTCGCTGAGGACATATCTTTCTGTGGCTATATGGCCTACACATTCCGTGTGCGTTCCGTTGCCGTGCGGGTTAATTTTCACATTGAAAAAATTGACAGATCCCCCTTCTGCGGTGCTGCCAACAAAGTTTCCTGCCCTTACGGGAGAGAATTCCGGCATTGGCGCCCAGAAACAGTTGGGGTTTTCCGGGCCATTTTTCAGGGGAATAGTCAGGTCTATGGGTTCCGAGAGGTTGGCAGACAGCGATTTATGGCCCAGACGAACAGTTGTGATCATAGTCAGAGTGCGTTAGAGATGGCAAAAGTCGCACAACCTGTTATTTAATAACAGATAAAAATTGATTAAAATAAAGACAAACCGAAATTGACAAAAGACAGAACTAACTGACAGGCAGGCTGGGTTAAAGCCATAAATAATTGATTATTAAACACTTGAGAAAAAAATTTATCTGATGTCACCATATATAGTCGGCCAGATCACCTGTTAAAATGATGACGATCAAGCTATGTCTTAAGAGCCGTCACCGGGGGTTAGGGTTGGGTACGGGTACTTTTGACCAAAATTCAGACGAGATGAAAAATCAGATTGCATTTTTATTCCTTTTGCTGGCGTCGTTTGCGAGTGCGCAGCAAAACTATCGCGCCATGGGAGGCAATATCAAGATCAAGGGTACATCCAATGTTCACGAATGGGATTGCAGCGGCTACGAGGTTCGCGCCAGTGGCTCCCTGACAGCTGACGAATCGGGGCTTAAGACAATTAACTCCCTGTATGTTGAGATACCGGTCAAGGCAATCAAAAGTACCAAAGGATCTATTATGGACAACAAGATGTATGATGCACTCAAGGCAGACGGCAATCCCAATGTTGCCTATTCTCTGGAGCGGGTGACAGGCATTAACAAACGCGGAAATGGTTACGATATCAACACCACCGGATACCTCAAAATTGCCGGCACATCCAGAAAAGTGGACATGTACGTGTGGGGGCAGGTCGGTGGCGACCAGAGTATCAGCTTTAACGGCTCCAAAAAAATCAAAATGACAGACTTCGGCATCAGTCCTCCAACCGCCCTGATGGGAACCATGACCACCGGTGACGAGGTGGAAGTGATCTTTCAGGTGACGTTGAAACAATAAAAACAATCAAAAACGACCTTTCTTATGAAAAACGGTTATTTTATCCTGCTTTTTGCGCTGCTTTTTGGTACACAGGCCATGGCACAGCAGCCCGCCATTCAGTACGCCCGTTCATGGGACAAAGATGGCATCAATGTTTTTGAACCATCCAAGAAAGCGGAACAGCCGGAGTACACCGGGTTCAAGCTGCGCATTGGCGGTTCCTTCACACAGGATTTCCAGTCGCTGACGCACTCAAACAATCCTGTTTACGCAAAGGTTTCAGCAACCAACGCAACCAACAAGAACCTGCTTTACGGCGTAATCAAGACCGAAGACAGTACTTCCGTTACGCTGAGAGGTTTCAATCTGGCGATGGCTAACCTGAACTTCGATATCCAGATTGGTGATGGTGTTCGCGTGGCACTGGAAAACTACATGTCAGCCCGTCACCACAACGAGTTTTGGGTAAAGGGTGGTTATATCCAGTTTGACAAGTTGCCGATGTTTGGCAATCCGAAGTGGTTCTCCGATTACATGCGTGTGAAAATCGGTCACTTCCAGCCCAACTATGGCGACATGCAGTTCCGTCGGTCGGATGGTGGTAATACCATGTTTAACCCGTTCTGTGAAAACCTGATTCTCGATGCGTTCGCAACCGAGATTGGTGGTGAACTTTATGTATTTCCTGCCGACGGTTTCATGGGTATGGTTGGTATGAGCTCCGGTTTTATCAATGGCAACATTGAAAAATACCCGGACGCCGTTAACTCCAGCGGAGTGGTTCCCACTAAAAAAACTCCGTCAATTTTTGCGAAAGTTGCCTACGACAAGACATTTAATGATCTTCGTTTCCGCCTGTCTGCATCTTTGTACAACAACCCGAATATCCAGCGTAACACACTGTATGCCGGCGACCGCACAGGTTCCCACTATTTCATGATAATGGAACCGGCACTTCAGTCAACGGGTGTTGCCTCTACAGCTACTGCACAGTTTACGTCCGGTCGTTTTAATCCGAATGTATCCAACAGGGTGACTGCTATCATGTTTAACCCGTTCGTCAAGTATAAAGGACTTGAGGTATTCGGTACTTATGAAATTATGCAGGGTGCTGTTTACGCAGACGTTACTGATGGTCGCTGGAATAACCGCAAATTCAATCAGCTTGCCGTGGAAGGTCTTTACCGCTTTCTGAAAAATGAACAGGCTTATGTAGGTGCACGCTACATCACTATGTCTGGAGAACCCGGTGGTACGATACTGAATGCGGATGGTTCTTATGCAACCATAACCATTTCCCGTACAGCATTGGTGGCGGGCTGGTTCCCCACGAAAAATATGCTTCTGAAAGGCGAGTATGTTTTTCAGCAGTATAACGATTTCCCGACTGCCGACTATCGAAATGGTGGCAAGTTCAATGGCTTCATGGTGGAGGCAGTAATTGGCTTCTAGGGTTCAAATGACTTTTGTTTCGGCGGGCGCCTCTGAACCGGAGACGCCCGCTGTTTGAAAAACCCCATCAATAGGTCATGAAATACAGACGAGTCCCAGGATTTTTAAATACAAGTCTGGTGTTTTTTTGTCTGGTACTCCTGAGTTTTATCTCGGACAGTAACCTGTCAGCCAGGAAGAGAGTCAGAATCGAGGATCAGAGTCGCTTGTACCTTCAGGGAACATCCAATGTGAATTCATTTACCTGCGACTGTGAAGACCGGTTTGAGGCACAGCTGATAGAAACCGAATCAGGTAATGGGTATTCCCGTTTCAGGAATGCCGGTCTGGCGCTCAGAGTGAAGAGTCTGAATTGTAAAAACCGGAAAATAGACACAGATCTTCAGAAAGCACTGATGGCCGACCAGTATCCGAACATTCAGGTTACCCTGTTGGATACGTGGCAAAGTTCAAGGTGTGCCGATGGTTCATGTTACGACTGGTTTGACGTTCAGGCAAATGTAATAATCACCATCGCACAGGTAAACTCGAAGGAGTTTATCAAGGCGAGAGCCAGGATGCTCGGTCCGAACAAGTTTCAGTTGAAAGGCGAAAAATGGCTTAAAATGAGTGTCTTTGGAGTCGTTCCGCCAGAGGCAATGTTCGGAATGATTAAAGTGAATGACGATATTTCATTTCATTTTGACCTGGTTGTAACTGTTGACGAACACTTATAGAACCCCAAATACTTCTGGTACAAAAATCAACTTCGGATTATGAAAAGATTTCTGATGAAAGTGATTATTGGTGGCCTTACACTCCTGCTTTTGAGTGTTTTGGCCCTGATGATTGTCGTAAAATTAATGCCCTGGCTGGCAGAGGAGTATTACGACCCGATGTTCGATCTGGATATGAACTCATCCAAAGGCTGGCTGTTCTTCGTACACCCGTTCGTTCTCAGTCTCGCACTCGCCTGGTTCTGGCGTCGTTTCAAAGGCCTGTTTCACGGTTCCTTCTGGTGGCGCGGATTTGAAGTGGGAGTAGTCTATGGTCTTGTTGCCACGATTCCTTCCATGTGGATTACCTACAGCTCTCTGGCAGTTTCTCTGACCATGATTCTTACGTGGGTAGCCTACGGATTTTTCCAGGCAATTGTACTCGGCGTTATTTACGCCAAAATGAGCCCGTAACCAGTCGGGTATGCTGTTTTCCTCCGGGAGTGTAGTGGGTCACTGCACTCCCGCTGTATTTATGGCCGGCCAATCATTCGCAGTACATCGTTGAATTTGACCTACTTTTGCAGGTCTAAATTCCGAAGCACACCATGTACTCCACCGACGAACAACGACGCCTCTTCGATTTGTCGAAATCGCTGCTCCAGGGCCGGCAGGCCGATTTGTTTTCCGAACCCCCGGCACAGACAGCCGAAGACCTCCGTCAGGTTCTGCAATACCATGAATGGCGCTATTATGTGCAAAATGATCCCGTAATCAGTGATTTCGAGTACGATCTGTTGTACAAACAACTGGAGGCGCTGGAGCGCGAACATCCGGATCTGATCACGCCCGACAGTCCTACCCGGCGTATTGGCACCGACCTGATGGAAAACGCAGTACAGGTGAACCATCTGATACCCATGCTTTCCCTCGACAACAGCTACAATGCAGAAGACCTGAAGGCATTCGACGAATCGGTTAAAAAGTTGTGTAAACTCGGGGCAGATACCGACATCGAATACTGCGTTGAGCCAAAATACGACGGAGGTACCATAGTTCTGGTGTACGAAAATGACCGGCTTGTGCGCGCAGCCAC
>JAJTFM010000002.1 GCA_021298575.1 Saprospiraceae bacterium | reverse complement strand
ATATCTTTTCCAATTTCAATGGTACCAGCGCGGATATTGATGTGCTGACACACGAAGCGGGACATGCCTTTCAGGTTTGGAGCAGCACCCATTTCCCTGTTGAGGAGTATTACTGGCCCACCAGCGACGCAGCAGAAATACATTCCATGAGCATGGAATTTTTTACCTGGCCCTGGATGCATCTGTTCTTTGGCGACCAGAAGGAAAAATATCAGTTCATGCACCTGGCTGCTGCTCTGCAGTTCATTCCCTATGGTGTAGCTGTGGATGAATTCCAGCATATTGTGTACGAAAATCCGGAAATGACTCCCGGGGAGCGCAACGCCGCCTGGCGGCAACTGGAGAAAACATATCTCCCCCACAGAAATTATGAGGGTAACGATCACCTGCTCGCTGGTAAATTCTGGCAGCGGCAGAGTCATATTTTTAATTCACCTTTTTATTATATTGATTATACCCTCGCACAGATTTGTGCGTTCCAGTTCTGGAAAAAAGACCGAGAAGATCATCAGTCGGCCTGGGCAGACTACCTGCGGCTCTGTCAGGCTGGTGGAAGCAAACCATTTCTTGAGCTGGTCAGGCTTGCAAATCTGCGTTCGCCGTTTGAAGACGGGTGCGTGGAAAGCGTGGTTGGCGGGATAAAACAATTCCTTGAATCCGTTGATGATTCCAAATTCTGATAATGCAAATGAACAAATCGCTTCTGGTACTCTTGTGTGCACTGGCTATAACGGCTACTGCTTTTACTGGTTACGAACAGCCCACCATTAAATTCGGATTGCTCAAGTACAGTGGCGGTGGCGACTGGTACAACGACGTCAATTCACTGAAAAATTTGGCCAAGTTCTGTAATGATAACCTCCGAACCAATTTCGATCCGGAATTTGGCACGGTGGAGCCCGGCAGTGCCGAGTTGTTCAACTACCCGATTGTTTACGCCACCGGACATGGAAATATGCTTTTAAGCGACCTTGAGGCGCGCAATATGCGTGCCTATCTGGAGGGTGGCGGGTTTCTGATTCTGAACGATGACTTCGGGCTGGATCCTTTTGTGAGGCCAACCATGAAAAAGGTGTTTCCTGAACTTGATTTTGTTGAGTTACCCTTTTCACATCCGATTTACAATCAGAAATACAAGTTTCCTAACGGGCTCCCCAAGATACACGAACACGACGGGAAAGCACCTCAGGGTTTTGGCCTTGTTTATCAGGGCCGGCTCGTATGCTATTACAACTTTGAAACCGATCTCGGCGATGGCTGGGATGATGTACACGGCGATTCGCAGGAAATCCGGAACAAGGCGTTGCAGATGGGAGCCAATATTGTTCAGTATGTCTTTGGTCAGTAGGACGCAATAACGCTCTCTCCGGCACGGACGTACGCTCCGGGTGTACAGACGGGATGGTAGCCCAGCTCATCTGAGATAAATATATCTGTTTGTGAACCGAACCGGATCATGCCGAATGATGTTCCGCGGTTTACCTCGTCACCCGGTGACAGCCGGTTCACAATCTGACTAACCCACACATCGGCAATCTGGGTGACGGCATACCATCCCCTACCGGTATGAATGACGGTCGTCTTTCTTTCGTTGGTCAACAGGTATGTACAGTCTGTTTCGGGAGTTTTTTTTGCGGTCAGGAGATTAAAAATCATCCGTGCCATGGTCTGGTTTCTCCCTGGTTGGAAGCTGGATACAGTGCCGACCTCTCCGGAAAGGGGAATCCTGTTGTAGTGTACGGAGAACGGCGTCATGAAAATACCGATGATAAATCCTGATGTATTAGTCAGATTACCAGGCACCGTCAGTTCGGAAAGTGTTATCTGCCGACCTTTTTTTATAGCGACGGGAACCCCACCTGCTTCCACACGGCGGACATAAACTACATATCCATCGGCTGGAGACAACATGGAATCACCTGCTGGCACATTTCTCGACGGATTCCGGAAAAAAAACCAAAAGCGCCAGCCAACGAATATTAGAGTGGCGGAAAGCAGTAAAAGCAGCATACACTACCCCAGTTTCTCCGCCAGATACTTTCCTGTGTGGCTTTCCTTGACAGATACCAGTCCTTCAGGTGTACCTTCGAATACCAGATTTCCACCGGCCTGGCCGCCCTCCGGGCCGAGATCAACCACCCAGTCGGCCGTTTTGATAACCTCGAGGTTGTGTTCTACCACCAGGACAGAGTGCCCTTTTTCCACCAGTGCGTTCATTGCGCGCAGCAGTTTGTTGATATCGTGGAAGTGGAGACCGGTTGTTGGCTCGTCGAAAATGAAGAAGATATGTCCGTTACTGTTTTCCCTGATCAGGAAAGACGCCAGCTTGACGCGTTGAGCTTCTCCCCCTGAGAGGGTGCTGGAGGATTGTCCCAACTGTACATATCCAAGCCCCACATCGAAGAGCGGTTTAATACGGTCAATGATTTCTTTGTGACCTTGAAAGAAATCCAGTGCGTCTTCGACACTCAGGCTGAGTACGTCAAAAATGTTTTTTCCCCGGAATTCCACTTCCAGAATTTCCGAACGGAAGCGACGGCCCTTGCAGGATTCACATTCGAGGTGAACATCGGCAAGAAACTGCATTTCCACCACCTGTTCACCCTCCCCTTTGCAGGCTTCACAGCGACCGCCTTCGACATTGAAACTGAAATGTTTGGGCTGATATCCGCGTATTTTAGACATTTGTTGAGAGGAAAACAACTCTCGGATGTAATCATAGGCCTTTACGTAAGTTACCGGATTGGATCGGCTGCTTTTTCCGATTGGGCTCTGGTTGATAAATTCGACCTTGTTGATACGCTTCACATTGCCTTCCAGTCCGTCGAAGAGTCCGGGAGTTTTACCACCATTGTCGGGCAGGTGCTGAGACACAGCCGGGTAGAAGATATCGCGAACGAGCGTTGTTTTGCCCGAGCCTGACACACCGCTTACGACAGTGAGACAGTGCAAAGGAATCCGGACATCAATATTTTTCAGGTTGTGTTGTCTGGCGCCCCTGATAGTCAGGAACTCGCGGGCGGGCCTGCGAGTTGCGGGCGTTTCAACAGACATTACACCTGTCATGTATTTTGTTGTCAGGCTTTCCGGCGCTGCCTTTTCGATATCGGAGTAAGGGCCAGCGAATACCACTCTTCCTCCGTGTATCCCTGCTTCCGGCCCCATATCCACCAGGAAGTCGGCATTTTTGATTACTTCTTCCTCGTGTTCTACTACTACCACCGTATTTCCCAGATCCCTCAATTCCTTGAGGACGCTGACCAGTCGGCCGGTATCTCTCGGATGCAGACCTACGGAAGGCTCATCGAGGAGGTAGAGAGAAGAGGTCAGGTTACTTCCCAGCGTTCTGGTGAGGTGAATACGCTGGGTTTCTCCGCCGGAGAGCGTGCTTGACACCCTGTCGAGCGTGAGATAGCCCAGACCGAGGTCCACCATGAACCGGAGGCGGTTATTGATTTCGAGGAGCAGGCGATTGGCGATACGGCGATCGAACTCGGAGATGTGTTTATCGAGATTTCCGGAGAATTCGAGTACCTGATCAATCGGGATACTGGTGAGGTCAGATATATTTTTGTTGTCAATTTTCACACAGAGTGCTTCCTGGCGCAGGCGGCCGCCCTCGCAGGTATGGCATGTTGTCCGGCCGCGGTATCGCGACAGCGTTACCCTGTTCTGGATCTTGTAGGTCTTGCTTTCCAGTTCATTGAAAAAGGACATGATACCTGGCACATCGTTTTTTCCGTTCCAGAGCAATTTCAGTTCCTCTTTCGACAGTGATTCGTATGGTGTATGTACCGGGAAATTAACAGTATGTGCGCGCTGGAGGAAGGAAGACAGCCATTCTCCATACTTTTCACCCTTCCAGCAGGCTACTGCGCCGTCGTACACAGATTTCGTTTTATCGGGTATAACCTTGTCGGGATCAATTCCGAGTACCCTTCCGTACCCTTCACACGTCGGGCATGCGCCATAGGGGTTGTTGTAATTGAAGAGTTGTGGCGTCGGTTCCGGGAAGACGATACCATCGAGTTCGAACCGGTTATTAAATACAACAGGGGAAGGAGATTCACCACCATCGCTACTTAACAGTTGGATGGTACACTCTCCTTCACTCTCATAAAAGGTGGTATTGACAGAGTCTGCAAGGCGCATCCAGTCGCTTTCCTCAGACATAGGCAGAGAGAAGCGATCCATCAGAACGAAGGCATGCGTTTTGATATCCATGTCGGCGAGCGCCTGTTCGTCTTCCAGCAGATCTTCAATTCGCTGAATCTCTCCTTTCCACCAGAGGCGGGTATAACCTTTCTGGAGCAGGATGTTCATTTCCTGTGCAACAGGTCGTTCACGATTTTTCTTGTTAAGCGGCACGAGCACCATACCCCGGGAGCCATCGGGCAGGTTTTTGATATAGTCAATTACGTCCGAAACCTCGTGTTTTTTGACAATATCGCCGGATACGGGAGAATAGAACTTGCCAATCCGGGCGAAGAGAAGCCTCAGAAACTCGTAAATTTCCGTCATACTACCCACCGTGGAGCGTGCGTTTCCGGTAGAAACCCGTTGTTCGATAGCTATAGCCGGGCAAATTCCGCGTATATAGTCCACGTCCGGTTTTTTC
>JAJTFM010000001.1 GCA_021298575.1 Saprospiraceae bacterium | reverse complement strand
CGGCGATACCCAGCGACGGCAGTAATGTTCATACAGGCCTGCGGCGTGCGGCTGCTGCTTTCTGTTGATCTGGAGCTCTTTGTCCACCTCAAATTTATCGGAGTCGAGGTGGTGTATGAAACGCATAAAAAAGACCCTTTCGAGGTCAAAATGCTTGATTACTGCGTTGAAACGCTGAAAAAAGACCTCCGGGCTCGCCTGATATTTTTCCATCAGACCAAGCAGCACATGACTGTCCCACTTTTCAAGCGAGAAAAATGCGCCAATATCATGTATAAAAGAGTCTTTGTTAATCAGCAGCGCTACGGCAAAGTAGGCAGCCTTGTAGTTGTTTAGTACCGACTCAAACGATGATATCCGGGTAAAAGACGAGGCGAGCGGACGTTCCTTCAGGCCCAGCACCTGAAAACCGAGTTCCTTGGCAAGATGGAAAATCTGTTGTCTTTCGTTGAGGCGGCCATTCAGCAAAAGTTGTTTCCTGACAGGATTAAATACACTTCGAATCTCATGCAGGTCGGGATAATCAGAAAGTCCGTCGGGAATAACCTCGTATCCATATTTTTTTTGAAGCAGGCTTTCGAGTACCGAATACTGAACGGCACCTTCTCCTGGCAGGCCAATGGAAGCGGCAAAACGGGCAGCGGCCTCTTCAATTTCCTCAAAATAATTTGAGCGCAGTTCCTGATATGCTCTCAGTGCCGAAAAATAGAAGTTTTCCTCGCGCAGCGAATGTACGCGGGCAATTTCGAGCAACGCCGAGATGAATGCATTAACCCTGTCGGGATCACGGGCTATAATCTCTATGATTCTCTGAATTTCGATACCGAACAGATCGAGCGGAAGTTCGCTCAGGAAATTACTCTTCAGCAATTCACCCAGCGGAGCGAACTGACGGGTAAGTTCCGGGGAGGAAAGAAAAGATTCCGAGGTGCCCAGCGCGCTGGCCAGAATCTCCCGGTTTTCATTTTTCGGATACTTCTTGCCCTTTTCAATTTCATTCAGGTATGAAACGGATATGCCGGTTTTCCGGCTCAGATCCTCAAAACTCCATCCCAGCTCCTGACGGAACTGCCTGACCTTCAGGCCAAGGATTATTCGCTGCAAATGAGTGGTTGTCATATTCCATGACCGGCTGAACCATGGCCGGCATTCAGTGCTAAATTGGCATCAAGATATTTACGTTCGAATACCTGGCGAACTACACCATTCCTTCTATGCCCCTAACCAGTTTATCCAGGTCGTCGGTGGTGGTATAAACATTGGGTGTAACTCGTACCCCCTTTATCTGTTCCCACTCGATAGCTACCGTGTGAATTTTGTGTTTTTGGAAGAGTTTATCGGCAATATCGCCCGGCTTTTGGCCTTCGATACTGAAATTTCCAATTGCACAGCTCCACTCGTGTTTGAGCGAGGTATTGAGTTTTACGCCCGGCAAATCCTTCACCCGGGACATCCAGTAGCGCTTCAGGTAGTGTAATCTTTCGCTTTTACGGGCGCTGCCGATCAGATTGTGCAAATCAACGGAATATCCAAGTGCCATCTCTATCGGGAAACTGCGAGTGCCGAGATTTTCAAATTTTCGGATATCCGCACTGCGTGGTTCGGGTGCCGAGAGTAATGGCCACACTTTTTCAATTTTTTCCTTCCTGATCCACATCATGCCGGTACCGATTGGGCCGCACAGGAATTTGTGGAGACTGGTACCCCAGTAATCACATGCAAGGTCAGGAATTTTATAGTCGAGCACCGCAAAAGAATGCGCTGCGTCTGCCAGCGACTCTATCCCGCGTGCGCGTGCGGCCTCGGCGATTTTCCTGACGGGCAATACTTGTCCGCACCAGTTAATCATGTGTGTTATATGTACCAGCCTGGTTTTATCGGTAAATCTGGACACAAACGCATTGACGAGATATTCCTCGTCTTCAGACGGCAGCTCCAGATCAACCCATACGAGTTTGATACCGTCGCGCTTTTCCCGTTGCTTCCAGGCGTTGATCATATTCGGGTAGTCGTATTTCGACAGAACCACCTCGTCGCCGGGCTGAAAATCGAGACCGAATATTACCGTATTCAACGACTCTGTCGCATTCCGGTTGATGGATATCTCATCCGGATTTGCCCCGGCAATAGCAGCAAGATTCTCCCGGAGTGGCTCCCTGTCCTGATCAAGAATACGCCACATGTAATAGGAAGGAGCCTCACTGGACATACGATTGTAATAGTCGAGAGCATCCATGGTGGCGCGCGGCATCGGACAAACACCTCCGTTATTCAGGTTGATCATGGTCGGACTGGCGGCATAAGCCATTCGCACCTGACGCCAGAAATCTTCATCGGACGCAGCGTCTTTCAGACCGGAATAATCGGGTGAAAGTCCCGGAAATGCTGACGCTGTATTCTGGTGGAGTGCAACCGAGCCCAGCAGAGCTGCTGTGTGGCGGATAAAACTGCGGCGGGAAGAAAACATAAAATGAAAGGCATCAAAAAGGTGAAGACTATCCGAGATAATCGAGGCCGTTTTTGCCGGCACACATCAGCAGATCAATAACAGACAAATCGGAGAGAAATCCGTTTTTATCTTCAAAAACCTGTGGATATCGGGGCGAGGTTACTGATATATGGGGCTTGAAAGGCTGCCAGGTATCGGTTATACGAATCCGGCCCGGCCATTTCATCTTCTGTAAAAGTACAAATTCTATCAATTCAAAATTGAAATCAAACAGAAAATTGTATTTTTTTTCATAAAAAGAGGCCAGTTCATGGCTATAGTGTTCAAAAAAAGGAGCATTGCCGTATGCCGTTCGGATGGTACGCCAGTGCTGACGCTGCCAGGGTTCGTCATAAGCAATCCGGACATCTCTTATGGGCATTTTATTGTTTTTCCCTTTTACCAGCGGAATACTGAGGAGCTGCCGGCCATTGGGACCGGCAATTTCACAGCGGTTGCGCCAGGATCCCTTCTGGTAATGTTCATGACCTTCCAGAACAAGTTCACCGACTGCGACAGTTGCCCGGCACCATGATACGGGGGGTAAATATGCGGTTGATACAGTCAAAGCAATGATTTTTGCATAGTTAGCGGCTGTCCATGATTTTTGCTGTTGACGGAAAATTCTGGACACGCTTCAGGAATAAACCGGCGTAAATGTAAATGATTGGTTCGTTTGTGACTACAAAAACTGCAGGCATGCCCAATATACCTGCTTAGAACTTGTTCAGGATTCTCTCGCCGAGTCAAAACCGGCTCATTTTTCACCTTTTTTCAGTTACGTAGCTCCGGCTATGCGCCTTCAAAAAGGCAAAAACTGACAAAAAATCAGCCTGTTTTTGCCACCGGCAGAGAATACTGAACAAGCTCTTGTACAACTTTTTTGCTGCAATGTCGTTTAAAGGAAACGTGTTAACAATCAGACAAAATTAGTAATATGGCATTCACTCTTTCCGATCTCCCGTATGCGCACGATGCACTTGAGCCGCATATTGATACACGAACCATGGAAATTCACCATGGAAAGCACCACGCTGCCTATGTTAACAACCTGAATGCTGCCATTCAGGGTACCGAGCACGAAGGCAAGTTGCTGGATGAGCTTCTGGCAAATATTTCCACACTTCCGGTGGCTGTGCGCAATAACGGCGGAGGGCACTGGAATCACACTTTTTTCTGGGAAAGTATGTCGCCCAACGGAGGCGGCACTCCCGGCGGAGCACTCGGTGCCAAAATTGCTCAGGACTTTGGTTCTTTCGAAGCCATGCAGCAACAATTTGCACAGGCTGGCGCCACTCGCTTCGGCTCCGGATGGGCCTGGCTGTGTGTGGGAGCCGATGGCAATCTGTTTGTCAGTTCAACCCCCAATCAGGACAATCCGCTGATGGATGTAGCCGAAAAAAAAGGTACTCCACTGCTCGGCCTCGATGTGTGGGAGCATGCATATTACCTGCACTACCAGAACAGACGCCCCGACTACATCACCACCTGGTGGAATGTGGTTGACTGGAACGCGGTGGAGGCAAGATTCGCAAAAATCAGTTGAGAAACTATTTATTTCAACGCCCTGTGCCACAGTACAGGGCGTTTTTTTATTCTGAACGCTGCGTATTAGAGCTTGTTCAGGATTCTGTCGCCGAGTCAAAACGTCTCATTTTTCACCTTTTTTCAGTTACGCAGCTCCGGCTATGCGCCTTCTAAAAGGCAAAAACTGACAAAAAATCAGCCTGTTTTTGCCACCGGCAGAGAATCCTGAACAAGCTCTTAAGTAGTTACCATATTTTCAGACTATATTTGTCGGTCAACATCCCCATCACAAACAGGTATATTAATCTGTGAATATCAAAATTATATCAGCCGGCGCCGGATCCGGCAAGACCCACCGCCTTACAGGCGAAATGTACGACCTGATGAAGGATGGAATCGTCAGGCCCTCCGGTATAATCGCCACTACCTTTACCAAAAAGGCGGCTGCCGAACTGCAGGAACGAGTAAGACTCAAATTGCTTCAAAACGGCATGACCGAAGAAGCCAGTGAGCTTGGTGAAGCGCTCATCGGAACCGTACACAGTATAGGGACCCGTCTGCTGCAGCGTTTTGCTTTTGAGGCAGGCGTTTCGCCTCTCGTTGAAATAATTGCTGATGGCGACGAGCAACGCATATTCAACGAGTCGCTCGCGCAGGTACTCACGCAGGAGCGCACGGAAAGAATGAACCTCCTCGCTGACAGGCTCGGTCTGACCAAGAAATCATACGGCGGCGCTTTCGACTGGCGACGAGATATCATGGAAATTACAGA
>JAJTFM010000011.1:2446-4539 GCA_021298575.1 Saprospiraceae bacterium | reverse complement strand
GCGCGTACATCCTCGGGAATCACATAGCCGCGGTGACGCAGGAAAGCCAGCGCGCGCGACGCCTGCGCGAGGGCTATGCTGGCACGCGGTGAGGCTCCGTATTGCAGCAGGGGTGCCAGCGACTGCAGTCCGTACTGAGCTGGCTCCCGGGTGGCAAAAACGATGTCGAGTATATACTGTTCGATTTTCTCGTCCATGTAAATTCCATGCATCACCTCGCGTGCGCGCAGGAGGGTTGCCACCGAAACCACTTTGTGTATGTGGGGGTGTTCGCCGCTCAGGTGGTGCCGAATGATATTGCGTTCTTCATTTCGGGTAGGATAGCCGATTCTGACCTTCATCAGAAAACGGTCGGCCTGTGCTTCCGGCAGCGGATAGGTGCCTTCCTGTTCAATCGGGTTCTGGGTAGCCAGCACCAGGAATGGCTCTTCCAGCATGAACGTCTCGGTTCCGATGGTAACCTGTCGCTCCTGCATGGCCTCCAGCAGGGCACTCTGCACCTTGGCAGGTGCGCGGTTAATCTCGTCAGCCAGCACAAAATTGGCAAATACCGGACCTTTCCTGACGGTAAACTCGGATTTTGCCGGGTTATAAATCATGGTGCCTACCACATCGGCCGGCAGCAGATCGGGCGTGAACTGTATGCGACTGAAGCGGGCATCAACAGCTTGTGCGAGCGTCTTGATAGCCAGCGTTTTGGCCAGTCCGGGCATCCCTTCAAGCAGGATATGTCCGCGCGTGAGGAGTCCTATGAGGAGCCGCTCAATCATGTATTCCTGACCGACGATGACGCGGGCAGTTTCTGCTTTCAGCGTATCAACGAAGGCACTCTCTATCTGGATTTGCTGGTTGAGCGCCTGTATATCTGCGTAAGCTTTCTCTATCTATCTTTTGTATTGGAAAGCTGACTGTTCATACTGGCTTCCGAAATTTTACCCTGAACACCCCAGCCTCCGTCGGCGTAGAACATCTGTCCGGTAACAAAAGACGCATCGTCGGATGCGAGGAACAGGGCCGGACCAACCATTTCTTCCGGTTCTCCCGACCGTTGCAGCGGGATAACGCGGCCCCAGTTTTCCCGGTAATCGGGGTCTTCCGACAGATTGCGCTCGGTATTGATGGGTCCCGGACCGAAGCAGTTGACCCTGATTTTGTGGGGTGCCAGTTCCACGGCCATCTGCCGGGTCATGGCTTCGATACCTCCCTTGGTGGCGACATAACAAATCAGGTTTTTAACACTGAGGGCAGTGACTACCGAAGAGACATTGATGATACTGCCTCCTCCTGTTTCGCGCATCATTTTCGCAGCCTCGATGGTACAGAACAGGGTGCCTTTGAGATTGAGCTGAACCACCCGGTCGAAGATAGCCTCCTCCGTTTCAAAAAAGTCGCTCCATCCCGTAATACCGGCGTTATTGACAAGAATATCGAGGCGGCCGTATTTTTCGCGTATCAGTCCGAACAGCCGCTTTATTTCTGCCACACGCGACAAATCGGCATAAGCGACTTCGGCGTTACCTCCGTTGTTCAGGATGCCCTGAACGATATGCTTTGTGTAAGTAGCTTCCGGAATATCGTTGATGATGACGGTGGCGCCTTCCGCGGCAAAGCCCCTGGCGATGGCTGCGCCTATACCCTTGCCTGCACCTGTGATCAGCGCAATTTTACCCCTGAGTTTCATGCTTTTTAGGTTGTTTGACAATAAAAGGCCAGAAGACTACGGCTGCAAAGGTACCCACCACATTCATCAGGAGGTCTTTCTGTGCATCCCAGATATCGCCTTGTGTGCCGAGGAAAGCGGTGCCTGCCTCGGGGGCTACCACTATCGCTGCAGCCCACTCCATAAATTCGTATGCGACACCGAGGGTGAGGAGGATACTCCCGGCAAAGATGAAGTCCAGCACCAGTCGTTTGCGGCTCACCTTTTTCCTGAAAACTTCAAAAAGCGGGATAGTGAGCAGGAATCCCCACAGAAAATGCACAAACCGGTCGTAGTGATTGCGTTCGAGACCGAGCCAGTCGGAAACCATACGCCCCGCCGGTGTTTCGGAGTAGGTATAATGGGATCCGTAGGTGTGGAGCACCATGAACAG
>JAJTFM010000011.1:0-2422 GCA_021298575.1 Saprospiraceae bacterium | reverse complement strand
AGGATATTCTCCAGCAGCCAGTCTTCCCTGTAAACGGGGTTGATGGCCAGCAGGGCCCAGATAACCAGATAGGCTATGAAAAGCCCCAGACGGTAATTCTTTTGTTTCTTTTTCATGGCTTCACTGGTTGGTAGTGCTGTGCGGTGATCCCGCAATCAAAGGCAGTGGAACTGACAAGCCTGAGCGGGAGTCTTCCGGTGAAAATGGGTAGTCCTTTGCCGATGGCCGCCGGATTGATGAACAGGAAATAGTCATCAATGAGATTATGCCGGATGTGCGTAGCTACAAATCCGGCGCCCCCGTACACAATGATGTCGCCGCCCTCCTGTTCTTTCAGCCAGTTAACATAATCGTCGAGTTTTCTATCGGCCAGCGTGGCATTCTTCCAGTCAATATGCCTCAGTGTTTGTGAAAAAACCACCTTGGCAGTATTATCCATTTTCATGGAAAAAGGTTCAGCCGGCCCCTGTTCAGTGGCCCTTCCTTCCCAGGAGTCAATAAAACCTTTAGCCATTTTACGGCCAAGAAGGATGCAATCCACGGGTTCGGTCAGGTCGCCGACGTATTTCATCAGTTCTTCGTCCCATTCCCACGTCATCCAGTCCATTTCACCGTCGGGGCCGGCTACGAAGCCATCAACCGACAATTGCACCTGAAGTTTCAATTTTCTCATGATTCGGAGATTTGAGTTTTACTTCGGGCGCAAGATACGCCCGATCAGAACTCAAAGATAATACCAATTGACGGAATTGGAGCTCCGCTATCCGTATCCAGTATGATCGGGATGCCATTGGAGGCATCGGCGGCCAGCGGGTTGCCGTCGGTGGTGGCAAAAGCGGTGTTCTCCGCGTTGCGCTGCAGGGTGAAAGCGGGGAAAGAGGGCGTTGCCGTGCCGAGCAGGTTACTCACGTCGAGGAACAGATCCAGCGTGGCCCTGCGGAAATTCCATTTTTTGTCGAGGCGCATATCGAGCTGACTGAATCCGGCGAGACGCAGGCTGTTCAGCTGACTGTAGTCGAGAATTTCGCGGCCTACTACTGTGTAATTGCGCTGGCTTTCGATCAGGTCAATAGGCGTATAGGGTACACCGCCCTGATAGCGGTATTTCAGGCCCAGCTCCCAGTTCCTTTTGAATTTCTTGCCGGCGGTGAGCGCAACGAGGTGGCGGTTATCCCAGGAAGAGGGTATCAGGCGGCCGTCCTGACCGGCAAAGCGGGTCCAGAACAGCGTATAGGAGCCTACGAAAAAGAAATTTCTGTTGAGTTTCTGCTGGGCGAAAAATTCGAAGCCGTACGATTCGCCTGTGCCGTTTCCGGTGAGTCTTTCGTTTCCGATGATACCGAAGTCGGCCCCCTGATTAGCCAGCGAAATTCCGGTGCGGTTCGATACGGGGTAGTTGGCGTATTTCTTGTAAAAACCTTCTAGCGTAAGGCGCAGCGTTTTGGTGGGCAGGTATTCCATGCCGGCCACCAGGTGATCTGAGCGCAGCAGGTTGCGGTTGACGAGCGTATTGTTTTCGTCGCGGAAGCCCAGGGCGGTGTAGGGAGCAATTTTAAAGTACCTGCCGGCGCTGGCGCTCACTTTCCAGTCGGGTGCCAGCGCATAGCTGACGCTCAATCGCGGGCTCAGGGTTTGCTGCAGGGCATTTCCTTCGTCGGTGAACGAGTTGCCATCGGCGCGGATACCGAGCGATACGCCCAGTTTTTCGCCCAGAAACGTGCGGCTTATTTGTCCGAACAGACCGTACTTGAAGAAATCAATGGCGGTGGTGAAGCTGGTTGTGACAGCCGGCTGAATCAGATTGCCGACAGAGTCGCGTATCTCGGGTCGTATGCGCGCCTGCGTGGCGTTATTGTACTTGACGTACTGCAAACCGGCGCCCCACGACAACTTCCAGCTTCCGTAATAGGTATTATGATCGAATCTGAGTTTGTTTTCGATTTCCTGCGAGCGCAGCTTCAGGGTTCGTTTGGACTCATCCGATTGTTTGCCGTCGAAGTTATCCGTGAACTGGTCCAGTTTGTTGTCGTACATATTCCGGCTGAATGTCAGATTCCAGAATCCGTTTTCAACGAGGCGTTTTAGCGTAAAACCCTGTGTGTAGTTCCACTGGTTAATACCCGGATTGGAGCTGAGCACATACAGATTTTCGGGGGTGGCATCCTTGGGTGCCTCAAAGTAGAAATCATCAATAGCGCCGAGTCCGATAGCCGAAAGCGTGGTTTTGGCGTTGATTTTGTGGGTTATTTTGTACTGGAAATCCCAGTAGTTGGGGCGAATAGGGAGTCCGATAGCGCCGAACAGGAACTCGAGATAGGAGCGGCGCGCGGAGGCCAGGAAGGTGGTTTTGTTGCCTATAGGTCCTTCGGTGGTAAGAGCTACCTCCGTACCCGACACGCGGAAATTACCCTGCACCCGGTCG
>JAJTFM010000010.1 GCA_021298575.1 Saprospiraceae bacterium | reverse complement strand
ACTAAAAGCCTGTACAGGGTTTTCTGCCGATGGCAAAAACAGGCGTGTTTTTTGCCAGTTTTGAATCCTGAACACACTTTAACCCCTCGGGATAACCTAAATAGTCGCCGGGAGGCTGATACGTACATTCAAAGACACGTATCTCCTCCCGGCGTTTTTTATATGAGCATGTTCTGTTTACCTGGCAGCAAAATTGCCGGAAAGACATAACTTTGACCCAAAAAGACCGCTATGCTGCAACCCGGCGATAAAGCCCCCGATTTCTCCCTGCGTGCCACCGACAAGTCGCTCGTGAAACTGTCCGAATACCGCGGAAAAAATGTGGTAATTCTGTTCTTCCCCTTCGCATTCACAGGTGTATGCACAAAAGAACTCTGCTATATGCGCGATAGCCTGGCTCAGTACGAAAATCTCGACGCACAGATTCTGGCTATCTCTGTTGATAGCCCCTATACACTCGCAAAATGGAAGGAAGAACAACAGTTCAATTTTCCCCTCCTCTCAGATTTCAATAAAACCGTCAGTAAAAAATACGACACCATCTACAAGGAGTTCGCCCTCGGCCTGAAGGGTGTTTCCAAAAGATCGGCTTTTGTGGTTGACAAAGAAGGTACGCTCCGGTTTGTCGAAGTACTCGAAAACGCCGGTGAGCTTCCCGACTTCGACGCCATCGAATCTGTACTCAAAAATCTCAACTAGCTACCATGTCTCTCGATAAAAAACCGGGTATCCGTATGTACGAAAAACCACTGTGGGAAGAAGATGAAGAGGTACTGGTTGATGACGAAACCGGTACGGGCTTCTCGTCCAGGCTCATTGTGTTCAACGACGAAGTCAACACCTTTGAATGGGTAATTGAATGCTTTATGCAGGTACTCGGACACTCGTCAGAGCAGGCTGAACAATTGTCGCTCATTATCCATTACAAGGGAAAGGCAACCGTAAAAAGTGGCACCCGAACCGAACTGATTCCTTACTGTGAGGCACTGCAAGAGCGCGACCTCTCGGCAGAGGTAGTCACCGATACAGAATAAATCAACGCTCTAACAACTCAAATCATGTACCCGGACCTCTCCTATCTCTTCCACGACCTGATTGGAACTCAGCCTGATAACGGGCTCGCCATGTTCAAGACGTTCGGGTTCTTCCTCGCTATCGCATTCCTCGCCAGCGCTATGGTTTTCCATATCGAACTCAAACGCAAGGCGAAAGAAGGATTCTATACTCCAGTTAAGGTAAGAATAACCACTGGCCTGCCGGCAACACGCAGCGAAATCATCAGTAACGCCCTCGCCGGACTCATCATCGGCGGTAAGGGGCTTTACGCCTATCAGCACTATGCCGACTTCCGCCACGACCCGGCATCGGTCATCCTGTCTCTAAAAATGAACTGGATAGGGGGTATCATCGGTGCTGCCCTGCTTGGCGGATTTACTTATCTCGACGGTCAAAAACGCAAAAAAGACAATCCCGAAATCAAGGATCTGCTAGTCTTCCCGCACGACCGGATCAGCGAAATGACCGTGGCCGCAGCTGTGGGCGGTATTCTCGGTGCAAAAATTTTCGACCTGTTCGATAACTGGGAAGACTTCCTCGCCGATCCGATAGGGGCTCTGACATCTGGCGGCGGACTCGCATTCCTGGGTGGACTTATCCTCGGATTCATAGCCGTGGTTTACTATATATGGCGCAATAAAATACCGTTTCTGCCCACAGCAGATGCCGTAGCACCAGCACTGGTTACCGGTTACGGAGTAGGACGTATAGGTTGTCAGCTAGCCGGAATGGATGTCTTTCCTGCCCGACTGGATGTGGAGCTATCAGTACCCGCATCATGTACTCAACTCACCCAATACCGATCCGGTGAGAAGTGTGCCGATTGACGGATGTACCTGGGACTATTGTATGCAGCTCGGGCAGCCCGTATTCCCTACGCCATTCTATGAAATAGTAATGATGGCTGGCATTTTCGCCATTCTGTGGGCTCTCCGGACCAGAATAAAGGTTACAGGCATGCTGTTCTTTATCTATTTGTGCCTGATTGCAGCGGAGCGATTCCTTATCGAAAAAATCAGGGTGAATGTTTCACATGAAGTACTGGGAATCAACCTCACTCAAGCGGAAATTATTTCTATTCTGCTCTTCGTGACTGGTTTGGCAGGAGCTGGCTGGCTCTGGAAAAACAGGACTAGCGGATAGCCTTCCACTCTTTTACGTACGATTTTTTGCCAAGCAGCATCCACAGACCTTCACGAAAATAGATGAGGGTAAGTTTCACATATCCGTACTCGCGGAACCTCCGCGGAGAATGGTGTACCTTTAAACGCCACAGGTAGGCAATTTTACCCTCTCTCTGCAGACGGTAGAACAAATTACAGTCCTCCCCGGCAATCAGATGTTCGCTGTAACCACCAATTTTTTCAAAGACATCGCGGCGAACAAGCTGACACTCTCCCTTGGCGAGGTATATTTTCACGAAAAAAGACAGCCTGATGATGGCATTCATCAGAATATGATAAAGTTTGTCGTCCAGACGGGCCTCCTCGGGATAAACCCATATAGGAACGGTAGCTGCCACTACACGAGAATTCTCAAAAGTTTGAAGTACTGCAGGAAAGAAGCGGTCCGGATCCGGGATTTTCACATCGGCATCTGTGTGAAACAGTATGTCGCCGGTAGCCTGTTGCGCACCATAGTTACGACCTATGGCAATATTCTGTTTACCCGGTTTCTGTGCCAGAACAACACGACCCGGTAATTTATCTGAAAAAGCGCTGACAATACCATCGGTACCGTCAGCGCTGTTGGCATCAGAAACTATAATTTCCAGGTTATACCTCTCTATCAAAGGCTCAAACTGGGCCAATGTTTCTGCTATATAACCCGATTCATTCTTGCACGGAATGACAATGCTGATCTTGGGTTGCCGGCTGTTCATAGCAAAGTAATTGAATCAAAATTCAGCCAAAAGTAAGACAAAACGATAAGCCTCGGCTAATCATCTGTATTTATTTATCGTCGCCAAAAAACGCGATGATCTTGTCGGCAAGTTCCATACCTATGTAGGACTGCGCCTCCACAGTACTGGCCCCTATATGCGGTGTGCAGGAAACAAGCGGATGTTTCAACAAGGCCTCTCTCGGCGTGGGTTCCTGCTCAAATACGTCCAGACCCGCTCCGGCAACTTTACCACTGGAAAGAGCAACGAGCAGTGCCTCTTCATCAATGACTCCGCCGCGTGCCGTATTGATCAGAAACACACCGGGCTTCATCTTTTCAAATTCGGCAACCCCAAACACGGGTTTTCCTCCTCCAGGAATATGGATAGTGATGAAATCAGACTCTCTTATGATTTTGTCAAAAGATTCGGTCCGAATCTTTACACAGGTTTTGATTTTCCCTTGATTTGAAATCCGGTTTCATAGGCCTTTTTCAGTTTCTTGAAATCACCACCCGTTGCAAGTTCGCGGTTACTGCGCTGCAACATACGTGACAAACTGAAAAGGTGTGCCATGGCCAGCTCAGCCACAGCCCTTGATGATGCCCGGGGTGTATTGAAAACCTGTATCCCCTTGCTTTGGGCATAATCCACGTCAATGTTGTCGAGGCCAACGCCGCCACGAGCTATGACTTTCAGGTTTTTACCCGCGTCAATGACTTCCCGGGTTACTTTCGTTGCACTGCGGACAATAAGTACATCGTACTCCGAAATCCGGGATACAAGATCCTCCTGTGCAATTTTATTTTCATCTACAAGATAGCTCGCCTCCTCAAGAAGAAGCTTTCCATCAGGATGTATGCCGTCGTTTGCAAGTATTTTAATCATCGTTTGAGTTTTATTGATCGCCGGAGCAAAGATAGTTCTAAAGCCACGGATTGTTTAACCAAAAAACAGAACTTAATTTTAATCATCTCACAACCGTCACATCGCCCTTGTACAGGATGCGTTCTCCGTCAATGAATTCAATCTCTGCAGACCAGACAAAAACTCCGGGGTTCATGGGTTCGCCATTAAAAGTACCATCCCAGCCAATGGTCGGATTGTTGGGCAGGAAATTCTGCAGTTCGTACACCTCGTTACCCCAGCGATCATAAATCCTGAAATACAGGATATTTGTCACTGCGCCAGGTTTTGCAGATACTCCAAGGATATCGTTATTGCCATCCTCGTTGGGCGAAAATACATTGGCCACGTATATCTGCCTGCGGCGATCCACTCGTACGGCCACATCATCCCGATCCTTGCATCCGTTCAGCGCCTGAACCTCGACGGAGTAGACCGTAGAAATAAACGGCCTTACAATCTGATCCGGACACTGCGGACAGTCGGTACTGTCGAAGGGTGGCGTCCAGGTTATCTTCTCAATACTGTCTATGGGCAAATTGATTATCGCCCGTAGTGTGGCTTCATCGCCCTGGCTGATGGTGAGATCTTCTCCAAGATTGACATCCACCTGAATGGCGGCATTAACAACGATAACCTCTGTTTTTTCGCACCTGTTAGCGTCATATATCGTGACTTTAAAGGTTCCAGCCATCAGATTGGAGAACAAATTAGCCGTTTGCTCGGGTCCGTCGTTCAGACGGTAAGTATATGGCGGTGCTCCACCGGTCACATTAATTTTAATGGCACCACTGTTCTGTCCGAAACAATTCAGATTATTCACAACAAATGCGACGCTCATCGGTGTAGAAGACGCAAGAGAGACCGTGGATGTATCGGTACATCCGTTACTGCCCGTAACGGTAACAGTATATGTGCCAGCGGCCAGGCCTGTTGCCTGTTGGGTGGTTGCACCGCTCGACCATGCATACTGATAGGGCGCCTGACCGCCAGAAGCAGAACCCAGGGCTACTCCATCGGCAGCACCGTTGCAACTGATATCAAAACCGGAATAATCCGAACTCACCGTCGCACCGGCATCCGGCGGAAGTAATTGGTTGATCGTAGCCTGCACGGATGTACTGAAACCATTCGGTGAAGTAATGTTGACGGTATAAACACCGGGTGAAAGTCCGCTGATCAGTTCGGGTGTGTAAAGCGCCTGAACTGATCCCGAATTCACCTGATTACCGTTTTTCGTAACCACATAACTGAAGGGGGCAATACCCACAGTCGGAGTCAGCGTGAGCGTACCCGTTG
>JAJTFM010000009.1 GCA_021298575.1 Saprospiraceae bacterium | reverse complement strand
CCAACCATATTCGCTTCAGCACCTCTTACTTAGAGTACAACTCAACAATGAGCTGCTCGTTGATTTTTTCAGGAATCTGGTCGCGCTGCGGGTATGCAAGAAAAACACCTTTCATTTGATCAGGGTTCCACTCAATCCAGCCAAACTGACGTACATTACTTGTCTTGGCTCCGACATTGGACGTGATAATTTCCAGTGCTTTGGAACGGCCGCGCACAGCTACAACGTCACCCGGCTTGAGGGTGTAAGAAGGAATGTTTACAACTTGTCCGTTCACCGTTACATGACGGTGACCAACGAGCTGGCGAGCTCCTCTGCGTGTATTGGCAATACCCATACGGTAAACAGTATTATCGAGACGCGCCTCCAGCAACTGAAGGAGAACCTCACCTGTTACACCATGACGGCGGGTTGCACTTTGGAAAGTTTTACGGAACTGACGCTCCAGTACTCCATAAGTGTACTTGGCTTTCTGCTTTTCAGACAACTGCTGAGCATAGTTCGAAGCCTGCTTCTTCTTACGAGACAGTCCGTGTTGTCCGGGAGGATACTTCCTGCGCTCAAAAGCTTTATCGAAACCAAAGATTGGTTCGCCGAATGTACGGAAACTGGGCAGCATAAGGCGTGTTCTTTTTGGAACCGCGAAATCCAGCTTTACCTGCAGAAGCCCAGGAAATCACTTCTCCCTGCTTGTTTGTGATAGAGATGATGAGGTTATTGAAAGAAGCCTGGATGAAAACAAGACCCTCCGGCGATACTTTCACTTTGCGCTTGACAACCTTTTTGGATGCTCCTTTTGCCATTTTTTTGTTGCATTGTGAGCCGACAATTTCAGCCGGCCCTTGGCTTTTTATGAAAAGATGACTGCCGCCTTGCGGCAGTTACCCATTATTACTTAGTCACTTTTTTCTTGTTGGCAACTGTCTTACGCTTGCCCTTGCGTGTGCGGGCATTCGTACGGGTACGCTGACCACGCAGGGGAAGACCCTTACGGTGGCGCAGACCGCGATAACAACCAACATCCATCAGACGCTTGATGTTCAACTGAACCTCAGAACGCAGCTGACCTTCGGTCTTGTAGTCGTCAGCAATGATGCGGGATATCGCCTTGATATTCTCATCATTCCAGTTTTCAACCTTGGTGTTCTCGTCAATTCCGGCTTTTTCCAGAATAGCGGACGCAGTTGAAGAGCCTATACCGTAAATGTAGGTCAGGCCAATAACCCCTCTTTTCTGACGGGGAAGATCAACTCCAGCAATACGTGCCATATATTGTGTTGATTTGTGTATTCAAAAATGTTGACATCGAAGCCGACTGCCACAGGGAATTACCCCTGCCGCTGTTTGAACTTCGGGTTCTTTTTGTTGATGACGTACAGTTTGCCTTTGCGGCGAACGATCTTGCAGTCCGCAGAACGCTTCTTGATGGACGGTCTGACTTTCATATCCTCAGTCGTTTTTCAAATTGTCGTTTTAAACTTACTTGTATCGGTAGATGATGCGAGTATGATGTGGCCGTTTTCCAGCTGCACTTTGAAATTTGCATTTGAAAGTGCTTCGGCAACCACGCCATCCTGTTTGATCAAGTCTTCTTTCGCCATAAAAAGGGCCCTTTTAAATTTCGGGCTGCAAAGGTCTAATTTTTAGGCAAAATTTCTTGCAATTCAGGATTATTTTTTATTTCATTCAGCAAAAAAGAATGATCCGACAGAATGTCGGCCCGACCCTTCTTTACTGCGACAGAGTGTTCATAGTGTGCACTGGGTTTATGATCTCTTGTGAAGATCGTCCACCCGTCGCGATCCTGATAAACATCTTTCGTTCCCATGTTAATCATTGGCTCAATAGCAATCACCAGTCCTTCCATCATCAGGAAGCCTTTTCCCCTTCTGCCGTAATTAGGCACTTCCGGTTCTTCATGAAGTGATTTGCCGATTCCATGTCCTACCAAATCTCTGACCACACTGTATTTGTGCTGTCGTTCACAATAGTCCTGAATCGCGAAAGATATATCCCCGATTCGATTGCCATGAACTGCCTTTTCGATACCCAGATAAAGGGACCTGTAAGTAGTTTGAAGCAAATCGAGAACATCCCCGGTTACTTTCGAAAAAGCGAATGTGTATGCCGCATCCCCGTAATAACCTTCGAGTTCGACCCCGCAGTCAACCGAAACAACATCTGTATCTGCAAACTCCCGCTTGCCTGGTATCCCGTGCACTACGATATCATTGTAAGACACACACAGTGTTGACGGGAATCCGTGATACCCTTTAAATGCCGGTCGACCGCCATGGTCGCGAATGAACTCCTCTGCAGCCTTGTCAATGATCTGTCCGGTTACACCGGGTTTAAGCATACTGGCTACATGAGCCAGTGTTTTTGAAACAAGGATATTTGCGTTTCGCATCAGTTCAATTTCAGCAGCGGTCTTGTAAAAGATCCGTCGTCCGTCCTGAGCTGAAAACAATCCCATATCCTGTTATTTATTTCACATTTGGCGCCGGAAAAGCACCTCAGAGAATATTCAATTATTGAGGCTGACCAACCTGCAGACCGGATGAAGTGCGACCCTGAATCCTGCCTGATTTAATCAGACCGTCGTATTTCTGCGTGAGCAAATAACTCTCAATCACCTGCAGTGTGTCCAGGGCTACACCCACCATAATAAGGAGGGTAGTTCCGCCGAAGAACAGTGCAAACTGCTGGTTAATACCAAAAGTAGCTGCTATTGAAGGCAATATACCGATGAGTCCGAGAAAGACTGCTCCTGGCAGTGTAATACGGGTCATGATATTATCAATATAATCGGAAGTGGCTTCTCCCGGCTTTACACCCGGAATGAAAGCATTGTTTCTCTTCAGATAATCGGCATAGCTGGTCGGGTTGATCATCAGCGCAGTATAAACATACGTGAAGACAACTATCAGTGTGAAGAACAGCAAGTTATATCCGAGAGAGTAAATATCATTCAGCATATTAATACGACCTGTATTCACACTGTCGCCTGACATATACTGTATAGCAGTGGCGGGCAGGAACATCAGCGCCTGAGCGAAGATGATTGGCATTACACCGGCAGAATTCACTTTGAGGGGCAGATAATCGCGGGCGCTTGCAGCTGGCATTGCGCCACCTGTACGACCTACCATCCGCTTTGCAAACTGAATAGGAATACGGCGTACACCCTGAATGACCAGAATAGTTGCCATCACGACTACGAAGAACAGTGCCAGCTCAAGGAAGAACAGTAGCAGTTTGTTATCAGAGAACAACTTCTGGAATTCGAATACGAAAGCCTGTGGCAAACGTGCGATGATACCGGCCTGAATAATCAGGGAAGTACCGTTACCAATTCCCTTGTCAGTGATTCTTTCACCCAGCCACATACAGAATATGGTACCTGCGGAAAGAATAATGATATTGGAGAACCAGAAGAGCCCCTCAGGAACTTCAAGGGAAACTGCACCGGGGATACTGCGAACGAGCTGGAGATATCCGCCGCCCTGAACGAGTGTGATTGCTACCGTCAGTACACGTGTAATCTGATTCAGTCGTTTGCGACCACTTTCGCCGTCTTTGGATTGAAGGCGCTGGAAGTAGGGCAGTGCGAAGCCGAGCAACTGTACAATGATGGAAGCCGTGATATACGGCATAACACCAAGTGCGAAGATAGCGGCATTGTCGAAGGCACCACCAGTGAACACGTTGATAAGACCTAGCAGGTCATTAGCGCCACGATTTTGGGCAGCCTTGTCGAGAGCAGCAGGTACGACACCGGGGAGTACCACAAAAGTACCCACACGATAAACAAGCAGCAATGCAAGCGTGAAAACGATGCGATCGCGCAGTTCCTTGATGCTCCAGATATTCTTGAGAACGGTAAAAAGTTTCATTACCGAGAGTGTGGTTTAGACGATTTCAACACTGCCGCCAGCTGCTTCGACGGCTGCTTTTGCGGCAGCAGAAGCGGCATGTACCTTAATATTGATTTTCGCGGTGAGTTTTCCGTTACCCAGCAACTTAATCTTTTCACTAGCTTTCGAGACACCTGCAGCCACCAGGGATTCAACATCAAAAGAGGCTGATCCAAGTTTCTGCGACAGGAGCTCCAACTG
>JAJTFM010000008.1 GCA_021298575.1 Saprospiraceae bacterium | reverse complement strand
TTTCCATGGATACGCAGACCGGAAAAGACAACATTGGGTGCCGGATTGCCAAACAGGGTTTCATAAGAGAAGCCGATAGCGGCCTTTTGTCCGCGCTGCCCTATAATTGTATTGTGCCGGATATCTATACCTGAAAAGATTCCCCGCTGGAGAAAACTGTAAATACCCTGCCAGATACTGATACCTGTTGTAGTATTCAGTATAATATTATTGTGGATGGCCACATCCTTTATAAAATGGTCGGTGATCAGACTTGTGAACGCCTCGATACCGAGCAGGATACCGGGAACCTTCCGGTAATCATTGTGAATATGATTGCCTTCTATTCGAATACCAGCACCTTTGTCTATGTATATATTGGCGTAGTTGTCGTGCAGTGTATTGGCGCGTATGATTATCTGTTCACCGAGGTCCACGTCAATACCCTCACCGCTGTTGTCGTATATATGGCAGTTTTCGGCCAGTCCGTACCGGACATTGTGAAACTTGACAGCGGAACCCCACTGTGACTGTGGCTGGTTAAAATTAACGGACTCGTAAACCGTGCATTGCCTGACCATGTATCGTTCGCCTGGCGTATGCAGAGAGAAGGGATCGGAGTTTTTAACGGGGCTTATACCGAGCAGGATACCATGACCGGCGGTTTGACGCACAGTCACATTTTCAACAAGAACATCATGCGGATTAGAAACATTTCCGTTGGCATCGTATCCAAACCGCACACCATTGCCCGGGCTGTACAGTATAGTCAGGTTAGCTACCCTGATATGACTTCCAAGCAGGTGAACCATACCCTGTCCGGGAGAAATCGGTGAGTTGAGTCCGTCGAGCATCACAGTATCCTTTCCTCTCACAGAGACGTTCAGTTGGCGGCCGGGCAGTTGAAATCGTCCCCATGGCTGTATGATTGGTGTAGTATAGTATCCAGGATAAAGAACAACCTCGGTGTAAAGCGCTCCCTGTTGTCCGTCGGACCAGGCGGCAAGCCGGTTCAGCGCGCCGGTGAAGGTAGCCACCGGATTGAGGCTGTCGCCGGTGGCGGAATCAGAACCGGCGGGCGACATATAAACTACCTGCTGAACTGGAAACAGGACAGGCAAGGGGACAGTTTCAGGCGCTTGCGCGCGCACAGGTAGGTAGAAAAGCGTTAAAAGCAGTACAGATAAAATTTTCACAAGGCAGATTTTAATAGTAAACGAATCTTGTGTGCTGTTTAGTCTGATATGTCTGCTGATGCCATTTGTATTCCGATTGTTTGTACAAATTGAAAAAATTTTCTGTGCAAATTCAAAATATACTATATTTATACTTTAAATTTGTAAAAAGATGCCATATTTTCCGAGAGTAATAGAGGGGTAATACAGTCTTTGATTTCAAAATATCCCGTATTGGCTGTCACCGGGCCGCGTCAGTCGGGTAAAACTACTCTACAAAAGAACATGCTGCCGGGTTATCGTTATGTATCACTGGAGAATACAGATAACCGTTATTTTGCAGAAAGAGATCCAAACGGTTTTTTAGTCGGATAGATTATTCCATTTCAACAAGAAGGAGCCCTTTATCTACAGCGTCTCCTTTTTTGACTTTTACGGACCTGACCTTTCCATCACCGGATGCTTTGATGACGTTTTCCATTTTCATGGCCTCCAGTATAAGGAGAGCATCGCCTTTTGACACTTCCTGACCTGCCTCCACGAGTATGTTGAGAACCAGCCCCGGCATAGGTGCCTTGATCTGGTTAGCCTTCTGATGACTGCCGACCTTCAATCCGAGCTGGCTTACAAGTCGGTCGTATTTGTCTGCTATATTGACAGTGTATTCGTTTCCGTCAATTTTGACTACAAAGAGGTGGCTGGCGTCGTCGGCGCTGATTATTTCAGCTCTGAAGGCCCGGTCATTCATAAAAACGTGGAGTATGCCATCAGATTCTGCGACTACATCCAGGTTGAGGGCATTTTCGGGAGAGATATTGAATTCGTGTTGACCGTTGACTGTGGTGTGGAAGGTTCTTCGTGTTTCATAACAATCTGGTCAGAACAATTTGCAGGTTAGCAGGGTAATATCGTCGGGCCATGGTTCGCGTCCGCGGAACAGTTCCACGTGTTGAATCAGTCTGGAATTAAGCGTTTCGGGGTCGTCGTTTTCATGTTCCTTGAGGAAGGCTGCCAGTCTTTCTTCGCCGAATTCGTCGCCGTGAGAATTTCTTGCTTCCGTTAGTCCGTCGGTGAAAGTAAAAATCAGAGCCGGGGCAGAAATTTTCACTTCACCTATTTCCAGGAAAGGCAGTTTCGGGAGCCAGCCCAGCGAGGTGGCGCCGTTTCTGAGCGTTGTTATGACCCCGTTCATAATCATAAAGGGGGGTATGTGTCCGGCGTTGACGTAGTGCAGTGTCCGGGCGGCAGTATCGTATCGGGCCACGAAGAAAGTGATAAATTTATCGCCCTGTGTTACGCGGAACACGGCTTCATTCATTTCCCTGACGAGTTCTTCGAGGGCTGGTCGTCGTGACACGAGAGCTCTGAAGTGCGGGCGGTAGATACCTGAAAGCTGGTACCCTTTGCTGGATGGCATTCGTCCCGGCACAAGTGCGCGCTGAATTTCTGCGGCCAGTTCGACCTCGCGGTTAACGATTTGTTGTTGCACCTGACTTTTAAACAGGCGTTTATTTTCGATGGCAACGGCTATAATATTGGTGATAGTGGTTACGAACTGTACCTTGCTATACACATCGTCTTCATCGCGGAAGCCGCCGAGGAAGGCGTAGGCAATGGCGGTATTTTTGTGCATAATAGGGATAACCAGATCGAATTCGCGGAATAGCGGGTGGCTATCATCGCTGAGGCCCTGTGTTGAGCGGAACCTTGACAGGTCGGAACTTATATCGGGCTGGAAGAGCGTCTCGTCCACGCCTGAGGAAATTTTACATTCCCAGATCTGATTTTCGCGGAAGAAGAGTGCCATTTTTCGGATGGCCATTTCAAATCGCAGGAATGCGCCATACATTTTGAAGAGATCTTCTGCGGGCACATTTTCGTTGATAGCCTGAGTGATAGTAAGGAGGCTGTTGATCTGAAGTTGCTTCAGACCAATTTCGCGTTCCAGCCTGTCAATTCTGGAAAGAGTGCTTCTAATTTCCTGTAATTCGGGCATGTTCGGGCCGAAGGTACGAAGTAAGATAAATTTAAGTAATCCTTTCATCAAAACTTCTGAAATTTGCGTCGAAATCTGACAACAGCAAAGCTGGCCGCGGGTCGGTTTTGTCAAATTACTACTGAATTTGATCTGATAACATGGAAGAAGTCAACAAGGCCATGGCCGACGCCAGGGCCCACATGGAAAAAGCGCTCGATCACCTGAGCCACGAACTGGTGAAACTTCGCACCGGGAAGGCATCTGTATCACTGATTACAGATGTGATGGTGGAGTATTATGGTTCACCCACACCGCTTGCGCAGGTAGCCAACCTTCAGGTAGCTGATGCCCGTACCATTGTAATTCAGCCCTGGGAGCGCAATCTGCTTGGTACCATTGAGCGTGCACTGATTAATGCCAATCTGGGAATCACGCCATCCAACGATGGGGAGATAATCCGGTTGTCGGTACCACCACTCACCGAGGAGCGTCGCAAGGAGCTGGTGAAAAAGGCCAAGCATGCCGGAGAAGAGAGCAAGGTAGGTATCAGAAACGCTCGCCACAAGGCACTCGATCATATTAAGAAGGCTGTCAAGGACGGCTTTCCGGAGGATGCCGGCAAGCGGAAGGAGGCTGAACTGCAGGATCTGGTGAACAAGTTTGTTGAACAGACGGACCAGGTTGTTGCGGGCAAGGAAAAAGAAATCATGACCATTTAACCATTACCTATGAATCTCGACAAGTTTCTCGTCATCTCCGGTATGCCGGGGGTGCACAAACTCGTTGCCACGCGAGGCGACGGAGTTATCATCGAAGACCGCAATGAGGGTCGTACCCGTTTTGTGTCATCAAGACAGGGGCAGATCACACCTTTGGCCACGGTAGCCATTTACACTTACACCAATGAGGGAGAGGGTACTGTGCCGCTTGTTGATGTTTTTGAAAAAATGTTTGATCAACACGAATCAATACCGCCGGTTGGTGCAAATGCTTCCTCTAGTGAATTGCGTGATTACTTCAGTGCCATTTTGCCTGATCATGATCGCGACCGGGTACACATCAACGACATCAAGAAGTGTATCAAGTGGTATGGCTTCATGTATGAAAAGGGTATTCTCGCTGCTGCGAAGGCCGAGGCTGCTGCTTCAGAAACGGCTGAAGTTGCCAAAGCGGAGGAGGTATCCGAACAACCTGTACCGGAAGAAAAACCGAAGGCGAAAAAATCGGCCAAGGCCAAGTCATAATTATGTACAAGGGGAAAAAAGTGGTCGTGGTGCTGCCGGCCTACAACGCAGCCAAAACGCTGGAGCAGACATACAGGGAAATTCCTTTTGATTTGGTGGACGAGGTAATTCTGTGCGACGATCACAGCCGCGACAACACTGCCGAACTGGCACGTTCACTTGGCATTGGACATGTTATTGTTCACGAGAAGAATAAGGGGTACGGC
>JAJTFM010000007.1 GCA_021298575.1 Saprospiraceae bacterium | reverse complement strand
GCACGGATTGAACTGCCATGTTTGTCCGCCGTTGAACGACTCGTAGAGACCGAGAAAATCCAGGTTGGTGCCGCAATAAGAGGCGAAAATATGCTGGTCGTTGGAGGGGTCAATAGCCAGGCCGATACGGCATTGCGGGCCGTTGGGCAGTCCACCGGATAGTGGAGTCCACGTTTGTCCGCCGTTGGTGGTTTTCCAGATCCTGGCGTTCTCTCCGAACACGAGACTCTCCCGGTTGCTGCGGATCCGGTCCCAGGAAGCGGCGTAGATAACACCGGGGTTGGCTGGAGAAACAGCCATATCAATGATACCTGTCTGATTGGATACGAACAGCGATTGTTGCCAGTCTGCGCCATTATTGACCGACTGATACAGTCCGCGCTGGTTATTGCGCTCGAATGGAATACCCATGGTGGCGGCGTACAGCTTTTGTGAGCCACCGGGGTTAGCTATGATTTTGGATACGATTCGCTGGTTGGTCAGGCCGAGCAGCGACCAGGATTCGCCTTTGTCTGTACTTTTCCACACGCCATTGCCGATGAACGGATAAGCGCTGATATTGGGGTCTCCCGTTCCGATATATACGTTGGATGGGTTGAGCGGGTCAACATAGATATGGCCTATAGCGAGGAATCCGTTCTGGTCGAAAACGGGTTTCCAGGTTACACCCCCGTCGGTTGTTTTCCATGCACCTCCGCCGGAGTATCCGAGATAGATCGTGTTTTTGTCGGAGGGATCTACTGCTATAGTATTGATACGGGCCCCGATATTGCCGGGTCCCTGTACTGTCCAGGGGGCAGTAATTCCCTCCAGGCCACCTCTTGGGCGGGCAGCGGCGGCGGAAAGCCTTGCTTCATACATAGCGGTTTCATAGGCACTGACAGCAGGTTCGTAGTCGGGATACTGTCTGACGGCATAGTATTCTTCAAAAGGGAACAGTCCGGAGTCCCTTTTTTCTTCCTGTTCGGGATTAACCACCCTGATTTCCTGCGCGGGCATACTCTCTGTTCTTCTGAGCATAAAGATCAAGAGAGCGCCTGCTGCTACGGCGAGCAGGATAATATTTCTTACAGGGAAAGCCTGTCTGGTACGGCGTTCAAACATGGTTTGTGCTTATTAGTGATGCAAGGTACAAAAAGTCATGAACGGAAGAAGCCTTTCTCCTTGATTAGCGCTGCCACTTCTGGCGGAACCTGGCTTTCCCAGCCCTGTTGGCCGTTCTGAATCATGGACAGTACCTCCTTGTGACGAATGTGCAACACATCCGGGTTAAATCCTTCGATATCGCGGATATTTCCGTTATCGAGCAGGTATTGGTAGAGGAAATGAATACTCGGGGGCGTATTCAGGCTGGAGGCGTTCAGGTATCCGCTTTCGCCGGCCTGTTCATCGTCGGTTGGCAGAGCGGGGTAGATATAGAAACGCACATTCCGGAGAAAAACCTCTCCGAAAGCCTCGAGCAGATTACCGGGATTTTGCCGGCAGGTATCGGTAACCAGTTGTTGCAGTTTCCGGATACCGAGTGCCACGCCGATGCGGTGCACCTTGTAGTCGGAGAAATAGGCGATCAGGTCTTTCTGTTGTTTGAAATTGGATACGATTACCGTCTGGCCGAGGGCGCACAGCAGATCTGCCCGGTCGAGGAAGTCCTGTTCATCGGGCATTCCGTTTTCGCTCAGGTTGTCGAGGGCAATTTCGGAGAGGAAAAAGACTTGATCTGACGGGTTATCGGCGTCGCGGGTAAACTGATTGTGGGCACACCGGATCATGTCCTGCTGGACGAGTGTTGGAGGGCGGTAACTGCCTCTGGCGATCAGCACCGATTTTTTGTACAGGAATTCGCCGGCGTGAACGGGTCGGCCATGCGGGCTGAAAATAGCGATATTGGAGAGTCCGTATTCTACCGTCCAGAGGCATACCAGTCTGTTGTCCAGGTGGTCAAAATCGGGTCCTTCGAGCCGTACCATGTCAATTTGTACCCGGTCGCGCAGTTTGTCCATGAGTGCGCGGAGCAGTGTTTCGGGGTCGCTGGCATATCGGAAGCAGGCGTAGAGCAGGTTCACGCCCAGGATACCGATGGCCTGTTGTTGCAGGCGATTATCGTTATCGAGCAGGCGGACATGCAGTACCACATCGTTGGGAGCCTTTTTGGGGTCGAGCTGGAATCGCAATCCCAGCCAGCCGTCGCCCTTGATTGTTTTCTGGTAATTGATGGCGGCCACCGTATCTGCGAAAGCGAAAAACTTCTGATCGGGTCGTTCGGTTCGCAGTCGGTTTTCCATGAGTGCGTACTCGTGATCGAGCATGCGGTACAGGCGGGAATCACACACATAGCGGCCCTTACCTTTTTCTTCATCGCCATAGATTTCGTCGCTGACAGTTTTATCATAAGCGCTCATACTCTTGGCGATTGTACCTGCTGCTCACCGTATATGTGCTCATCGAGATTGATTTCGAGTGCTTTCTGTTCTGTTTCGAGAATCTGGCGGGTATTCATTTCCAGACAGTTTTATCTTCAACGGGCCCTCTTTTTGCGGGAAGTTCTGGTGATTCGTGCCACCCCATGTAGAACAGTCCGAGGCATCGTTGTCCGGTTTGCAGTCCGAGAAAATCGCCAGCTTCCAGTGCTGCTTTGGGCGTACTCCAGTAAGCGCCTATACCCTTTTCTGCGCATGTGAGCCACATATTTTGTACGGCCATGGCTACGGCGGCGACTTCTTCCCACTCGGGCACACCTTCAGCGGGGTCGCGCTGCATGATGATGGCAATGACGGCGCCTGCCTTCAGCGGGTTTTCTCCGGCTTTTATCATTTTTTCTTCGGAAAAAAGTTCAGCGGGGGTATTTTTTTTGAAGAAACCTGACAGCATGCTGCCCAAAGCCTGGCGGCTTTCTTCGGAGTGAAACACCTGGAAGCGCCAGGGTTCCGTGCGCTTGTGCGTGGGTGCGTGGTTGGCGTTTTCGAGCAGCTCCTGAATAAAGGAGGCTTCTATGGCTTTTCCCGGGAGGTAAGTTTTCGGAAAAATGGCGCGTCGGTTGCGAATCAGTTCTGTGGCAGTAGTCATGCGTTATGGATTTTATGCCCAAAATTATTGAATTGGCTGACATCTGCATAATTGTATTTTGATTACTGACAATACAGGTCAGAAACGCATCAGATAATCGGTCAGATTGGTATCTGTTTCCAGGTTCAGGCGTTTTCGGAGGCGATACCTGCTTGCCTCTACACCTCTGACAGAAATATTCATCAGGGATGCAATTTCCTTGGTGGAGAGATTCATACGGAGATATGCGCAGAGCCGGTAGTCGTTCGGGCTCAGGTGGTCGTGTTTTTCGGCCAGTCGCTTGAGGAAATCGCTGTGTACCCTGTCGAAGTTTTGAGAGAAGTGTTCCCAGTCTTCATCCACCCTGGAGTCGTGTTCCATCATGCGGATGATACGTCCGATTTCCTTGTCGAGTTCCGGAGCATTGGCTCTGTTTTTGAGTTTGCGCAATGCTTCCTGAATATTGACGAGAATGGTATTTTTCTGGACCAGGTGCATGGTTACGGAAGCCAGTTCCTGCGTTTTGTGGTGAACTTCTGCCTCGAGTTTTTCATGTTGCAGTTGCTGGACGGCCTCTTCCGAGCGGCGTACCCGCAATTCATTTTGTTCAGATTCGAGTCTGTGCTGGTTTTCAAGATTCAGTTTTTCCTCTTCGAATTTCCTTTGTTGTCTGTAAACGATACTGGTCATGATACCCAGCAGAATCATGAAATAAAAGGCGTATGCGAGGCTGCTGGCATACCATGGTGGGAGAATAGTGAATGAAAACGAGATGGGCGTACTTTCGGTACCGTACTGGTTACGGGCTTTCACATGGAATGTATAATCGCCTGGCCTCAGGTGACTGAACGTAGCGTCTGTTTTACTCATCCAGTCGGACCAAGTTTTCTCAATCCCTTCGAGGTAATAAGCGTAGGTTATGAATTCTCCGCCAGGGTAATCGGGAGCGGAAAAGGAGAAGTTGAGTGTATTCCGGGTGCAGGACAGCTCGGTTTGGTTTAATCCTCTGCGGTATCCTCCGAAAAGAATACTGTCATTTGGCACTTTCAGTCTGACTTCATTGAGTACGAGCCTGAGAAGTGTGTCTTTTGACCAATAGTTATCGGGATTGAAGTGAATAAATCCCTGACTTGTGGCTATAAAAACGTTACTGGAGTCAATCGGCAGGACGAACTGGAATCCTTCTGTGAGTTTCTGATGCAATTCTGGTATCGGGACACGGCGTATTTTCTTTTCCAGTGCATCCGACTGGATGAGCAGCACGCCGGTTTCCTTTTCTGTTACGTACCAGATATTTCCGTTTTTATCCTGATTCAGGTATTTGACACGTGTTTCGTAGCCGAAAAGCTGGCTGAATTTTTCATTTGAGACAAACCTTTGCCGGTTGGCATCAAATTCGAAAACGCCTTTGATTCCGGTGAAGAGTACCTTGTCGCCGAGCTTGAACAGGTGATTTCCGAGATCCGATGGGAGTCCCTGTTTTTGTCCGAAGTGCTCGGCATTGCAGGTTCCCTGTACGGGATCAACAGAGAGGCGGTATATGCCTCTGTAGGGGTGAGCCATCCATATCGTACCGTCGGTATCTCTGGCGAGCATACGGCTGCTTTCAGAAAATCCCTTGAGTACTTTATCGAAAGACCAGCGATTTCCGGTTTTTTTGAAAATGGCGAGTCCGTTGTAGTGTCCTGCGAGTGCCAGTTCGGGCGAAAGCGAGATAAAACGCCATATCCCGCGCGTTAAGGACAGACCGTTGACACTCAGTCCCGTTACGTCAAAGGCCCCTTCATGGTGACCCATCAGCAATTTATTGTCTAGCAGGTTCAGATTCCATACCTGCCCGTCGGCGCCACTTACCCTTTTGAATGCCATTTTTTCTTCCGGCTGGTAGTATGGCTTCCAGTTTGTGGCAAACAATCCGGTATTGGTACCGAAATAGATATTTCCGTTGAAAACTTCTGCTGTGTATCCGGTACCCTGCAGTTCGCCGTCCGGGAATACGGCAGAAAAAGCCGAGTTAAGATCGGCGAAAGCTGCGCCGTTATCGAGGCCGAGCCAGATACTGCCTGCTGGCGTGGCAAACAGGCTTAATACCGTATTATTTCCGAGACCGTTCTTTTTATTGATGTGATGGAATATCCTGCGCTGTTTATCCAGCGTGACGAGGCCGTTGAAGGAAGTTCCGAGGGCTATGTTATTGTCGGGGAGCAAG